>CAZQSD010000005.1:0-55864 GCA_964595885.1 uncultured Sangeribacter sp.
CTAACTCATTTATTTTCAACGGCATAAATTAAATTTTAACGAAGTATTGATAAAACAAACTTTAAAAATAATAATAAATATGGGAAAAGAAATAATTGAGCCCGGAAAATTTGTGGCTTACTCATATAAACTTTATAATGATGCCAATGGCGAACTTTTGTTTGAAACACCGGCTGACGCTCCCGACGTAATGGTCTTTGGAGTGACAGAGGAGGTGATTCCGGGTCTTGTGGAGGTCCTGAAAGGCCTTTCCAAGGGTGATAAATTTTCTGTCACTCTCCCTCCCGTGGCTGCTTTTGGCGACCGTAACGATGACTATCTGCTGACTCTTGACAAGGAAATCTTTATGCGCGACGGCAAACTCGCTGATGAAGTGAAAGTAGGTGCCATCCTGCCGATGATGACTGCCGAGGGCTATCGTGTGGAAGGTCGTGTGACAGAGGTTGGTGATGACAAGATCAAAATGGACTTTAATCACCCGTTTGCCGGCCTGACCGTAAGATATGACGGCATAGTTGATGAAGTACGCGACGCCACTCCAGAAGAGCTTAAACCCCAGCATGGTTGCGGCGGCGGTTGTGGCTGCGGCTCCGAAGGAAGCTGCGGCGACGGCGGTTGCTGCGGCGACGGCGGTTGCTGCGGCGACGGCGGTTGCTGCGGTGGCAATTGACAGTCGTCACCCCCGGCCAACTGATAAAACTCAGGGAGGATTCGTGAATGTTTCACGAATCCTCCCTGACTCTTTTCATGACCTCAATGACAGTTTAACGGCGCTTTTTCTTCTTGGATGTAGATTTGTTTCCGCTCGATTTGCCTGATGACTTGCCTGATGATTTGCCTGACGACTTTACGGATGACTTGCTGCCTGATGATTTCGCGCTTCCTGTGCCTTTGGAAGGAATCTTTATGGTCTCTCCCGCACGGAGCCGGTCAGAAGTCATTCCATTTGCCTTCTTGATCGCATCTACGCTCACACCATATTTCTTTGACAACGATGAGAGGGTCTCGCCGTTTTTCAGTTTATGGGTTGACGGAGCGGCAGGCTGCTTAGGCTGTGATGCTTTTGTGTTTTTAGAGGATGATGTTTTCTTTGAGGAATCAGCTTTTGCCGAGGGAGCCGGCTTCTTTGGACTGACCGCTGCCACTGTGCTTTCCATGAGGGCCTCCGATGATGTGGTGGAGATACGCAATTGCTGGCCCACCCTGACGGCACTGCGTCTGAGATTATTGCTTTCCTTTATGTCGGCCACTGTGACTCCATATCGCTTTGCGATTGAGGCAAGCGTTTCGCCTGCCACCACCTTATGCATCACAACCGACGGTTTCCCCTGCGTGACAGCCAATGCCACGTCAGCCTCCCCCATATCGGATAGCGGGTCATCACCCTCTTCGACGGCAAGCATGGCATCCGCAGGCGTTTCGCCTGGAGTCACCGTAGAACGTTTGCTATATTTGTCACGTTCATAATTGCGGATCTCATCCTCACTCATCAGATAGGCGTGGATCTGTTGCGACGGCAGTATGAGGGTGTACTGTGCTTCGGGAGAACCCGGTATGACGTCTGCCCGGAACTGTGGATTCAGTATCCTGAGTTCCTCCACCGGAATGTTGAGCACCTTTGAGATCTGATTGAAATGTATTCTCTCCGCCACCTGAATCGTATCCATGACCAATGGCTTCACCGGCAACACGGGCGATATATTGTGTTCGGGATAATATTTCATCACGTAATTTGCAGCTATGAACATCGGCACATAGCCTCTGGTCTCAGGCGACAGATAGTTATAGATCGACCAGAAATCATGGTCTTTGATTTCCCCTCCTGCGCGCCTGATTGCCTTGTTGACATTGCCCGGGCCGCAATTATATGCTGCGATTGCCAACGACCAGTCGCCATAAGTGGCATAAAGGTCCTTCAGATAAGCGGCAGCCCTTTCTGACGCCACATATGGGTCACGCCGCTCGTCAACCAGGCTGTTGACCTCCAGACCCAATCCTCGCGCCGTGCCAAGCATAAACTGCCAAAGGCCGGTGGCCCCGTGTTTCGAGACGGCGTTCGGATCAAGGCCCGACTCAATCACCGGAAGATACTTAAGCTCCAGCGGCAACCCCTGCTCTTCAAGTGCCTGCTCGAAAATAGGCATATAGTAAAGGCTGAGTCCAAGGATTGCAGCCACCTGTTCACGTCCTTTCTTGGTGTAGCGGTCGATATAGCTGCGCACAATCTGGTTGTAGGGCATCTCTATTACGGTGGGAAGGGCGGCAAGGCGCCTCTCCATCTCCGCATCTGCCACATCAGCATCCGGTTCAGTGGCATAACGTGTGTCAGTGGCGGTATAGTTTTTCAGAAACCAGCCTTCAAGCATTTTATGCGTGTCCGCCTCAAAACTTTCAGGATATACAATCGCAGGATCAGTTATGCTTGTCTTGAGGTCAAGCACATTCTGATTCTTATCATTTTTTGCAAAGCCTGCCATTGAGACAGCGGCCAGCAGAAAGGTCAGGAAGTGTCTTTTCATAAGATAAAAACTTTTGGGAGTGGAGGGAAAACCTTATTTCAGGGAGTTAGAAATTGAATGCCCAGTTAAGACCGGCACTCACGTCGCGGGTGGAGGGATTGATGATCAGGGTCGGGCTCCAGTCAAGGGAGAGGTCAGGAGAAATGTCGAAGTGTGCAAGCGACGCATCCACATATGCATCAACCATACATAACATATACAGACCGACACAGAATATGATACACAGGTCACGGTTACGGCGGTAGAAGTCACGGCGTGTCTTCATGGTGTTGGTGAGCCATGTCTTGTCAAGATCATCTTCCTTCGTGGTGGGAGGGAAGAAGTTCATGTAAGAGTTTGTGGAGGGATCGCTGTCCATAAGGTCACGATATGCCTGGGTGTACTCTGTAAGCTGCTTGTTATTCCAGCTTGTGGCATATCCAAGCCCCATGAATCCTCCCACTATGATAGGCAGTTTCCAGTAGCGGCGGTTGTAGACCTGCCCGAGACCGGGAAAGAGAGCCGACATCCACACTGCCCTTGTAGGCGACGGGTCAAAAACTTTCTTTCCGTCGAGTCCATAAGGAGATTTCGGGTCAACCACCACTGTGCGTGTGGTGTCTTCGGCCTCTTCATATGAATATTCAAGGGGAGTCCTAACCAGCACTTCTCCATCAAGATAGACAGATGAGTCGGAAGGGGCATCACCCGGATCTGCCGTCGGAAGCTGTGATATCCGCTCAGGGAGGGAAGCTGCGGAAGCCTGCATAAGCCCCGGCCAGCAGCATATCTGAGCCAGCAGCATCACACACCACACCCCCACTCTCCTGAAAGAAAAGCGTGGTGCGGCGGCTCGGTTGCCCTCCGGGTGTAGTGTCAGTGTCTCAGCCATATCAACCTTTCATCTTCTCAAAAAACTGCATCAGCTGCTGCAATTCCTCGTCAGAAGTGAATTTCAGGGTTATAGATCCTTTTCCATCGGCCTTACGCGAGAATTTCACCGGAGTGGGGAAATAATCGTTCAGAGCCTTGGCAAAGCCTTCATATCGGGAATTGTCAACCGGAATCTTCTCCTGTTTCGGCACTTCGATATAGTCTTCCGCCATAGCCTTCACCATCTCCTCCACCTTTCTGACTGAGAGATCTTCCTTGATTATACGGTCATAGAGGCTGAGTTGCGCTTTCGGATCGGCCACTGCCAGGAGAGCCTTCGCATGGCCCATGTCGATCTTGTGGTCGCGCAGCCCGAGCTGGATCTCGGCCGGCAGCTTCAGGAGCCGGAGATGATTGGCTATTGTGGCACGCTTTTTTCCGAGTCTTTCCGAGAGCCTTTCCTGAGTGAGACCATATGAATCAAGGAGTTTCCTGAACCCCAACGCCACCTCAATCGCATTCAGGTCTTCCCTCTGTATGTTCTCGATAAGGGCCATTTCCGTCACCTCGGAATCAGAGGCCGTGCGCACATATGCAGGCACGGTCTTCAGGTCAGCCATCTTCGCGGCCCTCCATCGCCGCTCTCCGGCGATGATCTGATAGGTGCCGTCGCCGGCATCGCGTAGGGAGAGGGGCTGCACGATTCCCAGCTCACGCACAGAGGCTGCGAGCTCCTCCAGGGTCTCCTCGTCGAAGGTGCGCCTCGGCTGGTCAGGATTCGGGTTGATCAGCTCCACGTCAATCTCATTGATTGCCGAGGAACCGCCGGTCTGTATGTCGGTCATTGAAATCAGGGAATCCAGTCCCCTGCCCAATGCATTTCTTTTCAAAGCCATTGTCTGAATGTCGTTGATCGTTATTGTTAGTTGTTGGCCGATCTGAGAATCGGTCAGTTTTTCTTCCGTCTGTTGCGTGCTATAAGCTCACGGCTCAGCTGCCCGTAGGCTATCGAGCCTCTGCTTTCCGGATCATAGAGCATCACCGGGAGACCGTGACTCGGAGATTCCGAAAGCTTTATGTTGCGTGGGATTACCGTAGTAAACACCATGTCGCCGAAATGTCCTTTCAGCTCCTCGAAAATCTGGTTTGCGAGGCGCAGACGCGCGTCATACATAGTGAGCAGGAAACCCTCGATCTCAAGGCTCGGGCGCAGCCGGCTCTTTATGATGCGCACAGTGTTGAGCAACTGCGATATCCCTTCCAGGGCGAAATATTCGGCCTGCACCGGTATGATGACAGAATCCGACGCGCTCAGGGCGTTCACGGTTATGATGCCCAACGACGGGCTACAGTCAATCAGTATGTAGTCGTAGGAATCTTTCAGGGGCTCAAGCACTTTTGAAAGGGCCTTCTCCCGGTCACGGCGGTTCATGAGTTCCACTTCCGCCCCAACCAGATCAATACGCGAACATATAAGATCAAGATTCTCCACACACGTCTTCATGACCGCATCAGAAGCGGAGGCTCCGTCGACAATACATTCATAGACCGACAGGTCGCCATCCTCGGGGACGACGCCGAGACCTGAAGTGGCATTGGCCTGTGGATCAGCATCAACCAAAAGCACCTTCTTGCCGTCAAGAGCCAGACAGGCACCTAAATTGAACGCCGTCGTGGTCTTTCCCACGCCGCCCTTCTGATTCGCTATTGCTATGATTTTACCCATTAATATTTGTAGATATGGTTTTGGAATGCAAAGTAATAATTTTTCTGTGAGAATTCACAATTTTTAGTATTAAAGAGTCTTAACAACCGCAATTTTGTTGTTATTTTCCCTTTTCCATGCGCCGGAGCACCCTTCTGTAAACCAGAATCAGAAGCACACTTGCCGTAAGCAGCGCGCCTGAAAAACTGTAATACACCCCGACCGTCTCCATCTTGAAAGTGACCGCGAGCAGGAGCATGAGCGGAATGCCGACCACGATATAGCTCACCACTGAAATCCACAGCAGCGGCTTCACCTCTGAAGTGCCCCTGAGGGCATTGACATAAGTGAGTTGCACGCCGTCGCTATACTGATAGAGTATCAGCGGCACTATCAGCAGCAAGGCCTGGAGCGCCACCTCATGCTCCGGGGTGAAGAGGTGCACAAGCGGCTCCGTAAACAGAAGAAACACAAGGGAAGCAAACGTGGCGAGCGCGAGCACCAGATGCAATCCGGCCTTGGTGATCTGGCGTATGCCCCCAATATCGCCCACTCCGGTGTAATTGGCCACCCTGATCGAAGTGGCGATGCCGAAGCCCATATAGGTCATATATCCCAGCTGGGCGATGGTGTTCATGACCTGATAAGACGCGAGTTGTATTTTCCCAAACCATCCGCTGACCACAGCCCCTACCGACCACAGGCCACACTCTATCCCGCTCTGCACCATCAAGGGATAAGACGTGATCCATAGCTGACGGCGCCGTCCCACCCCGGCATGGGAATGAAAAAGCGCATGCCAATACACCTTATAACGCTTCCTGAAAGCAAACACTGCTATTATGCCGAGGCAGCTGCACGTGCGTGCCACCAGCGTACTGATTCCGGCTCCTGAAAGACCCAATTCCGGAAAACCGAATTTTCCGAAAATCAGCACATAGTTGCCCCCTATGTTCAGCACGTCGGCCCCCAGTATCATCCACATCGGCGTGGACGTGTCGGTAGTGCCGTTGGCTGTCTGCTGGAAGCAGTTGAAGATTGCCATCGGAATCAGGGAGAAGAGGAGAATCAGGAAATATTCCCGTGCAAGCGGGAGCAGATCAGGATCTTGCCCGAACTTGTCAAGCAGGAAGTAAAGGCCACCCATCAGCAGGGTGAAACCCACAGCCACCATTATGTTGACCTGAAGGGCCGCCCTGAGCATCGTGCCTCCCTCCTCATGCTCTCCGCGCCCGTAGAGCGCCCCGATCAGGGGAGTGACGCCCCCGGAGAAGCCGAACAGCATGACTATGACCACAATAAAAAGACTGTTGATGAAAGCCGCTGCCGCAAGTTCATTCAGGCCATAGGCTCCCACCATCATAGTGTCGGCAAAGCTGACGGCTATGATGCCGAGTTGGGTAAGCAAAACCGGCGTTCCTAATTTGAATAAGCTTGCATAAGACTGTAAATAAGTCTCCGGGGCAAGTTTACGGATAATCTTTTTCATCAAAAATACCTGTATAAGATAAGCATCTCTTGTTTTTCAGGGTGCAAAGTTAGTGAAAATCTCCCTAATTACCTACGCTTTCCTCACAACATCTCTCCCCCTTCCTCTTTCCCCCTTCTTCTATTCCTTCAGATAGGTAATGATTTTTATTCTTCGGATGGCTGCGGATTAAATTTATTTTAGTAATTTTGTCAACCCACATTTTTTATTTATACCTTCACTGAAGTTATTTCTATAAACCGGATAAAATTATGCTGGGAAATCGAATCCCAATCATTTGCTTATTCTTTATATTGCTATGGGCTGCATGTTCAGACAATGCGTCACGCTCGCTTGCGGAGGCCGACAGGCTGCTTGCCGAGAATCCCGATTCTGCCCTCTCGATAGTGGAGGCGGTCAACCCGGAAGACCTGTCACAGGAATCAGACAAGGCGCTGTATGCGCTTCTGCTCACGGAGGCGCGTTACAAAACAGGGACGGATGAGACCAATGACTCCCTCATCTCCATAGCCACCGACTATTACCATCTCCAGGACCGTAACCCGCTCCGTGCGCGGGCCTATTACCAGAAGGGGATGATCGAATCCAACGCCAAGGAGTATAGCGATGCACTCCTTTCCATGATGATAGCCGAGGAGACAGCGACAGCCGTCAAAGACACGCTCCTTCTCGCGCTCATCCACCGCAGTATGGGAGATGCATTCGACAATATGACAAGTTACAGGATTTCAATTGACTATTATCAGAAGAGTTATGATGAGTTCAGGGCTGTCAATGACTCTGTATACACGCTGTTTGCTCTTTATGATCTGGCCCGGGCATACCATAATGCAACTGAGTACCAAGTAGCAATAGATACGGCAAACGTTTTATTGACAAAAGCTGAAGATATAGGTAGCATACAATTTATACCCTATTGTTTAGATTTGTTAGGAGATTGCTATCAATCTCTGCATGCTAATAAAGACGCAATTAGTATTCTTACCCGTCTTCATAAAGATTATCCAAAAGAAATGAAACCATCAAATTGGGACAGACTTGGGCTCGCTTATTTAAATTCGGGGGATTTGAAGAAGGCTCAGGAGTGTGAAGACTCATTAAAAGCGGTAAGCGATGAGCAATGGTGGCTGTCTTACCGTATAGCGGATGCAAAGGGCGATTATCCAAAGGCTTTGGCTTTGCTGGAGGTGGAGTATCATGACGAAAATAAGATTTTCCTTGATTGGATCTCAAGAAGATCAGAGAAAGGACTGCTTGATCAGTATGCCTTGCTTAAGGAAAGCTCAGACAGGGAGAAGAGAGATAACAGAATGAGGCTGATCCTTATAATAATAATAGGAGGGTTGCTTTCTGTGATAGCTTTCATGCTGTTTAAAAGGCTACGGGGGAAAAATGTTAAGCTTCAGATTACCAACAGGGATTTGCTCAGACGGAAAAATGAACTTCAGGACAGGGAGAATGAACTGTTAGGCCAATTAAGAAAGAACGAATCAGTCATAACCGGATTAAAGAAAAGGATAAACAAGCAGGAAGAGGAGATTTTTGAACTCCATGCCAAAATCAACGTTTTCAATCATGAGATTGCATTTCTTCAGGATAATATTGCAGAGAGAGATGTTCAACATCAGAAACTGAAAGGGGAGCTGGATGCACTCGACTCCCTATTGGCTGTCAGGGAGAAGGCGATTTCCGAGGTCAGGGAAAAACTGAGGAGGGCTGTCTCGTCAGGATATGGCTATCTTGACAGCATCCTCAAGGTGTATTATGATGCCGGCGCGACCGAGGCTGCGAAAAAAGATGTCATGGACAGTGTGTCATCGCTTCTCCGCGATATAAGGGAGGAGAAAAGGATTGTAAGGGAATTTGAGGAGTCGGTCGACAGTTTCCTCGATAATCTCATTACCAATCTCAGGAGAGATTTCCCGAAGATGAAAGATTATTATTATGAGATGTATCTCCTGCTCGTGCTCGGCTTCACACCGAAGGCAGTAAGTGCCTTCCAGGGGATAGGAGTTGAAACCTTCTACAACAGGAAAGCAAGCCTTATAAGGAAACTCAAAGGCCACCCCACTCCCTCCGGCATAAATTATCTTGACTTCATGTAGCCGTCGGGAATACCGTCTTCTGAGAGCTGAAATAGGCTAAAAGATGCCTGTTTCAGCCCTCTCTGTAAATACGCATAGAGGCCCCAATCAAAAACATAGAAATCCCAAAAGAACGGATATTGAAAATCAATTAGTTATGTAAAATTTATATAGAAATTAAAACTCTACATATAGAGGCTTTTTCAGTTTTTTGCACTAATTTTGCAAAAGAATTATTAAAACAAGTAGAATGAAAAAACTGAAAATCGCAGTGGTGCTTTGCATGCTTTTCGGAGCCTCTTTCCCAAGCATGCAAGCCCAATTACCATCTCAGAATGGTCAGGATGTTCCCCGAAAAGGAATAGGGGATAAACCCAACCATCCTCGAGTCCCATCGCATGAATCAATAGGTTTTGCCTATCAGAACGGAGTCTGCTACTTCTCCATGCCTGATTACATCACCTATATTGATGTGACAATGGAAAGCAAATCGGGACAGGGATTTAAATCCATTTTTTCTTGGACAGATGGAATTAAATATCTATCTTTGCGGCTGATAGTTGAATAGGCCATTTATGTTTTATAAAGGTGTAGCCAAATATCAGGATCTGTGAGTGTAGTATTGATTTATTAATTTACCAACTAAAATTGTATGGATATGAAAAGAGTTACTTTTACAGCTATGTGTGCCGCAGCGTTGCTGTCGGCCAGTGCGGCAGACTATGCCGACCATGACTATGCCAGGGTGGCGGAGGAGGTCGCCAACCGGTGGCAGTTCACCGAGCTACGGACTTATAACTGGAATGGCCGGGAATGGAAAGTTGCAGATGAAAGCGAATACTCATATTCCCCTGACGGCCTTGTGGAAATGAGTATGGTCACTTCTCCCGACGGTCGCGTCATGCGCCAGACCAATACCTACAACAGTAACGGCCAGCTTGTCGAGCAGGTAACCGAGGTTGCGACAAGTGCCGAAGGCGAATTTGAGAACAGCACCCGAGTTGTCCGCGAATATGATGAGCGCGTCACTACTTTCGTCATCTCAGACCTCATGGAGACATGGAAAGACGGCGGATGGCAGCTTACTGCAGGCTACCGCAATGATGTGACACGTGACGATAGCGGCAACGTGACAATGGTGGAGCACTCCGAACTGACTGAGGGGGAGACCGAGTTCAGATATACCCATCGCCTGACCGTCGCCTATGACGACGAGGGCATTGCCGACAGTATCACAGAATGCAGCCTGACATATGACAGTGCTACCGGCAATTACAGTCAGGTTGCCGAGGACAGCTATACTTATTCCGATGTGAAATGGGCTGCTACAGACGGGCAGATCCTCTCCGTGGAGAACTTGTTTGAGGGGCCGAACCGTATTGAGAGTGCCACGTTATACGCTCCGGATGATTATGAGGGTCCCCTGAGTGTGACGTATGGTGACATGGGAAGCTATGAGATCTCTACGTACTTATTGGCTGGTGAGTTTGAGGACACCATAGAGGAAATGCGCACTGTCACTCCTCTGGATGATTACGGCAGTGTACAGACTGTGACTGAGAGTGTAGTCAGATCCCACGGCAACAGGATATCTACATCCACACTGGATGACACAATAAGATATGATAAGTTTGGGCTTATCGTGAACCACTATGTGGAGGAATGGATAAGTTTCCATGGGGGTATTTCAGAACATCATATTAGAGATATGCATGGAACAGTAACCTGTGACAAGTTAACCGGATACCCATTGATATGGGTAGTAAGGGAATATGATAAAGAAAAAGAAGATGTGGGACTCACCAATTCATTTGAGGCTATATTCGGAGGATTCCCGAACACTCCGGATGCTGTGGAGGGTATTGAGACGGATAAGGCCGAAAGCAGCTGGTATGACCTCAGGGGCATCAGAATCGCGAAGCCGACCACTCCGGGCATCTACATAGAGCGTATTGCCGGAAACAATCAGACGACTGTAAGAAAAGTAGTGATAAAATAATTTTGCTTAAAACAACCAACTAACGAATGGGATGCCGTACCGACTGGAGCCTCAGTCGGCACGGCATCCCTATTTATCTGCATTCTTTAAAAGTTGATTTATACCCTAATATTCACACTGTTGGATTTTTACCATTATATTCACACTGTTGGATTTTTACCATTATGCAGCAACCACTCCGGAGCAATGTCTGCTCCATTTGACCAAAAGACAGTGTTAAAGACACCAAATTCTTGAAATTTCTGTTTGTCATTTAATTCACTGAAAGCAGGATATTGCAGCAAAGGTGTTAAGTCAACAATCTTGCTCTCACCATTGCTAAATGTGCAAAGTAATGAATAATCTCCTAAATAATCCGCAGTAAGTATGTGTAGCATAGCTTTGGTATTTATTTTTAATATTTAATTTTTTCTAATCTTTCTCCACGCTGGGCTTTATTCCACAACTCAATGACTCTATCCTCATTTTGATCTAAAAAATCATTGATAAGCTTTATATCTTTCGATCTGGCTCTTCCTTCTACGATTCTATCTTTAATCGTTATAGTAAACTCATCCCCACCATTTACCACATGAATATGGGGAGGATTATGATCAAAAGCATAAATATATATCAGAAGACCCTTAATTATGTAGATTGCACCCATAGAATTTTTTTACAAAAGTATAAAAATATATTCATATAGAAAATAGTAAAGGAAAATAAAGTGATCAAGAATCCGAATTTAAGAATAGAAGAAGGAGAACCCTTATTTTTAACGTTCTTAAACAATTTATGACTAATTTTGTTAATCAGAAAGAGGCAACCCTTAAATCCGTGACTCTATTACATCTTATCAGCAGCCGGACCCGATTGCCCCGTTCAAGATTCCACCAAAGGGATATACCTATAATCCAAGGATTTATGAAAAATCTATTATTGCTCATAACCTTAGCTACCGTTTCTGCCACAGCGTCAGCTACCGTTTCGCTTGATTCATGCCGCAATATGGCCGTAAGGAACAACAAGACAATCAGACTGGCTGAGGAAAACATCCGCGGGGCGGAACACCTGAAGAAGGCTGCGCAAGCCGCCTATCTGCCGGGCATCGACTTCACGGGCACATACATGTATAACCAACACACCATCAACCTCCTCGGTGCAGATGCGAAACTCCCTACCATGAGTTTCGATCCGGCTACCCAGAGCTATAACTACAATATCCTTAAAGACGCCTCCGGCACCCCTATCAAGGACCCGGCCACCGGAAGCTACATCCCCACCGAAGTGGCCGTGATCCCGAAGGAGGCCATGAGCTTCGACATTCATAACGTATTCGCCGGAGCCATCACACTGACCCAGCCCGTGTTCATGGGCGGACAGATCAGGGCCCTCAACGAGATAGCCGGTTATGGCAAGGAAATGGCCAAGGCAATGCGCAACAGCCTAACCCAGGACGTAATATTCACAGTTGACGAAGCATATTGGCTGGTGGTGTCGCTGAAAGAGAAGAAAACCCTTGCGGAAAGTTTTGTCAATCTCGTTGACTCGCTGCGCTATAGCGTGCAGGAGATGCTCAATGAGGGAGTAGCCACAAGAAGCGACCTGCTGACTGTGGAAGTGAAGCTCAACGAGGCGAGAATAGCCCAGACAAAGGTTGACAACGGATTAACCCTTTCCCGGATGGCTCTCGCCCAGATATGCGGATTACCGGTCCACACCCGGATGGAGCTTGAAGACGAGGAGCTTCGCCATGCAGGGGCGGCGGTGGCTGACACACAGTATAACCTGGAAGATGTCTACAGGCGCAGGCAGGATCTGGAGATAGTACGCCAAAGCATAAATATGCTCAAAGGGAAAGAACGCCTTGCAAAAGGCGACATGCTTCCAAAGATAGGGATTATCGGTGCCTACTCGTTTTCCAATCCTAACGTGATCGACGGATTTGAAAAGCGTTTCGGCGGAGGATTCTCTGTCGGGGCAGCCATCACGATCCCGATCTGGCACTGGGGTGGCAACATGAACAAGTATAAGGCCGCCAAATCAAACACAGCCGCCCAGGAGCTGCTGCTTGAGGATCTGGAGGAGAAAGTGCAGCTTCAGGTGAGCCAGGCACAGTTCAGTTTCGATGAGGCAATGAAGACTTTCAAAATGACCCTCACCAATCTTGAGAAAGCGGATGAGAACCTGCGTCAGGCGCAGTTAGGATTCAAGGAAGGGGTGCTCACCTCCGATGATGTGATAGCCGCCCAGACAGCATGGCTGGCCGCAAATTCAGAGAAGATAGATGCCGAAATCGGAATCAGGCTCTGCCAGACCTACCTCTCGAAAGTGCTCGGCAACCTTACATATTGACCTCTCCCCTATTTTTAATGAAGTTGAATAAATTAAATGCCAATTGAAAACCACAACAGTATTATGGCTACTACAGATAACACCACCGACCGGCTCCCCGGCAATCAGAAGCTGAACAATGAAGAGGCAGTCTCAGCAAAAGACCGCGTCCTTATATTGACCATCGTAATCGTCCTGATCATACTGGCCATCATGTCGGTGATCGGTTTCCTTTGCATCAAGCAAGGACCCGACACCGTGCAGGGTCAGGCAGACGCCACAGAAATCCGCATATCAGGCAAACTGCCCGGACGTGTGGCAGAGCTTTATGTGGAGGAAGGCAACCGGGTCAAGACCGGCGACACTCTCGTGAGGATACACTCCACTCTGCTTGATGCCCGCCTTGACCAGGCGCAGGCCATGGAGAATGTGGCAAGCGCGGCCAATGCAAAGGTGGACGCGGGCACACGCTCACAGATCATCACAGGGGCCTACGAACTGTGGCAACAGGCGAAGGCGGCTGTCAGCATAACACAGAAGACATATCAGAGAATGCAAAACCTCTTCTCAAAAGGCGTGGTGAGCGAACAGAAGCGTGATGAGGCTAAGGCTGCCTATGATGCGGCGGTAGCCGGAGAGGCGGCTGCGAAAAGCCAGTATGACCTGGCCAAAGCCGGCGCCCAGAAAGAAGACAAGGAGGCTGCCCGGGCCCTCGTCAGTGCCGCCAAGAGCAGCGTCAAGGAGGTAAACGCAATCTTGGAAGACCAATACTTAGTGGCGCCATGCGACGGTGAAATCACCGAGGTATATCCTAACGTGTCGGAACTGGTGGCCACAGGAGCTCCCATCATGTCGTTGCAGAAAGACGACCACTGGGTTGTATTCAACGTGCGCGAGAACCTTCTCAAAGACATCAAGCTCGGCAGTGTGTTGAAAGTAAAGATACCCGCACTCGACATTGAGACCGATGCCAAAGTGTTCTACATTAAAGACCTCGGCACCTACGCCAACTGGCAGGCAACAAAGTCAACCGGCGATTATGATGCCCGCACCTTCCAGATCAAAGCCCGTCCGGAAAAGAAAATCGAAAACCTGCGTCCCGGCATGTCAGTTATCCTAATTCAGTAAACAGGCAGCGATGAAGGGATTTAAAGCCATATTCGTCAGGAGCGTGCTCCAGATCGTGCGACGGCCCATCTACTGGGTGGCCTTCTTCATACTGCCTTTGTTCTGCTTTCTCTTCCTGGCCAACCTTATGGAGGAGGGACTGCCTATAAAGGTGCCCGCAGCAATGGTGGATAAAGACGGCTCGGCAATTTCACGGGAAGTCACGCAGACTCTCGGCGGAATGCAGCTCGTGGATCTGGTGGCCAACTGCAACAGCTACACGGAGGCGCGCCACAAGATGCAGGAGGGTGAAATATTCGGCTACTTCCTGATTCCTGAGAATTATCAGGCCGACCTGCTGGCAGGGCGCAAGCCGGCGATTACCTTTTACACCAACATGACCTATTTCGTGCCGGCAAGTCTTCTCTTCAAGACATTCAAGACCACCGCGTTATACACAAAGGCCGGGATAGCACTGACCACTCTCGAATCAGTGGGCGTTGACGGCAATGCCATCACCCCCATGCTCCTGCCGGTCAATATCGAGGCGCGGGCCATCCATAACCCCGGGCTGAACTATGCCGTCTATCTCTGCAACTCGTTTATCCCGTGTGTGCTGCAACTGATGATCTTCCTCGCCACATGCTTCAGCCTCGGGCAGGAAATCAAATATGGCACGTCGGTGAAGTTGCTTCAGATGGCCAATGGGTCGATATTCAAGGCGTTGGTGGCCAAACTGTTGCCGCAGACAATAATTTGGATTGTGGTGGCAATATTCATGGAGGCGTGGCTGTTCAAATACAACGGCTACCCGATGCATGGCTCATGGTTTTGGCTCACGGTGTCGGAGATAATGTTTGTGCTTGCATGCCAGGGGTTCGCCCTGTTCTTCTTCGGGGTGCTCCCCAACTTGAGAATGTCGCTGTCGGTGTGCGCGCTTCTCGGCATCCTCTCATTCTCGATCGCCGCCTTCTCATTCCCGGTGGAAAGCATGTACTCGTCAGTAGGGATATTCAGCTGGATACTGCCCATTCGTTATAATTTCCTCATTTACATTGACCAGGCCCTCAACGGCATCCATATCTATTATTCACGGGTGTGGTTCGTGGGATATATAGTGTTTATGGTGCTCCCCTTCACCATGTTGTGGAACATAAAGAACAACATGCTGAAACCCGTCTACGCTCCTTAAAAAGAGAAAGATCCTTCCTGCAAAAGAGAAACCCGCTTCCTGCAAAATAAAAGATATTCCACACTTATGTCGAAAAAGAAAAATATTATAAGGCAATTGTTTGATGTCTACTGTCGTGAATTCAAGATGGTGATCCACGACATGGGCCTCATACTTTTCTTCCTCTTTCTCCCTATCGCCTATCCGATAATCTATTCACTTATCTACAATCCGGAGCTGGTCAGGGATGTCAAGATGGTGGTGGTTGACCATGACCGGTCAACCAAAAGCCGGCAGCTCGTGCGCAATCTTGACGCCACCCAGGAAGCAAGGGTGATCGGATATGCCGCCGACATGAGTGAGGCCCATCATGCCGTCAATAATCACGACTGCTACGCCATCCTTGAAATCCCGGAGGGTTTCGGCAAGAAGATAGGACGCGGAGAGCAGGCCAATGCCGCGCTTTTCTGTGAGTCGAGTCTGCTGCTGCGCTACAGGGGTTTCCTTATGGCCTCTACCAACGTGGCTTCTGAAATGGGATCTGAGATACTCACCGAGAAAATCAATGAGGAGATACCGTTGGCAGGCACCATAGTCTCCGGCGATATAATGCCCATCAACAACATCTCAATGGGCAATATAGAAAGTGGTTTCGACTCATTCATCATGCCCGGTGTGCTGATCCTTATCCTTCATCAATGCATCATATTGGCTGCCGGCATGGCGGGAGGAGCCAAGCGCGAACGCCCTGAACTGATCGGCTACAATGGTGTTGATGAGGCTCCGAGCGTGGTCATGACCATGTTGGGCCAGATGCTGTGTTACATCACAATCCTCATTATTCCGATCATATATCTTGTGCATTATGTGCCGCTTATGTTCTCTTTCCCAATGGCCGGTAATCTTTTTGAGATACTGATGTTCCTTCTTCCTATGGTAATCGCCTGCATGGGACTCGGATTCTGTGTGCAAGGCGTGGTGTGGGAACGTGAGTCGATATTCGTGCTGTGGGTAGTCACTTCAGTGGTATTCCTGTTCCTCTCAGGACTGACCTGGCCACGCTATGCCATGTCGCCTTTCTGGAAATGGGTCAGCGGTTGTGTGCCGGCCACATGGGGCGTGGAGGGCTTCATCAAAATGAATACCAACGGAGCCTCCCTGGCTCAAGTAAGAAACTGCTACCTGAACCTATGGATTCTGGCAGCAGTCTATATGGCGGGAGCGTATTGTGTGCAGCGTTGGATAGTCCGTCCGTCAATCTATAAAGGATATGACGCCTATGATCGCGTACGCTCTACCCAGATATGATAATCATCCTTCCTGTATCAATTGGAGAAAAGCATTATAGGGAGGTAGAGGGTGGCTGACAAGATGCCAAGCACAAATGAAACTATAATCCATATCTCCGCATTGCGGGATGCCCTCTTCGCACCTTCCACATCGCCCGAATAATATTTCGAGCTGACCTGTGATGAGAACACAATAGCCACGATGCCGGGGATAAGGCAGCACAAGACTGTGCAGAGAATAGCCCATATAAGATAAGAAGGAGGCATGGGTTGCTGATTCCCCTGCATCGGTTGCTGAGGCATCCCGATAGGTTGCTGAGGCATCTGCATCGGTTGCTGCTGACCGTAAGCCACTTCTTCCGCCTGCGGGATTGGAGGCGGCGTCTTTGCCTGCGGCTTAGGTTCAAATTTAATTTTCAAAGCCTCAGCCCACTCCTCATCTACGCTTTTCGGCACCTCAGGAGCGGCTGCTCCGGCAGCAGACAGGTTGTTATCCTCGGCCATCTCCTTGCCGGCCGGCTCGAGAGCCTCCACAACCTGACGCGGAGCCTCTTCAGCCGATGTAAGCCTCACTATCTTTCCGGCATACTTCTCCTCCAACTCAACGGGGAGGGAACCCTCGAAATCATCCAAAGCCAACAAAGTGATGTCATTATCCTCAAGAAGCCTGATGATGTCAGCGGGATTGTTCTGCCATGCTTCACGAGGCAGGAAAATAGCGTTGACGTCGTTTTGAATCATCCGGTCAACCAATCGATTGTCACCTCGGTCCGTAACCACCAGGTCTACACGGACACGGTTTCCCTCATTAAAAAGCGAGACGAGACGCGATGCGCAGTCTCCTTCTCCTGATGTGAATATGGCTATCTTTTTCATGTTTTCAATAGATGGAAAAGCCTTCCGACCCTCAGAAAGCAAATAATTTTCAAAATTACAAACTTTTTCTCAAAAACACCCCAACCTCATCAAATAAATTGATAGAAATGGCTTAAACCTGCTGCATGTCTACAAGGCGGCGGTAATGGCCATTAAGGGCTATGAGTTGTTCGTGGGTGCCCCGCTCCACAATCTTACCCTCG
This sequence comes from uncultured Sangeribacter sp., assembly GCA_964595885.1. Lineage (GTDB taxonomy): Bacteria > Bacteroidota > Bacteroidia > Bacteroidales > Muribaculaceae > Lepagella. The sequence goes on from CAZQSD010000005.1 coordinate 17,608, forward strand.
TGCATCACGCAGATAATGTCGGCATTGGAGATGGTGGAGAGGCGATGGGCGATTACAACAGTTGTCCTGTTCTTCATCAGGCGCTCCAGTGCCTCCTGCACCAGTCGCTCGCTCTCCGTGTCAAGTGCGGAAGTGGCCTCATCAAGAATGAGTACAGGGGGATTCTTCAATACGGCGCGGGCAATGCTTATGCGCTGGCGCTGTCCTCCCGACAAGCGGCAGCCCCTGTCGCCCACAAGGGTGTCAAATCCGTCAGGCGTATCCATAATGAAATCATAAGCGTTGGCTATCCTGGCTGCCTCCTCCACTTCCTCGCGGGTGGCATCCGGAGTGCCGAAGGCTATGTTATTGTAGAAAGTATCGTTAAACAGGATTGCCTCCTGATTTACATTTCCCATAAGCGAGCGCAGTTCACTCACCTTGTAATCCTTCACATTATGCCCGTCAACTTCAACCGATCCACTGTCGGTGTCCCAGAAACGCGGTATAAGATCCACGAGGGTTGACTTTCCGGATCCGGATTGCCCTACCAGAGCCACCGTCATGCCCGGCTTTATCTCCAGATTAATGTCATCGAGCACTTTTCTCTCTCCATCATAACTGAAATTGACATTCTTCAAGCTGATATGACCATTCTTTCCGGCCGCTGAAGTCAGCTTAACCGGGACAGAAGCATCCTTTATCGGGTTATCGGCATCAAGGATCTTATCTATGCGCTTCAAGGATGCCATGCCTTTCTGGAGAGTATATGACACTTTCGACAATTCTTTTGCCGGATTAATGAGGCTATAGAAAATCACCATGTAGTATATGAATCCGGGAGCATCGATTGTAGCGTCACCGCCAAGTATTAGTGTGCCGCCATACCATAACACAATAGCCACTGCCATCGTGCCTAAGAATTCACTCATAGGGTGGGCCAATGAATATCTGCGCTGTATGGAATTGCTCAGTCTCCTGTAAGCCTCGGTCTCCTCATCAAACATCTTCTCCATCTGCTTCTCGGCATTAAATGCCTTCACGACGCGCAGTCCTCCTATCGTTTCCTCGGTGGTGGAAAGAATGGTGCCCAACATTTCCTGCGCCGCAAGCGACTTTGCCTTAAGTTTCTTTCCTACCGTACCCATCACCCAGCCGGCTATCGGAAGGAGGATGAACACAAATAGCGTAAGCTTCCAGCTCAGCACAAGCATCACAAACAGATAACCTATTATCAGAATAGGGTTCTTGACAAGGGCCGACAGACTCGCAGCCACCGATACCTCGATTTCCGTTACGTCGCCCGACAGGCGCGACATTATATCTCCCTTGCGCTCATGGGTATAGAAGCCGATAGGGAGTGACAATATCTTGGCATACATCTGGTTGCGTATGTCTCTTACAACCCCGTTGCGCATCGGGATAGTAAAATAATCACTGAAGTAAGCCGTGATTACCTTAACAAAAGTAGCCACAACGAGCGCAGCAGCCATAAGGGCAAGTGTCGAGGAAGCCCCTATGCGGTCGATAAGCTGAGTGACATACCAATAGAAATTATTGATCAACACATCCTGAAACTTACCGTCTGATAAATGCATATAGACATATTGGGTGTTGTCTAACTTAAACAGAATCTTCAGAATCGGCATTATAAACGCGAACGAGAAGATCGTGAAGAACATTGTCAGGAAATTAAACACAACGCTCCAGAAAATATTCCAGCGGTAGGGACGCGCAAAGCGTCGCAGAAACATCAGTAGGTCTTTCATCTGCAAACATTAATTCTGCTGCAAAATTAATGAAAAACCCTGACAGCTACAAATAAGTTTCATACCACGTAGTCAGAGCTTCGTCGGGCAATATGGGGCACTCGTCGGAAATTGCTTGGAGATTTTATACGAAACCCTTAACTTTGCAACAAACTAAAATAAATAACATTATGAAAAAAATCTTACCAATCGCACTGGTTGCCCTACAAGGTTGCTTCATGGCATCGGCATCCGATTTCGTTGTAGACAACATCGATTATGGAATCTACTCCGAAGAAGAAAACACTGTCTACGTGACATGGTCCTCATCCTCCTATTCCGGTGATATCGTTATTCCCCCCACCATCGAAGTTGATGGCGAGACATGGACTGTGACAGCAATCGGCGACTTCGCATTCATATCGGAGACAGGGGTGACATCTGTCCAGCTTCCGGAAACAATCAACCGATTCGGCATGGCTGCCTTCGGATATGCGTCCGGCCTCACATCAATTGACATTCCGACCGGAGTGCGCCACATAGGAGAAGGTTGCTTCAACGGTTGCACCAACCTTTCATCGCTCGAAATTCCTGAAGCTCTTGATTATCTGGGCTATGGTGCCTTTGCCTACACAGCTATAACCTCAGCCGTTTTGCCCGACGGACTTACTGAGATTCCCTCGCAGCTTTTCGAGCAATGCAAGGACCTTCAGTCGGTGGTTATTCCGGAAGGGGTGACAACAATCGGTTTCCAAGCTTTTCAGAACACACTCTCTCTGACGGAAATAACTTTCCCCACCACCCTCGAAAGCATCGGCAATAACTGTTTTGCATATTCCGGTCTCACCTCTTTGCACATCCCTGCCAACTTCGCATCTTATGGCGACAATGCACTCACCCACATGAGTTCGCTGACCGAATATTCAGTGGATCCGGAAAACCAATTCTTCACGGCAAAGGATGGGGTGCTTTACTCTAAAGACATGACAGAACTCCATTCGTTTCCGCTCGCATGTGGAATGACAACCTACACCGTTGATCCGGCCACTACCCTGATCGCCCCCTTTGCATTCTACAGCACATCTTTGGAATCTATAGAACTTCCTGAGAATCTCAAGACTATCGGTAAAAGTGCTTTCGGCGAGGCGGTAGTATTATCAGAGGTGGTGATACCTGATAACGTCGAGACAATTGAAGCATATGGATTCTGGGCATGCAGTGGCTTGAAAAAGATAACATTAGGCAGTTCAGTTAGCTCTATCGGAGAAGCAGCCTTCAGTTATATAACCGGCCTGGAGAAAGTGATAAGCCTTAATCCCGAACCGCCTGTTGGGGCTGCCTTTACTGAAGAGGTCTATAATAATGCCGTCTTGAGTGTGCCTGAAGAAGGGGCCGAAGCTTACTCAACTGCCCAGGGATGGTCAGATTTCAAAACAGTGGAGACTATCGAAAACTCCGGGATTGCCGGCCTGCTGACCGACAACATACGGATAAACCTTTGTGGCAACACATTGGAGATAGAATGCAATCCATCCGCTCCGGTGATGGTCACAGACCTCAATGGCACCAATGCCTATGAAGGATCTGGCAGCACGGTAATAAATCTCACCACAGGCAATACTTATATTGTCAGAATCGGCAACCAAACTCAAAAGATCTTCATAAGATAGTAAAAGAACAAAGCAGGAGGTAAAATGAAATAAGGATGATGTCGGGGCTGTGTGAATTTCGTTTTACACAGTCCCGGTTATCTATAACCGAATTTTGAATAATTGAAAATATTATATAAATTTGCTCTCTGAAATGAAGTTATCCCGACAGCTGAAAAATTCATATGCGTCTTACGGACCATTGGTAAAGCTATCCCGCAGATTCTATGTTGACAATGCAGGATGGTTCATCTGCGCCACGATATGCTATGCCACGTTCTTCCAGGCTCTTTACAACATGCTTAAATGCAACACTTTGTTTGCCTATACGGATCTCGGAGACTTTATATCAAGTTTTCTGAAAAACTATATCCCTATCTTGCTTCTGTCTTTGATAAACGTAGCCATCGTCTTTCAGCTTCCACTTCCACGCAAGTTACAATCCAATCTGTTTTTTAAGTCATTTGTTGACCTGACTATCTCTTTTCTGAGTCTTATGGTCATCAACTGGATTTACATGCTGATATGCCATCTCTTTTCCATCCCATCCGGAGTGCATATGCCCGGCACCATACTGAGCGACCTGCTGATTCTTTTATTTGTGGAGATAGCCTATTACATATGTCTGTCGCAAGAGCATGACAAAAAGGCATCTGAATTGAAAAACCAGGCGATGGAGTATCGCTATGACGCACTCAAATCTCAAATAAACCCTCATTTCCTCTTTAACTCCCTGAATGTGCTTTACTCCCTGATTGATCTGGACAAAGATAAATCGAAGGATTTCATCATATCTCTGACAGATGTCTACCGCATGGTGCTCTCCTTCCGCAACCGCACTACGGTTTCACTGGAAGAGGAACTGGAGCTTCTCAAAGCCTACGTAGAGGTTTTGTCAACACGCTATCACAACCAGTTTTTCGTTGATGTGGAAAATGTCAGCCAACAGGCATCCACAAAGTCGCTGATCCCCTTTTCCCTGCAGTTGCTTGTGGAGAATGTCACCAAACATAATGAGGTTTCCTCCAGCAATCCCATGAAAGTCACAATCCGGGTGGAAGATAATCACATCACGGTGACTAATCCGATATGTCTCAAACGAATATCCTCCTCTTCAGGGATGGGTCTTAATTATATCCGGCAGCAATACAGTCGGTTTGGGAAATCCTTGACAGTCAATGCAAAACCTGATGAATTTTCTGTTACGGTTCCTTTCGTGTAGATATACCTATTATAATCTGTTATGGTCATGCGATATGTTATTATTGAAAATGAATACTTTGCTCTGGAGAATCTCCGGAAACTCATGAACCAAATCCAGCCTCAAGGTGAGTTGGTCTTCAGTGCGGAATCAGTGAGGGAGTGCATTGCTTTCTTCAGTGAGAATCCTGCCGTTGACCTCGTGTTTATGGATATAGAATTGGTTGATGGCAACTGTTTTCAGGTTCTGGAACAGACAGAGATACGCTGTCCTGTCATTTTCACCACTGCTTATGATCATTTTGCGCTTGAGGCATTCCGTCTTGACACAGTAGATTATCTCCTGAAACCCATATCTGAAGCTCCGCTACACCGTGCGATAGAAAAATTTCAACGACGGCAGATCGCTGTGCCGGATGAATCGATGATGGCTCATCTGTCGAAAGTTTTTCCAACCAAGACACAATGGTCTTCAAGGATATTAGTGTCTGACGGAGATGGCTATTCTTTTGTAAACATTGACGATATAAACTTCTTCTTTGCAGAAGACAAATATGTTCTTCTGATGGATTCCAACGGACACGAACGAATCACATTTTTCCCATCCCTGGCAAAAGTGGAAGAAGAGGTGAATCCGGCACGTTTCTTTAGGGTAAACCGAAAGATTTTAGCCTCCATAGACTCGGTACAGAAAGTGAGCCGTTTTCCCGGAGGTCGCCTGAGAGTGCAACTGAAATCCGGCTCCCACACCCGCAACGAGTTGATAAGCCCTGTCAGGAGAACAGCTTTTCTGGATTGGCTCGGCACCTCTTAACCATTATAAGCTCGCCACCTCCTGATAACCATTATAAAAAACCAACTGCATCCCAAAAAGCCTTTCTAACTCTTGGAATGCAGTTCGTTACGGCCACAATCTCTTACTTCATTTTGCTACTTAATAGATCTGCTAATGATAAAGAGAGCTATCAATACCAGAAACTCTACCCCCATACAAATGTAAAATAGGGTTTTCTGAACCTTCTTCCGATATGATAAATCTTGAAATCTACTTTTTGGATTTATCATGCATGCAATTGGTCCGACAAGCCTTGTCAAAGGAACGCATACAAATGCAATGCCAGCGATTATAATCAATGCATAAGCCATCACTTAATTTCTATAAAAACTTTAAAACTTATCCTAATTATTATTAGTTACCGTCCTCATACAATCTTCAAAATCTCTTGCCGCTATCAAGGCTGTATAACAATCCATACCAGCAAAAACTAAGGCAGTAGCTATATCTATTCCGGGAATAGCTGCGGTAGAAGCCACAATAGCTTCTTCTATTGCACTAGTTGCCATTGTTCCCGCAGCTCCTATCATAGCTCTACCAAGACAATCTCTCATTGTCTTTCTAGTAGTAATATTATCCACAAGGATTACATCAATAGCAGCTGCAGCCTTAATCATACAAATAGAAATGATTTCAGGTTTATTGACAGAGGCAGAAATTAATCTATCAATGGAATTACCGCCCATTAAAATATAATCATCAATAAATGAAAATAAATTTTCGACATCATTATTGGATGTCATATCAGGAAGTTTCTCAATAGCATAAAGGTACAATCTTCCCTTGCTTCCGTCATCTCCACCGTACAACATATGGCAGATAAACTATCTACTTGCTCCTTTGAGAGGGAGAGTACATATGACATGAACTCTTGTCCAGAGATGGTCACGCCATCAGTTCTTGTGGCTGACGAAAGAAGGCAATAAGCCTCATTTAACTGCGAAATTTCCGAGGATTTAGCTTCCTCATATAATCCAGCAATATCTGATGAAGTTAATCTTGCAGCATCATAAGGTTGATGAAATGATGTGCATGACAGCATCATGCAACCAAACAAAAAGCAAATAACAATAAAATTTTTCATGGGCAAAATAATTAATAATTAATAGTAAAGATTATAATTCTTCAGTTTAGTTATTTGTGAGTGGTATAACTTCTAATTAATAAATAAACATATTAACATTAAAAAGGTTTAATTAATCTTAATTTTTTTCATTTACTTTCGTACAAGGTTCTTTCATATAAAAAATTTTTTTCTCACAAAGATTGGTATTTTATAGGGATGAACCTCAATGGGTGGCAGATCGCTGTGCCGGATGAATCGGTGATGGCTCATCTGTCGAAAGTTTTTCCAACCAAGACACATCACATTTTCCCATCCCTGGCAAAAGTGGAAGAAGAGGTGAATCCGGCACGTTTCTTTAGGGTAAACCGAAAGATTTTAGCCTCCATAGACTCGGTACAGAAAGTGAGCCGTTTTCCCGGAGGTCGCCTGAGAGTGCAACTGAAATCCGGCTCCCACACCCGCAACGAGTTGATAAGCCCTGTCAGGAGAACAGCTTTTCTGGATTGGCTCGGCACCTCTTAACCATTATAAGCTCGCCACCTCCTGATAACCATTATAAAAAACCAACTGCATCCCAAAAAGCCGTTTTACTCTTTGACGGAGATGTCTTCACGTCGATGCAAAAAAGAGGAGCATCCGTGCAGGGTGCTCCTCTTTTTATTCAGAACTCTAAATGAGTTTATTTCACCATTACCTTGCGGTAGATATATGCATCTTCTGTACGGACAACAATGATGCGGACACCAGGCTCAAGTTCACCAATCTTGATAACATTGTCACCGGCCTTAGGTGCCACAGCCAACTTGTTGCCTGCGAGATCATATACCTCAACTGACACCATGCCCGCCAGATCGCCATTGAGAATAATACAGCCATTCTCACATTCAACGTCATAGCCATCGCCCATTATTGATTCAACCGACACCGGAGTGCCGTCAAGATTTATCTCATATGGACTCTCAAATGAACCTAAAGGCATCTCATTGAAGCTTACAGAAGTCGTGGAAACCATTTCCTCATCATCAGGAGTGATGAAGCGGAACGAAATCTCGTCGCCCTGCACGCCATGAACGTTTATCATGATGTAGCCGTCAACATAAACGCCTACGCCACGACATTCATCGCCACTGAAAGCTGCCACTTCATATTCGCTTGCGTCTGCCTCACTGCCATCAGCATTGATGAGACTTGCCGTGAGAGGCATCACGGAAGGATACTTATGAATGTCAACCACCCACTGGCTATTCGACTGAACCTTCGCAGTCTGCTCATCAGAACCCTCAGCAGGCACGAGGCTATAGACAAACTCCTTGTCAGAATTACTGAAATAGAGATAGCCGACCCCTGTTTCAAGATGTGAGAGTGTGCCTTTCCAGTTACCTTCACCATCAACCTGAGTAAAGCCTTCAAGACCTACAATCATATCGCCTTCCTCAACTTCAAGGCCGGCAAGCAGATCTGAGATAAGTAGATCTGCATCCTCAACCGGGCAACCGATCCAATTCCAACCTTTCTTCAGTTTGACTACTGCTGTCGGGTCATAAGCCACACCAATGATGGATGCTGTAGCGGCATCAGCCGACACGCATACCTTATAAGCTTCTACCGGATTCAGTTCCTTCAAAGTGCCGATAAGCCCATGTTTCGGATCACGGACAACTTCCTGAGTATGAGAAAGGATACGGCTTATCTCTTCACCGGCAAAGTCGCTGACCGCTACCGGATTCTCCATATTATGCGAAATCCAGTTCCAGTTCTGTGCCAGCTCATAGTTGAGAGCCACTTTCCTCAACTCGAAGTTGAGAAGCACTACATCCGAAAGCTGACCTTTGTATTCAGCCACAGCCTTGATCTGCATTTGCTCACCCTCCAGATCGAAAGGACCTTCGTAGAGCTTGCGTGAGCCGTCAACAATTGTGGGATCAGTGTCGTCGGTAGTGTAGTAGATGCTGGCCTGGCTCGTAAGGGTAGCCATCTCTACTTTCTGGCTGCGGTAAAGCTGATTACCGACACTGCTTGAGGCCTCCGGGTCAAAGATCCATAGAGAATGTTCGCCAATGGAATATTCAGGAGCATCAACATCGGCATTTGCGCAGAGATATGCTTCAAATGCATTTACCCTTACGCTCTCTTCATCAGACGGACATACAAAAGCACCGGCAGTTTCATCAAGAGCGTAGACAGTGCCAACCACTGTCTCACCATCAAACGAGCCATAGAGCGAGAAGGCCTTACCGGCTGCCACGTTCTCCTCCGGTACCGGAGTATAAGGCACGTCAAATCCATCTTTGTCTTCATTCAGACTTCCGTCGGCATAGAACGTCACCGGCACAGAGGCATAAGGAGCAGCCACATTGGCCATATATGGGCGGTTTGCCACAATTGAAGTCTGAGGAGTCATTGTCTCGGCCGTCTCGTCATCAAAAGAGATGATATTGATGCCACTTCCCGGACGTTCAGCAAATTCCACGCCATACTCCATAGCCGTCGGAGTGAAAGGCAATATGAGGCCTTTCCAGCCGTTGTTGTCATCAATCCCAAGACTTCCGGGAATATCCACTGTGAAAGAGATCCGGTGGCTACCAAGATTGAAGCTTGCCGGGGCATTGAAGGCGTGGTTGCCGTCAAGGATGATATCGGACGCTGCCACACGTGTCCCATTCTGATTGAGGATAATATTCAAAGCCTCGGAATCAGGGATCTCGTGAGCACCGATATATATCAGGCAGTTGGGGTTAAGACCTCGGAACGACTCAGCGGTGATGCCGCTGCCGTTGCGTGCGCCCGCACGGCGGATGCGCTTCGCAGGAGCCTCAGCAGGTGTAGGCTCGGTGGCTGCATCAGACGATGGAACAAGGATATTCTTGAGGTTAGTGCACCCCTCGAACGCTCCCTCACCGATGGCATTCACACCGGGAAGTGTGATGGTTTCGATATTGGTGCAACCCTGGAATGCTCCCTCTCCGATTTCGGTTACAGTGGGAGGCACAATTATGCTGTGGAGATTCTCCATACCGGCAAACGCATTTGCGGGAATGACCTCGTTCTCGAGTTGGGAGAGATCCAATGTCTCAAGTGACTCAAACATTTCGCGCAATGTCTCAAAATCTTCCTCGTTCATTTCGCCGGTGACAGTAAGCTCATTGTAGTTAGCCGCCTCCTCTTTCTTAAGAGTGCTGAGGTCATCGGCCGGAATCGGGTCGCCTTCCTCATAGTGAGCGATAGTGCTGATTCTGATCCACGTATCACCCTCAAGAGCCGGAATAGTGTAGATGCCGTTGTTTGACTCAAGGATCATTTCCCTCTCCTCATATTCAGGAGTCTTGCCCGGCACGGTCATTACCTTTGACATAAGATTAACTACCGGCTCAGTCTTGGAAGACAGGTTGGTAAGCGTAAACTTGATTTCGCTGCCCTCCCGGTACAAAACAGGCTTGACCTCGGTATTCACTTTACCATTCACCATATACTGGAAATACGACATGGGCACATTCCTCCATTCGCAGCCTTCGGGCAACTCAATTATCTGAGCCTCTATATCCTCCGCACCTTCCTGATTCTCAAAGTTGACGGAATAATAGAAATACAACTCAATCTCATGGTTCTGGGGTACCCAAGGGCCGGAGGTAGCCGAGTGAATCCATCTGAGGGCAAGCTGGCCTCCCGTCATATTCACAATCTGCTCAGGGTAGATTCTGTAAGACGAGGTAAGATTATAGTGGTATGCATCCAGATTGTTGAACACGTCATCACCGTTATCGTAGAGCTTAAAGGGAACACCCGGACGTATGTATGAGTTGTTTTTTGAAGAAGGTTGCTGGTAGTTGGGAAGCAAAAGCTGGAATTCCACATCGGCCTCACCTACCTCAACACGGTCAAGGCTACCTTTATATGCATCTACTGCCACACGTGATCGGTCGACCTTAACCCAATAGATATCTTTTGCCTCAGCAGGAGCTTGATAGATATTGAGCATTGACCACCATGTGGAAGGCACGCTATAACTCTCTTCCGACCCTTTTGGAACCTCAAGAGTGATTTGAGAAAGGACACCGGATGGGAACGGGGAAGTCTTGCCGCAAGTAGGCGCAACTGTAGGCTTAGCGATAATTTTCCTCAGGTTTACACAAGCGGCAAATGCTCCATCGCCAATGTAGTTAACATTAGCAGGAATAGTAATTTCCGAAATCTGAGTGCAACGAGCGTAAGCATTCTGGTTGATTCGCTCAATACTGTTAGGCAGTATTATAGTCTTCAAGGATGAGACGGCGCTTGCATTGGCAGGAGCGAAAGCATTTTCAGGAATTGAGTTACCGGTCATTGCAGCGCCCTTGATAGTCACGTCGGCCATATCCAGATCAATGATAGTGCTTGCATTTGCCCTGATAGCGTCAAAATCACTCACAAGCATTGTCCCGATGAGCTTAACACGAGTGGGGCAGTCGGCCAACTTAGACGCCAGCAGTCCTTCCTGAATGTTGTAGACCATGTAGTCGCCGGCATCCGCATCTTTCACCGTAACAGTAACGTCAAGATCTTCAAGCACAGCCGGAATTGACACGTTGGCTATGGCAACATTGCTTACCATAGTCTCTCCATTGACAGCAACGGAAACACGCTGAGCAGGATTGATGGCAGAAGCCTTTATATTGAAAGGCATGCCACGTACCACCTGAGAAGCACCCCCTTCAATCTTCGCGCCCGTGACGCTTGTAGGCATCACGACATTATGATAGATCACCGGATTGCCGATAGCCTCAAGGCGATCAGCAATGGAATCAGCCTCACCCTCCACAAGTTGCCAATTCTTCTTATTATAGGAAGTGGCAAGGCGGATCTGGTTGCCTTCATTCACCTGAGCCTCCTTCACCTGACAGTTGAAATTATAGCAGAGATTTTGGGCGTTCGCATTGTAATAGTTGCTTACAATCGAGGAAATGAACTCTTTTATACCTCCATTCTTATCAGTGAGCACTATACCATAGAACTTGGCGGCATCATCTCCTTTTGGAACTTTGATGGCATTTGCACGCACCACAAAAGACTTCTTGAAAGGCACGTTCACAATATCTGAGACAAGACCAATGCCACCTGCATCGCCGGTAAGTTTCCAGGTTTGGTCAACAGTGGTTGCCTGTGGCTCCTGAAATTCTACATGGATAAGTGTGTTGCTGTTGACAGTTGCGGTGTAGGCACCTGATTCATCGGCGGCAAGGCGTGTAGAATTGGCATATACCTGCATCACAGCATCCCGGAATGAATTGTCAGTCTCGAGCTCAAATTTATATTGGTCGCCCTTATTGAATTCGGTGCCTTCTGTGATAGAAGTAAATTTCAGGCCATTCTTTTCAGCTACAGTTACGGAGAAAGTTGTGGGAGCTGCAGGAACACCTTCAACAATTTCCTTGAAGTCTTTCCAATAGTCTTTCGCACCATATTTTGCGGCAGCCCCTGCAGGTACGATCAACTTATCCTGAGGCACACCGGAGAATACGCACCAGTTTACCCATGCCGGATCAGAACGACGGGAGATGACCTCACGCAGCTGGTTACAACCAACAAATACATTGTATTCCCACGTGCCTACCGATGCCGGAATATCAATAGAACGCAGACCGGTCTGCGCCAGACAGCCGTTCTTGAAAGTATTCAAATTGCCGGGCAGAACAATGGTCTGTAGCGAACGGTAACCCATTAAAGCTTTGGTAGGAATTGCATTGGCGGGATTAGAACCGAGTGCCACAATGCTTACCTGTGAAATGTCAAGACGCTCAAGCTTCATGCGCTCACGAATGAAAGCAAAGTCATCTGCGTTCATAGTTCCAAACAGAGTGAGATCCTTTATTGTGGAGGTCTCATTCTCATCAAGCAGATTCTTTAGATTACCCGCAGTGACCCAAAGGGTACTCTTCTCGAGCACATCGGCAGCATTCTGAACCACGAGGGTTACAGTCTGATCTTCAAGAACGTTGGGCAGCTTATAGTTATGTGAAGCATCGGGAGTAAGTATAAAACCGTTAGCTTTCACCGTAATTACTTTATCTGCCGCTTTAGACACTACCCTGAAGGAATAATCACGTCCTTTGATCACTCTCCACTCATCGGCAGTGACGTCCGCATCATTTGAGGAGGCGGGAAGAATGACATTGAAATAAGGTATTGATCCATTTTTTGCAAGTGCATCACCGGGAGCCAGAAGGTCACCAGCTACGGGAAGCCAACCGTCTGAATCATTTGCCTTTGACACCAGGCGCACCACATCACCCTCTGCCACCGATATGCCGGCAGGGAGCGTACAGTTAAAGTCAACATACTTATGGATCTGCAATGCAATGAGGTTGAAGTTACTTCCCTCGTTGAGAAGAGCCTTCTGCTTACCTGCCGCATCAAAAAGAGCCACTGCGAGTTTGCCGTTGAAATCAGTGTTGGATATGTTCTTGACAGCACCTGCCCTCACTGAGAAAGGTCCCTTGGTTATGTCGTCAACATTCAAGGTAAGACCGACCTGACGCTCGTCGCTGGTGATATGGAGAGGCGACCACTCAAGGGAGTTGGTTGCGGGCTTTATGTTGTAGACGATAGTCATAAGGTCATTATAGCTGTGGGCTTTGCTCACCACAGGATTCAGCGCATCAGACGCATAGTAACCGTTGGCAGAACCTCCCCAGCCCCAGTTGATGTGGAAGAAAGGTGTGTCACCACGCATCTCATAACCATCGCATACGAAGGCATGCCCCGACGAGACATCCTGTCCGCTGTAGAGCACCGGGCGGTCAGCATCGATTTCATTTACGATTATCTCATCCCACGCATTACGGTCAATCTCGGAGCGCTTCTTATAGGATACGCCTGAGTCATAGCCGAACAAGGAAGTCAGTGCGTATGGCACCTTAACTTCAAATGCGCTTGAGCTTGACATGCCGAAGTCAGTGCCTATGGCGATAGCGGCATCTGCAACGAGGGTGGCAACGGCCTCCCCCTCTTCCATACTATAGCCGTCGCGATAATTGCCATTACCCATCTGGCTCCATGCGTAGGCATTTGATTCGCCATCCTTAATCAACGAGGAAGGGCGGTTAGCTGGATACTGATGGTATTTAAGAATCTCAGCCAGTGCCACGCCCACACAACCTGTCAGTCTGCGGTTAGGGATATTGTTATTGAAAGGTGCTTCCTGACTCCACTCCGGAGTAGAAAGGAGTTTAGCTGTCTGAGCAGCACGTGCCACACGAGTTGCGCCACCCCCATAATATACATTATCCACAGGAGCCGACAAAAGATAGCTCGCGGAGGTAGGGATATAAGCTATATCCCAGGTTGAATCATAGGAATAACCTATCACCGGCATAGAGCTGTCATCTGCCGACACGATTACAAAACCTTTCCCGTCTTTTGCATTAAACACATAGCAAACCGGGTTAAAGGAGCCATCATCGGACACAACATGCGCAAGGGTAAGGGCATCCTTGTGTGCCAACCGATCGATGTCGCTTTCCTGAAAAAATTCAGCAGCTAAATTTTGTGCCTCATCCACACTCAGGGTCGCCCCTCGTGAAAGGGAGGGAAACAAACCGCATAATGCCAGAATCAGCAGTGTCTGTCGAATTGATTTAAGCATAAGATGTTGTTATTAGTTGATTTATTTGACAATCACTTTCATACCGTTAATGACGTAAAGGCCCGGTGTAAGCCACGCCCTCACCTCATTAATCTTTACATTCTCATAGAGGAGTTCACCATTCAGGCCATAGACTGTGACAGCCTCGTTTTCGTTCAATCGGATTGCGTCTATGGCTGAGCTCCCTGAGATGGTGCCATGAATCACCACATCATGGGCCGGCATAGTCTCGGGTATTTCCTCTTCCCATCCGTTAAATTCAAAGCCCTCATCAGTTTCCGGCTCCGGAATATCTATTTTAGTGCCATAGTCTAACTCCTCATCCATATAAATATCTTCATTCAGATAGACTGTCAGACGGTATGAGTTAACAGCATATGTGCCTTCGAACTCAAGATTCTCGGCAGGCATAGTGTCAGGCACATCTCCCCAACCACTGAAAGTGTATCCTTCTTTTTCCGGCGCCTCCGGCAATGTGATCTTTTCACCATAAGCCAATTCGAGAATCTCAAACTCCTCGCCATCAATTTTAAAAATCACACTATAGATCGCAGGAGCAAATGAGACAGTCAGTTCAATATCACTGTTGACGATGATCTCACGCTCTGCATTTGTATCACCATCGCTCCACGAATCTAAATGATAACCTGTGTCAGGAATGGCCACGACTGTCAGCACTGTTCCCATTGCATATAGCCCGTCTTCAAACTCAACGGTTCCATGATCACCGGGAATGATCATGACATTGAAATAAGGAGTCAACACATAGGGCTCGGAAGGGAGGCCAACCATTTGATCAGGTATAAACATGAATTTATCCTCTCCTTCAAGAACTGTCAGCTTATCTGTGGCCTTATCAAGGAGGCTGAAATTCACTTCTTCATTTCCTGAAGGATCATTGCTGCGTATACGCATATACAAGCAACTGCTGCCATCGGGCAACTCCAGTTTCTCTGCCACACCACGACACTCGTCTCCGACAAAAGCACCAATCTCATATAAAGACAAATCTTCATATGCCTGATCAGTCAGTCTGAAATAAAGGCTCATGTCATAACGGAAATCTGACGGATTCACTGTCCATGCTTTTGACCGGAATCCGGCGAACACAGAAAGGCATACCGTCATAATAATCATAGACAGCATGCTCAATGTCTTGCCATTAAATCTTTTTTTCCACATTAAAAGTTAAAGTTAGATTAAGAATTATTATAAAAATTATTGATTAAGCTTCAAAAAAGGACCATGGAAAAAATCTATTTATGGTTCCATCGAGTACAAAATTACTACTTTTCCAAGAAATAATTATAATTAACTACGAAAAAATATTTTCCTGATTAACCGGTTTCTCGCTCTTACGGGACGACCACCAGCGAGATAAGAAAAGCCGGAGAAGAAAGATGGTGCCCCGGAAAGTCAGTTCTATGCACATTGCCAGCCATACGCCCCGCAGCCCCATGCTGTGGGAAAGCCACCATGCCAAAGGAACCCTCACGAGCCAAATGCTACCGAAGTTCATGGCGGCCGGCAGTTTGGTATCCCCCACCCCGACAAAGGCCCCATATGCCACAATAGAAGCGGCAAACATCGGTTCAGCCCATGCTTCAATACGCAGCACTTCCGCCCCTAAATCACTGATTGCCTTCACAGGCGAAATCAATCTCATAATGTCGTCAGCAAACACATACATAAGCAATCCCATCACCGTCATTACAGCCATTCCCAATCCTACAGCCATATAACCGAAGCGGCGCACCAATACAAACCTCCCCGCTCCGTGACTTTGTCCCGTAAGTGCAGTCGCAGCATCCCCGATTCCGTAACCAGGCATATAACAAAGACTCTCGGCTGTCACGGCAAAGGCGTTAGCGGCAATAGCCACAACTCCTAATGGCGCCACAATCATGGTGATGGCTATCTGAGCCCCACAGATGACGGCATGTTCAACCGTCATCGGCACTGAGATCCCGACTGCCTTATGAGTCACAGGCTTTGTCAGCCTCCATGACCCTCTATGACCGGCAAGACGGATCTCCGGCTGCTGCCTGCACGCATACCACATCATCAAGGCCGCACATACTGCCTCGGCTCCTACTGTGCCCAATGCCGCCCCAAGCACTCCCAATCCAGCACCCGGCACTGTAAGAGAAACGCCCCCTATTTCATAGGCGTGGGAAGGAAAGATTAACAGGAAATTAAACACACAGTCAAGCACACACATCAAGCCGCTTATCAGACTTGGAATTTTCATGTTGCCGGCACACCTCAACATACCCCCGGCAAGATAGTTAAGAGTAAGCAGTGGGAGTGCCGCAACGAAAACCACAAAATATAACGACGCAGCCCCACATATGGATTCTTCCCCCCCAAGCCAGTGAGGGAGCCGCCAGGCTATGGCTATGCCGATAAGAGCAATTGTAAAACTGAAAAGAAGTGCAGCCACGATTCCCTGCCGGAACACCTTACGGGCACCATCACTATCATTGGCTCCCACTTTATGGGCAACCTGGACCGAATAGCCCGAGGTCATTGCCGAGCAAATACCCCAGAAAAGCCACAGGCTTGTTGACACAAGTCCGATGGCAGCGGAGTCGTCCGCTCCGAGCCTACCCACCATCGAAGCATCTATATACTGCATCGCGATGCTCGACAATTGGGCAAGCATCGCCGGAAACGAGAGAGACAAAGTGAGACCAAGCCGCTGACCCCATGTCAACGGCTTGCCCTCACGTATTAATCTTATATCTGTTGTCACAATCAGTCAATTAATAATGGCCAATTCGCCGGAGTGCCTCATCAAGCCTGCGACGTGGACATGCGTAATTTATGCGGATATATTCCGGAGCACCATAAATGGAACCGGAGCTGACGCGCACCTTTGATTTTTCAAGAAGATACTCCTCCATCTCGTCACCGGTCATTCCTGTCGCACTCACATCTATCCATGCCAAATAGGTCGCTTCAGAATTGCACACTTTCCAACCGGGAAGCTTCGAGGCAACTGTCTGACGAAGAAACTCATAATTCCCGTCAAGATAAACTTTCAGGGCACCAAGCCATTCTCCTCCCTCATTATATGCGGCCATAAGGCCTTCCACTCCGAATGGATTTACATCACACACCTCATTGTCGTTGATTGCGCGGTCAATGCGTGCCTGGGTCCTAACATCAGGACAGACTATATTGGCTATCTGAAGTCCCGCAGTGTTAAATGCTTTGCTCGGAGAGCAACATACGATAGCCTCATCATCCACCAGTCCATAGGGGACATAACTATATTCCGCATGAGTAAGCTCGCAATGAATCTCATCACTTACGACCCGCACATCATGTCGGTGACATATGTCTCTTATAGTTCTCAGTTCTGTCAGGGTCCACACCCTTCCTGTCGGATTATGGGGATTGCATAAAATCAGAAGTTTATTGCGCGAATCGGAAGCCAATTTCTCCAGATCCTCAAAATCTATATGGAAAGAAAACCCGTCTCCGTCCTCTTTACGCACAAGAGGATTCTCGATGTTGCGGCATCCGTTGTTTCTTATCGAGGAGAAAAAACAGTTATAAGCCGGAGTCTGAAGAATGACGCCATCACCGGGCACAGTCAGGGCTTTTATGATCGCAGAGATAGCAGGCACCACTCCGGAAGTGTATATCACCCTGTTGCGGTCTATTTCCCAGTCATGACGATGCTTAAACCATCTGATCAGGGCATCATAATACCGCTCCGGCACATCCACATAACCGAATATTCCAGACGCCACACGTCGCCGAAGAGCCTCCGTAACTGCCGGGGCAGTGCGGAAATCCATATCAGCAACCCAAAGCGGAATCACCTCCCCGTCTTCAATGGTGTCCCATTTCAAGGAGGAGGTGTTGCGTCTTTGCGTCAATTCATCAAAATCAAATTTCTGCATCTGTAATAATTTTTACAGGATCGATAGCCTTTGAATGCTCATCGATTATAATCTCGCCAAACGAAGGAGCCTTGATGCATCCTGCCATAGGATTCTTCACACTCGTGACAGGAGTCAAGATAGTGGCGTTGACCTCACTGTCTTCAAATGCAAGATCGCAGTCAGGTGCAAACTCGCAATCTTCCAGAATCAAATCGCGGGCATAGCACAGTGGCTGAGTGCCGGAAATCTTACATCTTACAAGACGCAAGCGACGTGAATGCCAACCTAAGTATTCACCGATAAGCTCGGAGTCATAGATCGTGACATTCTCTGTGCCCCAGAAAGCATCCTTTGAATGAATAACGGCATTACGTATCTCTACATTGTGGCAATATTGGAAAGAATAGTTACCTTCCTGATACCAGTCTTCAATCTTTATGTCGTGAGAATGCATGAAGAGATAGTCTGCCTTACGGACATTCACATTGCGGATATCGACATTGCCGCAATGCCACAGGGTCTCCTCAGCATCAGGAATACTGACATTACGCAAAACAATGCCGTCCATCTCGCGAAACATCTTAGGAGCATCCACCTGAGTGTCGGTCATAACCAGATTACGGGAATACCACAGCGCAGCCCGGGCACCCGTAGTAAACAGACAGTTAGTCACCTTGAAACCATCAACGTGCCAGAAGGGATATTTCCCTTCAAAACGGCAATTCACGGCGTCAATATTGGCACAGCATTTAAGCGCAGACTCACCCGCATGAATCACAACATTTTCCAGTTTAACATTTCTGGCACCAAAAAGAGGACGTTCCCCTCCGAATTCTCGGTCTTTAATAACTTCCATATAATAAATCAGATCTTTTAAGTATGGCATAACAGCCATGCTTATTATTGGGTTTATGCTACAAAGTTACACTTTTTTACCGGTATAATTCCAACCCGAATAACGGAAATGTGTACCATAATCGTATATTCAATCAATATTCATCTCATAACTTCATTTTTCAATTTATTTTTTACAGTATAAACATGGTCAATTTATGAATTTTGACTAAATTTGCAGATATAACTTCAATAAAAAATGTCACGCTTTGTCAAACATTTTATATATCTTATTTTCAACTGCCTCTATTCCAGAGAAGAGCTCAAGTCTTTTATGACACCCTTCCTCACTGCTCGGCTGACGGAAGCGGGATATCGTTTCATTATTTCAGAAGCGTCTGCCAGACTTTTCCTAATCCCCTTATTAGTTTTTATCGCCACTCTGTTCCATACCGAGTCAAATGCTGCCACTGCTATCTTTCATGCAGAAGTAAAGGTTGAAAATGGCGACAAGTGGATTTCAATGCCCACAGAGGAATTGATGAAAATCGGGAAAGGATATCTGCATGAAACCTTTATGCCAGACAGTGCCTTGGCAGTATTTTCCATCATCACCAACCGTTATTCCCCTAAGATGACTCTGCCTGAGAAGAAAGAGATAGTGGCTGCCTTCAATGGGCTTTGGGAGACCTATATGTTTGGTTATTTTGACTACACAGAGGCAAGCCGGGTTCTTTTGAGATCATTTGACGTCTGTGAGGAGGCAGGGCTACCCGTGAGCCGGAATTATTACAATATGGGGATTATGTATCAAAACATGGCTGAGATAAGCAGTAATTCCGAGATACTTTATAAAGATGCCATCGAGCATTACAAAGAGGCATTCCGGGCAGCTGATAAAGAAGGTGACGCCAAACTTTTTGTGGCAGTAAGTTCGAGCCTAACAGTTGTTGCCAAGATTCTTCGAGACCCCTCAATAGTAGCAGAGGAAATAAATATTCTTAAAAGCCGCGCCCACGACATGAAACTTGAGAATATCTGGCGCTACCACTTTGCCACGAACCTTTATTACGGACTTGTGGCGCTTTCAAAGTCGGATTATAAGGGAGCCATATCCTACTTCAAGAAAATGCAAAAGGCAATCCCTGAAGACGATGACCCTGAAGTGGTGAGGCATTTGGCCTATACTCTGCTTTGCATTGCTGATGCGGAGCAACAAGATGGAAACTTAGCAGAGTCAAACCGGATAAGGAATGAAACATTGGCACTTTGCCGCAAATATGACATAAAAGACGGCGTGCTTCAATGTCTTGACACATTGGCGAAACAATTTGAGAGAGTTGATAAAGAGATTTCCCTCAATTATCGCAACCAGTATCTTACTTTAAAGGATTCTCTTTTGAACTATCGGCAGATTGCCAGTGTGAAAGAGATGAAAATTCATCAGCAATTAAAAGATTTTGACAATCAGATAGCCGACATGAAACGCAAGGAGGAGCGCCAAATTCTGGTCATTACTATAGTGCTCATCATAGTGACGGCTACAATTATGATGCTTCTCATCATATACCTTAAAAACAGAAAGCTGAAGTCGCTCAACCAAGTTCTTTATTCAAAGAATCTGGAATATCTCAAAGCCGAGGAACAGCGCAGGCTCCTTCATAAAGAACGAGAAAGAGAAGCAACTGTCAACATTGGTCAAGAGATGGAAAAACCTGCTGAGAAGGAATCTTATTCCGAGGACACTGAGCCTTCCACTTCTACTAAATATAAAAACTCGCAGCTTGCAAAAGAGAGCAAGGAGGAGATTATGCTAAAGATTATGGAGGTGATGGAAGAATCAGAAGAGATTTTTCAACCCGGCTTTTCAGCAGCCAACCTCTCTGAACTGACTGGCGTGAATTATAAATATATATCCCAAGTTATTAATGAAACTCATGGGTGTAACTTTAATGTGTTTCTCAATGAGTTTAGAGTTAAAAGAGCCTGCGTGCTTATCAACTCCATGTCGAAATCAATGCCTATCACTATTGAAGGACTTGCCAATCAAGTAGGGTTTCGTTCACGAAATTCTTTCGCGGTTGCTTTTAAAAAATTTACCGGTCTTAACCCCTCTGAATATATCCGCGCAGCTAAGGCAAGCCAGTCATAGCCACATTTTTCTGCTTTAATAATATAAGCATATCCTATAGCCATCAGAACAATGCTCATATAAGGAAAGGGAAGCATATTAGATTTACCAGCATAATAATAAATATTATATGCATTTTTATACAGATATTCTTTTATAAAACATCATAGTCCTAATATTTTACTATAATTTATGCTCATTATCATGATTAAGGGCAAAAAATCACGTCAAAGAATTGGCAGAAAATATAAGGGTGCCTAACTTTGCGGAAGTTAACACATATTAAAATATGCAAAAATTATTATTGACATCCCTCCTGCTTGCATCCGGCTTTGGATGCGCCTATGGATTAGGCAACCCGACAATCCAATATTATAAGAGCGATTTCCGGGACACCGCACCCGCACGTCCTTTAGGAAACTGGACATGCCGTGGCTCGGGGAAAACCGCCCAGGATATCAAAGTCGGTACTACCGACAACGATTTGCGTGCCTATTTCCCGTTAGGGTCGCAAGCTTTTGTGCCTATAGATTTCACCCAATACGGCATCGTCTATTGCAGCAACTCCACTACAGATGAGGGAGGAGCAGCAAATGAATGGCTCATCAGCCCAGCGATTGACCTCTCAGACACTCCCGATAAGATGATGCTTGCATTCGACGTACTTGCATTCGGATCGGACACAGAACCTAAAATTGAGGTGTATGCATCAACCACCGGTACTGATGAGGCGGATTTCAACTCAGCTGCCCTTTATATAGGACGCTCTTCCAATAGCCCCCAATATCCTGTTGTAAAGAGAATTTATAAAGCAGTGTCTGGAATATCCTCCCCAACCACTCATCTCGCATTTGTCAACAAAAGCCGGAACGCCCAAATTCTCGGTTTCTATAACATAGAGTTGGCAGAATATATCATTGATGTCACCAATCCGGCGGAAAGCCACGTTTCAGTGCCCGGTGATGTCTATATAAATGCGGAAATCGGACTTCAAACCCCTCAACCATGTGAAGGGTTCACAGTAGTTTTGTCTTGTAACGGCGAAGAGCAAATATTCACTTCCTCCAAGGAACTCGGCACAACCTACACGCGCACAGAGGTCAGCTTCCCACAACCCATATCAATCTCCTATAACCAAAGTCTGAGCTACACTATGACCGTCACTCCCAACTATGAGGGAGCAACCCCCGCAGTCTATTCTTACGATATGAGCTGCACGGAAGGTTATGAGTCAACATGCGTAGAAGAAGAGGGCACCGCAGTGTGGTGTGGATGGTGCATAAGAGGCATGGCCGCCTTCCAGCACTTCTCTGCCGATTACGCCGATCGCTTTATAGGTATCGCTGTGCACGGCACCCCTGACCCTATGTATCAGGAATATTACGTGACTCAACTTAAATCACAATGCGGCATAACAGGCTATCCCATGGCTGCTTTCAACCGTTCCTACACTGGTAATCCTTATGATCGTGACGCTGTAGAAGCAATTCTCTCAAAACGTTCCGGATATATGATTGACATCAAAAAGGTGGTATATAATGAGTCTTCCGATCATCGCGTATCAGTGACTTATGCCCCTAAACTTGCCTTTGATACTAACTCCGCCGACATCACTGCCGTTGTAGTCTTGACTGAAGACGGCCTTACCGGTACAACTATCGACTGGTGTCAGACCAACTATTACTCCGGTATTAGTGAAGAGGAGATAGAAAGTGCAAATGGTCCCGGCTCATGGAAATATTTCAAACGATATTGCGAATTGCCCTCGCTAATTCCCTTTAACCAAATAAGCTTTGACCATGTGGCAATGGGCATCTACAATTCATTCAACGGTGGGGGCAATGGCGCTACGTTGCCAAAAGAGTGGAAACAAGATGAGGAACAAGAGTTTACGATCTCCTTTGACATGCCCCTGCAGCAAGTTCCTAATGAGGGTGGAGTGCAGAACTGGGAAAACACTCATATTATTGTTATGCTACTCGACAATATGTCAGGGCAAGTTTTGAATGCCACAAAAATCGGAGCTAAGGACTATCAGACATCAGGCATTGAGGAAATCCCATTTGCAAACTCAATAAATGTAAATCGTGTAGGCAACTGTCTGAATGTGGAGTTGGATGGAGAAGCTACAGTAGACGTCTACAATGTTTATGGATTCCATCTCCATTCTTCCCAAATATATGGAAACACTGACATTGATGCCTCTTCATTCTCGGGCTCAATAATCGTTCGTGTAGCCAGAGACAACCATAGCTATGTTAAGAAACTATTGTTCTAATAAGAGACGACGCGAAAAAACGTCTTACATAAATATTTCACTTTAATACTTTTTTTATGAGAAAACCCAACGTAATTCTGACAGGAGCACTTCTGGGACTATCAACGTCAACGATGGCTTTCCTTTCAATGGAGAGAACCGGCACAACCCTTCCGGCATCTGCACAGAATGAAACGACACCTGTAGAAAGTGTGTTGAAAGCTCCAATGGCAAAATTGGCTCAGAGAAATATCGCCTCCGGGTTATATGTCTACTCAATCGGTGGCAACAATGGTTGCCCTGTCGGTCTTTTCAGCACCGACATCGACGGCACCATGACCCACCTCTGGAGCCCTGACTTCGAGAGCGAAGGTTGGCACATGTTTAACGGCTGGATGTATAACGGACATCTAACCGGATTCATTCAGCATCAGACCGACGGTGCCTATGATGGTATCAAGCTTATTGAACAGGATTTTGAAACGGGAGAAGTGATTGACTCCCGCTCACTTGACGCTTCTGACTACAACACATGGTTCCTCTATTGTGACTACATTCCGGAGAAAGAGGTCATCTTCGGTGTAGGCCGCGATGAAAAAAACTGGGACGCGTTAAAGACTATGAATATCAATGACCTGAACGATATCAATAACATATGCACAGTATATTATGATTATCTGATTGTAGCGTTGGCTTATAATCCCTATGACCAGAAGGTATATGCCGTCACGCGCCAAAAGGAATTTGTCAGAATAAATCAGGAGACAGGAGAGTATGAGTATCTTTGGACTCTTCCTATCGGGGATATGAATCCGGACTATAAGATGGCCCTCACTTATCTTCCGAATGCTGATGAGTATCTCTTTGCAGCTACGCCCAATGACTTAAACATGCCAACGGTCTATTACCGTCTTGATGTAGAATCTAAGATTATTGCCCAGACTACTCAGCTCGTAGACTCAAACGTTGTAACTTTCTTCATCAATACTGATGAGAAAGACATGGAAGCACCTCTTCGTCCGGAATATGTTAGCATGAACTTCCCTGAGGGTGCACTTGCAGGCTCCTTTACTTTCACTATGACAAGTGAATTGGCTGGTGGCAATGCTGCTACTGAAAATCTCACATGGACTTTCTACACTGATGGAGAGGAAATCACGTCAGGAACTGCCGAACCGGGCGCTTCCGTTGAGGTAAACACAGAGTTTACCCAAGGCACCCACACAATTGAGATGGCCAGTGCAATAGGCACTCACGAGGGTCCTTCTTTCAAGAAGCAGGTTTATATCGGTAATGATACACCCAAAGCTCCAACCAACGTAGTGTTGACAGAAGGAAATGTGACATGGGACGCTGTCACAGAGGGTGTAAACAACGGCTACCTTAATCTTGACGATATGATCTATGAAGTCTACATCAATGACGAATATATAGGCGAAACTGCAGAAACATCTCTTGACTTCAACGTGGCTCCCACTGATGCATTTGGCAAACACACTGCAACCGTCATCGCTATCTGCAATGACATTGAGTCAGAGAAAGGCACCTCCAATTCTGCTGTCTATGGTGCGCCAATGACTCTTGACGTGTTCTTCGGTCCTAACCGCGATGAAGCATCATTGTTCACAGTCATTAAGGAAGATGTGGAAAATGCTCTTGCATGGGGCTTCGACAGCTGGGACGAGGCATTCGCAACTGACTACGCATGGAAAGCCTCCAACACATGGCTTGTTAGTCCGCCAGTCAATATGGACGACACAAACGTTGTATATGCGGTAGAATTTGACGCCCTGACTGCTCTTACTATGAACGAGGACGAAGCTTACATGAGTGTATATGTAGCCTCTGATGCCAATGCCGACATTGAAGATGCTGAAAAGGTATTGTTTGAGCCCTACATGCCAACAATGAATGAATACACCAAATATCGTGCTATCTTCTGCATCTCTGAGGCATCAGCCAAGCACATTGTGTTTAAGGCATATTCCGATTATCTGGCATACCAGTTCAAAGTGCGCAATATATCAATCGCTAAGACTGACCTTTCTCCGAAAGCTCCTTCCGGTGTCACTAATCTGGAAGCTATTGAGGCTGAGAATGGGGAACTCAAAGCAACCGTAATTTTCAACATGCCACTTGTTGATCTGACTGATAATGACTTAGCTGCAGATGCAGAGATAACAGCCACTGTCACAGCTGGTGAAGAAAAATCAGTTGTAACAGGTAAGCCGGGTGAAGAAATGAGTGCTGTCATCGCCACCGTACAGGGCAACAACAATATTGCCGTGTCTGTAGCAATTGGCGAAGACGCCGGAGAGACATGCAATGTGAATGTCTACACAGGTATTGACCGCCCGGGAATGCCGAAGAACTTTAAGGCAGAAATCGGTGAGGATCCCTACACCGTAAACTTCTCATGGGAAGCTCCTGAAGGCGCTCAGGGTAAGTATTTCGAAGCAAAGGACATCAAATACTCCATACTTTACAAATCAGGCTGGTATACATACGATGTTGGTGAGATTCCTGTAGACGCAACTGAGTTTACATTTACATTCCCTGATGGTACAGATCAGAATCAATATACATTCTATATAAATGCCACCAACGAAATTGGTGAGGGTGCTTATGCAACCTATGATTTAATTGCAGGCAAGCCTTACGAGCTGCCAATGGTTGAGAACTTCGAAGGTAACCGCTATACGTATTATCCGTTTGTTCTTACCTATCCTTCAGAAGACTACATCGGTTCCGGTGCTATCTTCCAGGCTCCTTATTACACCAACGAGCTCTTCGAGAAATATGATCATCCTTGTGTCACTGCCTTATCCACTATTGATGGTGATGTCAAGTCACGTCTTGCATTCCCAATGTTCACGACAGAGAATATTAGCGGCACAGTGGTTATCAGACTTGAAGTTTGGACCGGAGACCTATCAGCAGAGACAATGACACTCTATGGCAATTCCTACTTCACAGAAGAGCCTATCGAGATCGGCACAATCGAAAAGGGTACAGGCTGGACTGAGGTTAACTTCACTCTGCCAGACGAGTTGCTTGGCAAACAGTGGTGTGAGCTCTATCTCGACAGCGAGTATAGAATGGCTGACACCTACACAATGGTTTACTCTTACTCTATTGAGACCACAACTGGTGTCGATACTATAGCTTCTCAGGGCGGCACAATCCGCGCACTGAAAGGCTCCGTAACCCTTAATGGTCTTCAAGGTGCTTCCTACTCTATCTTCACTCTCGATGGCAGAATTGTCAAGAGTGGTGTGGCAGAGAGCAACCAGTACTGCGTAAGTATCGCTCCAGGCACGTATATAGTGCGTGTAGCCGACAAGACTGCCAAGGTTATTGTAAGATAATCATAGATAATATACACTATTCCATACTAATTTGATTGGAGGGTGTCCGGTTCAAAAACCAGATACCCTCCTTATTTAATTTTATAAAATAGTCATCATTTGTTGGCAGCATCAGGATTTTTAGTTAATTTTGCCTATGAAAATAGCGTTATGGAAATAATTTTTAAACCGGACATCTTCGATTTGATCATAGGGAGCATGGCTGTGCTTGCCGTGATAGTATTTATTGCTCTTCACCGGGTTGAAGCCGCCTACGGCATGACATATAACCCCAAATGGGGTCCATCGGTCAGCAACCGGATTGGATGGGTGGTCATGGAGGCTCCGGCATTCCTATGCATGGCGCTGATATGGATATTAAGCCCGCGAAACACTGATGTGGCTCCTTGCGTCATGGCAGCCCTATTTGAATTACACTATTTTCAACGCACATTCATCTTCCCTGCCCTCATGAGAGGGAAAAGCCGTATGCCTTGGGCAATAGTAGCTATGGGGATGATTTTTAACACGATAAATGCATATATGATTGGAGGATGGCTATTTTTCGTTGCCTCTCCGGATCGCTACGCAGCCTCATGGCTTGCCTCTCCCCTATTTATTCTTGGCACAGTCATTTTCTTCATCGGAATGGCAATCAACCTTCATTCCGATTATGTGATACGCCATTTGCGGCAACCGGGTGACACACGCCACTACATACCCCGTAACGGGCTATACCGATATGTCACCGGTGCAAACTATTTCGGTGAATTTACTGAATGGACAGGATTTGCGATACTGACCTGGTCTGTGCCGGGAGCGGTATTCGCACTCTGGACTTTCGCCAATCTTGCACCACGCGCACGCTCATTACATGCCCGCTATAGCCGTGAATTCGGCGAACAATATACCTCTCTCCATCGCCGTTACATCATCCCTTTCCTATATTGACTTCCCCTTAACAATGGACAAACTGTTTACTCCCGCAAAAATAGGCCCTATCACCCTCCGTAACCGCACCATCCGTTCGGCTGCTTTTGAAGGCATGGGCAAAGATAACGACCCTACTCCCATGCTGCGTGACTATCATCTGAGCGTGGCTCGTGGAGGAGTAGGTATGACCACCCTTGCTTATGCCGGCATTTGCCGGTCGGCCCTTTCTTTCAAGACTCAGCTATGGCTGCGTCCGGAGATCGTGCCCCAGCTGCGGGAAATTACTGACGGAATCCACCGGCACGGAGCGAAGGCATCAATACAGATAGGACACTGTGGCAACATGACCCACTCATCCACAGCCGGAGGCATACCGGTAGGCGCATCAACAGGATTTAACCTCTATTCACCCACTATCGTAAGGGGACTGAGAAAAGGTGAATTGAAAGAATTGGCAGTGAGGTTTGGGGAAGCGGTGCGCACGGCGCGTGATGCCGGATTTGATTGTGTGGAACTTCATGCAGGTCATGGCTACCTTATATCACAGTTTTTGTCACCCTACACCAACCACCGCCGTGATGAATATGGGGGAAGTCTTTCCAACAGAATGCTGTTTATGCAGCAGTGTATGGAAGAAGTTATGAAGGCCGCAGGAAGCGACATGGGGATAGTGGTAAAGACCAATATGCGCGATGGTTTCAAGGGAGGAATGGAAATTGACGACTGCATAACCGTTGCAAAGGAGATTGAAAGGCTCGGAGCACATGCCATAGTGTTGTCAGGTGGATTTGTAAGCAAAGCCCCCATGTATGTGATGCGTGGAGAAATGCCCATCTATTCCATGACTTATTACATGAAGCAATGGTGGTTGAAATATGGAGTGAGGGCAGTGGGGAAATACATGATCCCGAAAGTTGACTTTAAAGAGCTATATTTCCTTGAGGATGCCAAACTCTTCAGGAAAGAACTCCGTCTGCCACTGATATATGTCGGCGGCGTGATAAGCCGGGAAAATGCCGACAGGGTGCTTGATGAAGGATTTGATTTTATCCAGATGGGCAGGGCGTTGCTCAATGAGCCTGATTTCGTAAACCGTATGAGAGACGAAAAGCAACATCGATGCTCATGCGATCACGTCAACTACTGCATAGCCCGCATGTATTCACGCGAAATGGCCTGCCACAAACACCTCGATAACCTGCCCGAAAAGATTACACAGGAAATAGAAAACATCAAGAGGAGAAATGAGAAATCTTAATGACCTGTCATCGTCACTGGCAATAGTCACGGGAGCTACGGGGGGAATAGGATTTCAATTTGCAATGGAGCTTGCCCGGCGTCGCTGTCGTCTGCTGTTGGTCGATATTGATGAGCAACGCCTTTATGCCGCTGCCGACACTATAACGGCAGAGACCGGAGTGATGGTGCTTATGCTTCAACTCGACCTTACAGTAGACAATGTCACGGATGTGCTCGAAGACTACTGCAACTGCTGGGGGATTGATCCGGATATTCTCATCAACAACGCCGGAGTTTTCTCATTCACCCCTGTGATTGAGACAAGTGTGAGGAAGGCCAATACGTTTATAGACCTCCACATGCGGGCCGTCACCATGCTTTCACGCTGGTTTGCCATGCGCAGGGCTGCCACAGGCTATGGATGGATTCTCAACATGTCTTCCATGTCATGCTGGATGCCTATGCCCGGCATCGCCCTCTATTCAGCCACAAAGGCTTTCATAAGGGTGTTTTCAAGAAGCCTTTATTATGAGATGAAAGACTATGGCGTGGGGGTCACGGTGGCCTGTCCCGGAGGCATAGCCACTGATCTGTTCGGATTGCCCGAAAATCTGAAGAAATTAGCAGTTAATATCCGGGTTCTCGACACTCCTGAAAGATTTGCAAAAAAGGCCCTCAACAAGATGTTGCGCAAAAAGAAGCAGTATATCAACGGCTGGCTAAACAGATTCTCTATCTTTTTTGTGGGCATACTCCCCACCCCGATAAGAATGATGGTGAAACATAAACTGCTTGACCAGGGAATCACGCGTTAAGTTCGTGGTAAACCGATGCAGCTCTAAAGCAGAAAGGATAGGGAAATAAATGAGTGACTTCAGTGTAAAATATAATTCAAGGTATGACAACATCTCATCATGGGGAGTGTTTCTGCTGTCAGCTATCGTCTATCTGCTGACAATTGATCATTCGGCTTCATTTTGGGATTGCCCTGAATATATCACCTGCGCATCCCGTCTCGAAGTTGGTCATCCTCCGGGCAATCCGGTGTGGATGCTTGCCATGCGCTTTGCCACCATGTTTTTCCCTACCGGGATGCATGCGGTGGTCATAAATGCATGCAGCGCCCTCTTCATGGCATTCGCATCTTTCTTCCTCGCCCGCATCACTTACGCCTTGTGTCTTTACACCGGAATAAACAGCAGTCATTGCAAAAGCCGCACCTCGGCAAAGATTCTCAATGTCATAGCCGGATGCTGCGCTTTTACTGCCGGCACATGCTTTTCTTTCTGCGACTCCGCATGGTTCTCTGCTGTTGAGGCGGAAGTGTATGCCATGTCAGCTTGCCTGACCACCCTCTCCATATGGCTGATGATCATGTGGGCACGGGAGCCATCCGAGAGCAGGGGCAACCGGCTCTTGATTCTTGTAGCATATATCACAGGGTTATCTCTGGGAGTGCATCAACTTAACCTGTTATGCATCCCGGTGTTTGCTATCATTTATGTGTTCAGAAGGTATCCGCGACATGCCACCCGTAAAGCATGGACAGCTATTATTCTATCGTTGGGTGTGGTCGGGGTCATTTTGATAGGAATAATGCAGGGGGTCTTGTCATGGGCTATATGCTTTGAATTGCTTGCAGTCAACTGTCTGAGACTGCCCTATTTCACCGGTGTCATAGCGTTTGCGTTGCTGCTATGCATAGCGTTCCCGATAGCCTCGCTGATGCTTTCACGTGGAAATAGATTTATAATGGTGACAGCTCTGTTTTTCTCGATATGGCTGTCAGGAGCTTTTGTTTTCCGTGACAATATTATTTTAGGGGGTGGCATATCCCTGGTTTTAGCTATTGGTGCAGTTTATGTGATCAGGCTTTCCCGGGAGTCATTGCTGACTTTCAATTGGATGACTGCATTTGTTCTTTTGGGTTATTCATCTTTCGCTCTGATATTGATACGCGGTTACGCCTCTCCCCCAATGAATGAAGCGGCACCTACAGATATTTTTGCTCTGCAATCTTACATATCGCGAGACCAGTATGGGGCAAAACCTTTGTTTTACGGTGCCACCCCCTATAGCAAGCCGATGCTCCGTGAGGAATGGACTCCGGGCAATCCCCACCCCTCATATTCCCGATATGCCCTGAAAGGTAAAAAAGCCTTATATGCGCCTTATATGCCGGAAGCAAGATTATATCCGCGCAGCGGGATGATGACCGGAAGGGACTCTGCCGCCAATTCCCGTATAGCAGAAGACAATAGACATGGTTATATCGTAACTGACCATTCCTTCTCACGGGTCACAACCCCGGAACTGGATATGGTATTCCCTCGAATCACCGGGAATTCACCCTACGACATTGAGAGTTATGCCGACTGGGCGGGAATGGACAAAGAGACAATGTCTAAAGTAAAGATCTCTGAGGCATTCGACACTCTTGGCAACCCTGTGGGAAGAATGCTTGCAGATGGCTCCCGTGAAGAGAAGTATTCATGGCGACCTACCTACTTGCAACATCTCAACCTCTTTATCTCCTATCAGGCATATTATATGTATTTCCGCTATGTGCTCTGGAATTTCTTAGGACGGCAAAATGATATTCATTCTACCGGAGAAATAGAACATGGCAATTTCATCACGGGGGTTCCTCTTATTGACAATATAATGCTCGGCGACCAATCTCTTCTTCCGGCCTATGCCGGGAAAGACAATCCCGGTAGACATGTCTATTTCGGACTCCCTTTTATTCTTGGAGTTTTAGGCTTCTGTTACCTTTTTACCGCCGGAAGTAGCGGGAAAAGAAGTCAGGCGATCATCACCCTTATGTTTCTTATGACGGGGTTAGCGATTGTAGTCTATCTTAACCAGACCCCCGGCGAAGCCAGAGAGCGGGATTATTCTTTTCTTGGCTCATATATGGCCTTCTGCATATGGATAGGGTTTGGAATAATGTGGCTGTTGCTCCTGCTCAGACGAATAAGGAATTTGTCTGACGCCAGAATTTTCGCTCCTCTTTGCGCTGTCATCACATTGGCTGCCCCATGTGTAATGGTAGCACAAAATTATAAAGACCACCAACGCGCAGGCCGCTCCGAACCTCTTGACTTTGCAACCGACCTACTTTCAATGCATCGCCCGGCAATAATCTTCTCATATGGCGACAATCATACCTTCCCTCTTTGGTATGGACAGGAAACGGAGGGAATAGGGAAGCAGCATATGGTAATAGATGTGTCTTATTTCACCACACCGGCATATGTGGTCAATCTGATGAAACAGAATGCTGCCGTCGGGTGTTTTACTGCCACTCCCGCCGACATCGCCTATGGTGCGTATGCCTTCACCCGCATTGCCCCGGACGCCGACACAGTGCCTGTGCCGTTGATTCAAGCATTGAAAGAACTTTATGCTGATAAATCAGGCGCAGCCCAATTCCGTCACAGCAAGGTTCTCTTATTGGGTAACGACATGGCTGACACTTTGACCGTGAGCCTTCGCTCCCTGACTTCAGGAGGGTTGCTACCTTTCCAGACCCTCATGCTTCTTGACCTCATAGCCACAAACAATGAATCAAAAGATCCTAAACCCCTTATCTTCCTTTATCCCATAAAAAAAGACTTCTATAAGGCGGTGTCATCAGCTATAAAAAATGGATATGGCTATCATTCTTATGATCCTAACCTCTCTGATTCGTGCTACAGAAAGGAATTGTCCGACAATTTAAAAAGATCACTTGAGCGACTGAAAGCCAAAACCAACACACCTTACTACCGGGATCCTATCATAACAGATCATGACCGCCGTCAAAGAGGAAATATGGTTATCACAGCACAGGAGTTGTTGAGAGAAGGTGATACTATTTCACCGGCACAAGCCATCGCCATGATTGAAAGGCACTACCCATATACTGAGATTCCGGCTGGATCAATGACAGTGGCTGACACTACTTTCTATGAAGGGATCGCATATACCAACCTGCTTAAGGAAATGGCATCTAAAACAACCGGAGACAAATACGCAAAGATGTTGCAGCAACACACTGATCTTATAAAAGCTCAGAAAAGCGCATGGGAAAGATACTATAGATCCCTGTCACCTCGCCAGCGCCATGCTGTCTCCAACTCCACCCGCCGCATCCTCACCTCCCCTAACATAAACTGACCCTGAGGCCGGGGGATGGAAAACTAGAGTAGATGACAGTGCCTTCCCGTCAATTAGCCGCTCAACAAAAGAAATTGTAAACTCTTCGTCACCGGCATATACGTGTAGGTGACGAGGATTATGATCACCGGGATAATAGTAAATTATTATTCCGTTATAACTAATTATTTGGCCCATAATTAGTATATATTTACAAAGGTAATGTTTTATTTTTACAAGACAAAGAAACAATTGATAATATGAAAACTTTTTCTTACTTTTGCAATCTCGCTTTAAGTTATAAAATTAAATTCTCCTTATAGAAATTGCTCATTATTAATTTCTGACTGATAATTATTTATGTATGAAACCATTGTTTATTATAGGATATATGGGTTGTGGGAAAACCACATTTGGGAAATCCCTGGCAGAAGCTACGGGGTTACGCTTCATTGACCTTGACCACTTTATTGAAAAGCGTTATGCTTCCACTATCCCTGAAATATTTGCCAAACATGGCGAAGATGGTTTCAGAAAAATTGAACGAGACATGCTCATTGAGGTGAGCTCATCAGAAAATACTATTATTTCATGCGGTGGTGGGACTCCATGTTTCTTTGACAATATGGATATAATGAATAATAGGGGTACTACCCTATGGCTCCAGACCACTGAAGAGTGCCTTTATAACCGACTGACACTGCTACGACACACTCGTCCCTTGTTGGCAAACCGCACAGACGAAGAAATCCGCGACATAATCAGCCTCCAACTCGCAGCACGCACTCCTTTCTACAGTCGCGCCCATCAAACATGGGACGGCAATCTCTTGGAAGACGCTAAACAAATCGCTGCCACCATCTCCTCCTTCCTAACCTCACATCCCGACTTCACCACCATCTAATATTTTTTAACAGAAAACATTCCCCTGAACCATCCCAGTGGTTCAGGGGAAAATTAAACGAATTAGTTAGTGGTAAGCGAGGTCACTTCACAATCACTTTGCGGCTGCTGTCGGCTGCTTTTACGATGTAGATGCCCGGAGTGACAGCGAAAGTAGCTGTATTACCGTTGTTTAGGCTTTCTACGGCAATGGTCTTACCGTCAATGCTCAAGACTGCAACAGACGTTGCTGCATCGCTCTCTACCTCAATAAATCCTTTACCTGACTTGACAACTAAACCGGCCATATCCTTTTCAAGTATCTTGACATCCGTAGAATAGCTGACCATCTCATATGGACTGCGTTCTGACACACACTGTTTCAGATCCTTATTATAGATTGCCATAACGTCATAAGCGTGGGTAGAATAGTTGTCGAAATCTACATTATCAAAGATGAAGCTATTGCAATCCCCGTCAACTACCTTTCCATTGAGATATGTGAACACGCTTTCATCTTTCTTAAGATCCTGCGTTACGGTAATGTCACGGATATAGAAAGGCGCACCATACTGGCTTGAGATTCTCAATGTCTCGTTAGAGCTGCCGTTATGATAGTCGAGGACAACCGTGTTTTCCCCTTCAACTGCCTCAAATCCTATATATTCCGCATCTGCTGAAGAGGGAGTAATCAATATAGCATCGTCATAAAGAAGATCAACCGTTATCTCTACGCTGAAATCACCATTCGAGTTTGAAAGAGTCAACTCCGGAGTCTGGATATATGCAAATCCTGCCCCACCGGCACCTACCATGCCATCCGCAATTATAGTTGAAGCACCAATCCAACCGGGATAAACCGTATATTCATCAAGACTACAAGGAGTAAATCCGTTTTCCAAAGAAAGAGGCTCCTCGCGTGTGCCACCCTCAACTACTCCAAAGGATTCATAAAGAATTTCGCAATCATTAATATCTTTTTCAGCCGTAAAGACACCGAGATCTCTCACCCTATATAAAGATGCCTTAGGAGTTGGAAGCCAATTAGCAGTATAAGAAAATATAGTAATATCAGATGCCTCGGTCACTTCCGGTGTGGAGATTCCAAAAGCCAACATTGGTGATGACCATTCCTTATTTTCACCCCTTACAGATCCAACTTCGTAATAGTAGTCTTCATACGCATCAAGGTCTGACAATACCATCATGCATTCAGAGGTTGGCATTTCTGTGATGTCATACTTTTTCTCTACGCCAGATAAAGTCTCTATCTCCAAGTGGTCAATCACCAATTGAGAGGCAATACCATCTTCTGCTTCATAATCCCATCCCTGGAATGCAAATCGAACTTGATTAAATGCGTTATAAAAAGATGGACGTGTTGAAGAATTAATTACCAAAGTACCACCCTCTTCATCAAAAGGCACCATAGCGGTATACATTGTGCCAACGTCTGTCCATTCTTTACCATTAAATCCTTGAAGGGTAACAGAGGCATAATAGGGGTCTTCACCAATATTACGCATCCAAATGGAGATGGAGGCAAGACGACCATCATATACAGGAGATGTAATATAGGAATTCTGATCCACAACAAATGCAGCTGATCCTTCATATCCTTGGTCAGAAGTGGTAGTGGTGATGCCATCGAGTGTCCATGGTTCAGCCGAGTTGCCATCAAAATCGTAGGTTTCTTCCAATGGATCACTAACAACTTCCTCATGATAAAGAGAGAATAAATAGCTATCAGCCAAACGCACTTCAGACCATTTTGCAGTGAAGCCTGTCAAAGTGAAATCAGATGCCGGTAGCACCGTTGGCGCAGCCACGCTGCCATCATCAATAATGCTAACCTTTATATCATCAACCAACACTTGGCAATAGTAAGCACCCAACTGAATAAAGCCATCGTTGCCGGCATATTCATTAGAAAAAGTACATGAAAAGTTCTTCCAGCCCTCTTCATCAAGCTCACCTTCACCATTGATTTCTTCCTCCCCAATGGTTACAAAAGCCATATCCAAAACTTCAGGATACCAAATATCTCCGCCAGCCAAGATAAC
Organism: uncultured Sangeribacter sp.; assembly: GCA_964595885.1. Classification (GTDB taxonomy): domain Bacteria; phylum Bacteroidota; class Bacteroidia; order Bacteroidales; family Muribaculaceae; genus Lepagella. The sequence continues at coordinate 53,425 of CAZQSD010000005.1, forward strand.
GCCCATAGAGGCAGACACCGGATCAGGGCTGAGTCTCTTGAAACGGAAAGAAACCGAAACTTTACCTGAATAGTCACCGATAGGGGTATTGATGAATCCACCGATAGGAGTATTCAGAGCGCACGCGCCGCCTGCCTGAGTAGCGTAGTTGGTGCTCCAACCAGGCTCTTTGGTCAATTCATTGTCAATATATGGTTCACCAGGTATGCCGAGAAACTCTTCATCAGGCTCCTCTTGAGTGCCTGCCGTAAAAAGAGAAAAATCCTCATCTACCACCACGATCTCTTCCAAGATCTCTCCCGAATTATAACGGGGAGCCAAGCGTGCGGGGGCGGGTGTCTTACTTACAGGGGTACTGGCAGACATGATAGAGAATCCTCCTTTGGAAAGATTATCATGGTCATTCAGTGTCAATGGTGTCGCACTGAAAATTGCCGGGATTGCCAAAGATGCGGCAACCATAGTCAAGCATAATTTTCGTCTCATACAAGAATTGTTAGAAGTGAATAATTTTACTGTTGCAAAATTACTATCATAGCATTAAAACTAATGAACGAAATCACGGAATGATGAACGAAATCAGTAACAATCTGATTATAATAAAATTAAAGATATTACTCAAGACCCATAGAATGATGGTAATCGCGCAAACCAACTGAATCATCCCACAAGGCGCGATGTGCGGCGATATTCGGCGGGGGTCATGCCCACCGATTGTTTGAATACTGATGCAAAGTGAGAGCGATTGCGGAATCCTAATCCTTCACCAATTCCCTCAATGGTCAAGTGATCATATGCGGGGTCGGCAAGTCGCGCGGCTGCCTCACGGCATCTATACGAATTGACCCATGCGTTAAAATTCATATTCCACATCTCATTTATGACTTGTGACACTTCCTTCTCTTTCATGCCTACCTCTTCTGCCAACTGCTCTACAGAGAAACCCATGCGGAACAGACAGTCGGTATTGACAGCAACCTCGGTGAGAAGTTTGGCACATTTCTGCTTATCCTCCTCTGTCAAGGCAGATGTCTGATATTTTACTCTCTCTGATACCTTCGGCTCCTGCGGAGAAACTCCATCGCCATCATTATCTTTTATACTTTCATTAGTAGATACATCACCGGTAGAATCGGCTGTCAGCCTTGTATCTGAAGCTTTCTGCAATTCGAGTATATGCTGATGCCGCACATATAAGGACTTAAGAAGCTCAGTAGCTTTCCGTTTCTGATAGTATGTTATAAGTGAGAAAATCAAAATAATGCAAAGTAGTGACGTTCCGAGACCAAGCAATAACCGACTACGGCTGTGACGACGAGTCAGCTTACGGTAATGCTCCCCCATTTCGTCAAGTTTCCCTTGTGTTTCTATATTGGCAAGATGGAATCCGTCTTTGTAACCGAATATAGAATCGGCAAGCTCAAGATGACGGAGATGATAAATGTCAGCCGAATCCGAACGTCCCAACTTGTCATATATATTGGAGATTATAGCGTATAAATTACACCGCGCCTCAGGAGTAGCGGCGCGTAAGGTGGCTGTTTCCATATCACGCATCACTTTCAGTGCCCCAATAGTGTCACCCATAGCTAAGATCGCCTCAGCCCGATTGCCGTATGCCTGCACTTCATAGTGAGTCGGAGTCAATCCTGAATCAATATCCTTGGATGCCTTGTCAAAAATATCGGAAGCTTTGGAATAATCAGAATCCAACATTGCTTCTGCTCCACTATGTATCAATCCGGAAAAATGCTTCAACGGAACAGAATCCGGAATTTCAAAAGAAGCATAGCGGGTCATTTCGTTGCTGACGTCATCTAACTTATGCAGATCCATAGCCACATTAATCATATTGACAAAGGAAATATTGACAACAGCAACACTATTTGATGACATGGCTGAATTAAAAGCATCTTTATACAGCCTCAGTGCCTCTTCCGGTTTCCCATTAAGTTGTATATTACCTAAATTCAGGTAAATATATGGATAGAGCTCTTCATAGGCAGATTCCTTGGCATCTGCCAATGCCTTGAGGAAAAATGCATATGCCCCACTGTAATCATGTTTATCATATAAGAGAGCATAACCGATATTGTTATATGCCTGAGCACGCAGTCTCACATAGTCCGGATTATTGTTGCCGTAGCAGGAATTAGCCACCATTGAATATATGGTCAAAGCTGAGTCAAGTTCATTGGCTTGAATGAATTGGTAGCCTTGATCAAGAAATTTTCCTAATTCTTCTTTACTATAATTAGAATATACCACTTCCTCTCTGTCTATCCAATAATAGCCGAGCCACATGGCAACTGCCAACACAACGACAATTACCAAAGTCTGTAAGGATAGGGAGTAGCGGGAAGCAGCCATAATTTATTTTCTCTGTGGTTAAATATGATAATGCAAAATTAATTATTTTTTCATCATTTTGCAATTTGCC
>CAZQSD010000006.1:0-52966 GCA_964595885.1 uncultured Sangeribacter sp.
GATCTATTGGTAGACCAGTTGTACTATAATTAATTTCCCAATCTTCTAATAAAGTAGGAATAGGCATAATTTTATATTCATTAGAAATCAAAGGATTCTGACACACATGTATCCATTTCTTTATCTCATCTTCTGCTCCAAATATACCCATTGTTGATAAGCTTGAAAATTGGTTATTTTCGATATTGGCTAAATTAAGACAAAAAGTTTTATTTTTATCAAACTCTAGGCTGTAGTACTCTTCCTCCCAATCAAAAATCATAGGTTGGGGCTGATATGGAGTCTCAGAAAATTCTGGCTTCAACGTAACATAGTTATTTATGTCATTAGTAACAAAACAAGATTGCACCGCATTAGCATCTAAAAGAATAAAATAACCCCCATCTTGTGTAATTATATTCTTCTCAAAATAATAACCATAATCTTCATTAGGCATGCTTCGAATATTTCCTAAACGAGTTTCAATCGTTGAATCACCCACAATTACAGTCATAGGTTGAAATTCTATTGAAATAGAGCCTTTATGCTTTTTATTTCTGATGCTTACATTATTATTTATAAGAATAGCATCTCCGTTAACATGATCGATTACCTCGAAAGTTTCGGGCTCATATACGTTAGCCTCTACGTATGGGATAGTTCCATCAGGCATAATTGCATTCCATGCAATATCAATTGTAGCATCATTTGAATTTAAACATATCTCTTGATTATTTGTCATTTCCACAGCACTCGCTGTCAAAATTATAAAACTCATATCTGATGTTTCAAAAATCACTATAATATCATAACTTCCAGGTGGAAGAACAAACTCTATGCTCTCAGGTGCAGCCTCCTGGACAGATTCGTAAAAAAACCAATCATCTTCGGTGTAATTAGGAAAAGCGATGGCATTTATTAGAGATTTTACTTCTTCTTTATCATAAAGGAGATTAACGGTAAGGATATGTGTTGTTTCATCCTCGTGCATGGAAACTTTAGCAGAAGTGATACTATCAGCTTCACTAATCATATTATTAAATGACTTTAATACCCTAATACCTTTTTTGGCAAGACGCTCTTTCTCTACCTCCGACGTTAAATCTATGAATGTAGTGAGGTTTGATTGCCGGGAGAATTTCTGTGGTTGCTCGGCCTTGAACTTGAATGGGGACATGACTTTGTTTTCATGCCTTGACGGCGAAATCGCCATCGCTGCGAGAGTGCATATCAGCATCAATACACTCGCAATAAGAGCTTTTCTCATGGTGAGATTGGTTGTTTTTCCTACGGCTCCCTGATAGAAAGTGAACATAAAAAAGGTGTGGAAACCTGTTGACTTTCGTTTATCAGGTCTTGGCCAACCTCCCACAAGAAAAGTCAATAGACAGCCACACCGCTATTGCTTTTTCCTGTCGCCAAGACAGGTATATATACAGCAATCTCGATGCGAGCGTAATATTGATTATTCTCTTGTGGGTCAAACGGCCAAGTTTGATAAACAGAAAAAATCAACAACACCCGTTGTTAATAAATAAAAATACGGTTGCTCCGACAGCACACTCTTGTACCGCAATAAGCAACTTCGACCGCAAAGTAATAACAAATTTCGGAATCCACCAAATCTTTCAATAGAAAACTCAAAATAAAATTTTAATAATTTCCAAACCAATGTAAGGGGGCAAGCAAAAGAGGGTCAATGATGGATATTTACATTGACCCCTAAATTCCAACACATGGATTGAATAGGGTTAAAAAACAAGGTATAAAAATCAAAAACGGCAGACTGTTTCACAACATTCCGCCGCTCTGTGATCTTGTAGACTGTCATACCTTCACAAGCCTGAGTTGCCTAACTCAACCACTAACTTACAATTTATATCACTATTACTTAAAAGCTTTTTGACTTGCCATTTTTCCTTTTTCGATTTTGGAAGTCCGATCTCCATGCTCTCATGCGTCGGATATCCTTATCGTTTAATCACGGTGCAAAATTAGTTATTTATTTTGAAACTGCAAAATTTATTTTCAAAATCTGTGCCAATTTTACCCTATCTGACCACTAATGCTCCATTTTTACCAATTTAAATCAAAATATTGTCCTTTTTTTACCAATTATTTCTTATTATTTTCCCTCCTCTCCCCTGCTTTCATAGCTCCAAAAATTACGAAACAATTAGTAAGGAATAGTCAAAAAGGCTTCGGATTATTAAATATAACGACACCTATAAGAAAGAGGTGATCACTCTGATTCTTGACATTCAGAATAATGAGGCAGGTATCGGACTTTCCATTGAAGAGCAGCCTGATCTGAATGACATTGTGGCATACTATAATACCAACGGTGGAAATTTTTGGATCGTCTTAGACAATGAAAACCAAGTAATTGGCACAATCGGTTTGATGAAATTTGATTCCGAATGGTGTGTTCTAAAGAAGTTCTTCGTAAAGTTAGACTATCGTTCTCAGAAAATAGGACTGACACTGTATAAGACCTTTATTTAATTTGTTAGAAGGAATAACTTCAGACATGTGATTCTTGACACTCCTTCTGTGGCAGTAAAGTCACATCGGTTTTATGAAAAAGTTAAATTGTACTCAAAAGAGGTTGGGAAAATGTTCATAATTGGGTTTGTGTGCTCTATAAAATTGAAAGCGTTTTTGCGAGGATATTATAAGTTTTTTGAAAAACGAACCTGATTTTTTGATTTTAGGAAAAAAGTTTTTATCTTTGCATGTATAAAAGACTTATCTCATATGTCAGACATTAAGACCCCCTATCTGAACCTGCAGACCGACTTCGGATTCAAGTTCGTGTTCGGGAGCCGGGCAGGGTAAGGCCGGATGGGACTATAACCTTGACCCCGTGTTTGCAGTTGCGGTGATGGATTTCAACTAGGAAATGACTGGATTATCTTTTGAAGAGATCCAAAGTCTGCGGTGATTCTTCGGTTATCACGGCAATTTATGAGTCAATATGGACATTTTAAGGAAGGAACTTAACAGCATCTATGAGGCGCAAAATCTCGTGGAGGAGACTCTTGACCCGAAATTGGCGGAGAGCCGATTGCGGCAAATTGGTGAGTGCGCAGCTATAGATGGCGATTGCCGGGTGATCACTGATGCATCAAACGACACATCCTGGGTTTTCGGTTCACGGTTTGGGCTTCTGCTTGGCATCTCTCCAAACATGATAAAGGTAGACTCCAGCGATGAAGACGAGATCTACAACAAAATCCACCCTGAGGACTTAGTGGACAAGCGTATGCTGGAATATGAGTTTTTCAAGTTTGTCGATGGACTCTCTCCCGAAAAGAAGTTAGACTACAAAGCTATTTGCAGCCTCAGAATAAAGAATCAAACCGGAGAGTATATGACGGTGGCAAATAGCACACAAATTCTTCAGCTATCTCCGGCAGGTAAAATATGGCTTATCTTGTGCTGCTATGACTTTGCAGACGCCAAGATGGATAATCATGGCATTTCGCCCCGAATAGTCAACAGCTCAACCGGAGAGTGCCTTACTCCTGATTTCTCCGAAAGACGCTCCCACATACTCACTGACAGGGAAAAAGAGGTGCTCAAGCTTATCAAATCCGGCAAACCAAGCAAACTGATTGCCGACATGCTGGGAATAAGCATACATACTGTGAACCGACATCGCCAAAATATACTTGAAAAACTAAGCGTCGGCAATTCTGTAGAAGCAATAATGGCTGCCACAGCTATGAATTTAATGTAAGGAGTGGTTATTTTTCAGTATTTCAAAAGAAGAATCAATGATGTAATTTTGCATCAAAAATTCATGCGATGAAAAATTACATATTTACTATTTTATTGATTCTAAGCCTTTCGTATGCCTGCGCAGCTCAAATCAATAATGGCTTTGATTGGAGAAATGCTACCGTTTACTTTGTAATCACCGACAGGTTTTGTAATGGTGATCCTACCAACGATGTCAACTACGGCCGAATAGTTGACTATGGTAGCGAACAACTTAATGCCGCTACCTTTCACGGAGGTGATTTCAAAGGGATGCTTGAAAAAGCCAAAGAGGGATACTTCACAGAGTTGGGTATTGACGTAGTATGGATGACTGACGTGTATGAGCAGATACATGGCTGGATGTCAGGCAGCGGGGAGATAAACGACTTTCCACATTATGGTTATCACGGTTATTATCCTCTTGACTACACCCAGATTGACAAAAATTATGGCACAATCGCAGAATTTCGTGAATTAGTCGACACTCTCCACAGTCAAGGGATTAGAGTCATGCTTGGAGCAAATCTCAATGACCCCGGCTACCCGACATTGCTTGATGCCGTGCAATATGGTTTTGCCGACACCGGCCTCACAGAAGCAGAAGCCGCAAGACATATACGTGAATGGAGTTTTGATAATTTTTTCGCAAACAGATTAAATTGGAATGGCTGGTATGACCGAGGCTGGATCCGTATGCCCGACGAAGATTGGGATCAAAACAATCCCCTTGAGGCTACCCTATATGGAATGCCGGATTTCAAAGATGAAAGCGACGAGGTTGTTCCCATTCCGGCTTTCCTAAAAAAGAAGTGGGAGAAAGAGAAGAACGCTAATGATGATTGGGTTAATCCATTGTCAAAAAATCTAAGGGTAGATAGGGATTGGAGTCCGTCGCAATATTTGATTGCATGGATTGCGTCTTGGGTTGAGGAATTTGGTATTGACGGATTCAGATGTGATATTGTGGAAAACGTACATACTAATCGATGGAAAGAATTATATCAGGCCTGCAATAATGCGCTCAAAAGATGGAGGGAGCAACACCCCGATGACGCCGCATCAAAATGGACCGACAACTTTTTCATGACCGGTGATTTCGAACCGTCAGGGATAGAATACAAGCAGAAATATGCAGACGCCGGATTTTCCAATATGGTGAATTGTAATTTCCCTAAAAAAGGAGATCTTGACGGCATTGTCTATGTGTGGCAAGCTTATGCCGACAGCATCGCAGCTCACCCTAATTGGTTCCCATTCAATTATCTGAACAATTCCTATCATCGAGATGCCGACATGAACAACATGACTGACTGCGCCACTACCCTTCTCTTAGCTCCCGGAATAGCTCAAATTTTTTATGGAGACGAAACAGGACGTGGACTAAGCGATGCACGTTTTAATGTGGATAGCGCACAAGCATTCCGATCGGATATGAACTGGGAGTCCATTGACACCACTCTACTTACCCACTTCCAAAAACTTTCCCACATCAGAAAAAATCACCCTGCAATAGGCTCCGGCAGACAAAAGACTCTTAACGAACATACTTGCATTAGATATACACCTTCTGACACAGTACTCATTCGGTTAAAGGCAATTGATCGGGAGGAGATAGAGGTATCACCATATTTCAAAGATGGCGAAACACTTACTGAGTTATATTCCGGAGAAAAAGGGATCGTTAAAGACGGAAAAATCAGTTTTGCTCCAAATCAATCCAATGTCCAAATCATAACGAGATTTTTATAATGATTTTTGAATGAGGCAAAATTTTATGGATTATTGCTTAAATAGTTGCGGTAATTGTAGATCGCATATAGAGGGATAATATTTATTATGGATGGCAATGCTGTAGGTAAGAGCGCCTTAATGTCGACATCGGCATTAGGGGTGGAGTTAATGATAATTTTGTTGAAATTTTCAAGTGAAGTTCGATTGCCGAGCGAAGGGATTTATTCTCTATAAAGAGCGGTTTGCGGTATTTATCAACTTTCCAAGCCTGAAGAAATTTATCAATATGTCTTGGTATGTAGTTCATGTGGCCAAGGATAATATACTTCAACTACTTATCAAAAGATTATGATTATTTTTGAAAAAAGCCAGAGGAATAAAGGCATTATTTTTGAAAAAAGTCAGAGGAATAAACGTGCTTTTTTTGAAAAAAGTCAGAGGAATCAGATAACTGTCAAACAAATTTTTGGTAATTATTTTTGTTGCTTGCAGTTTATTCATTAACTTTACGCTTAGAATCAAAAACCATATTTAATAATGGAAAAGAAAAACCTTGAATATCTTGCGTTGCTTCGCAAGACCATGAAAGATCACGGCATTGATGCGGTGGTCATCTCAGGCACTGACCCACATCAGTCAGAGCTCCCCCCGGCCCATTGGCGAGGCCGCGAATGGCTCACAGGCTTCTGGAGCGAAAACGGCACTAACGGCACAGCTGTGGTAACTGCTGACAAAGCCTTATGCTGGACTGACTCCCGCTTCTTCATCCAGGCTGAAGAGCAACTAAAGGGCACCGGATTCTCCATGATGAAAGAGAATGGCCCTGATGCCGTTGACCTGATCGACTGGGTGGTGGAAAACCTTAATGCCGGCCAGACAGTAGGTATCGACGGCATGACTTTCTCAATATCCTATGCACAGAGACTTGAACAGGAACTTTCCGACAACAACATAAAGTTTAATGACAAGTTCCCTATCTTTGACTATATATATCCCGACCGTCCTGAGCGTCCCAAAAACAAACTTTTCATCCATGACGAGAAGATCGTAGGCGAAACCGTTGACAGCAAGATGCAGAGCATAATGGCTGAGGTTAAGAATGAGCTTGCCAATGCCGTGCTCATTTCGGCTCTTGATGATATTGCATGGGCCACCAACCTACGCACTGCCGGCGACATCGCCTTCTCCCCTATTTTCGTGGCTTATCTTTACGTTGACAACTCCAGAAGAGTGCTCTTCATCGACACAGAGAAACTTTCCGAGGAGGTGAACGAATTCCTAAAGAAATATAACATAGAGGTGCAGCCTTATGACAATGTCACGGATTTTGTCAGGAATCTGCCTAAGGAGACCCGTCTGCTCATGGATCCGGAAAAGACAGCACGTGGCCTTTATGATTGCGTAGGCTGCACACCGGTGTTCGGTGGTGCCGGCGTGGCCCGATTGAAGAGCATCAAAAGCCAGTCAATGATTGCCAATCTTGAGACAGCCCTCGAAAAAGACGGCGTGGCCCTGACGCGCTTCTTCATGATGGTGGAGCAGGAATATCCTACGGGCAAACTTACCGAAGTAGAGCTTGGGAAACGTCTACGTGCGTTGCGTCTTGCTGATTCTTCATGCGTTGATGAAAGTTTCGCTCCCATTATCGGATGGAATGCACACGGTGCCATTGTTCACTATGAGGCCACGGCAGAGACAGACGTAGCCATTGAGGGCGACGGTCTGCTACTTGTTGACTCAGGCGGTCAGTACGTCTACGGCACAACCGATATCACGCGCACAGTGGTACTCGGCAAGCCTACTGATGAACAGAAACATAACTTCACCCTTGTGGCCAAAGGACACATAGCTCTCGCCACAATCAAATTCCCGGAAGGCACACGTGGCGGTCAGCTTGATGTACTCGCCCGTCAGTTCCTCTGGAACGAAGGTAAGGCTTACTATCATGGCACAGGCCATGGAGTCGGATTCTTCATCAACTGCCATGAGGGGCCGCAGAGCATATGCACTAAGCGCCGCCCCGCTCCGTTTGAAGTAGGAATGGTCAACAGCAACGAGCCGGGACTGTATGTAGAAGGCCAATACGGCATCCGCACTGAAAACCTCATGGTGGTGGAACCCTGGGAGAACACTGATTTCGGACGGTTCCTCCAGTTCCGCACAGTCACTCTCTTCCCGATTGACACAACACTTCTTGACACCACCATAATGACAGATGCCGAAATTGATTGGATCAACAACTACCATAAGATGGTGTGTGACCGTCTCACACCCCTCCTCACTCCGGCAGAAGCAGAATGGATGAAAAAGAAAACCCAGCCTATCTCAAGATAAAAATAACAGGAAATAAAAACAGGAATCAGCAATAAAAATCATGGCTATAATACAATCAGTAAGAGGATTCACCCCTGTAATCGGGAAAGACTGCTTTCTGGCGGAAAACGCAGTAGTGGTTGGTGACGTGATAATGGGCGACGAGTGCAGCATATGGTTCTCCACAGTGCTTCGCGGCGACGTCAATTCAATCCGCATCGGTAACCGTGTGAACGTGCAAGACGGCAGTGTGCTCCACACTCTCTATCAGAAATCGACAATCGAAATCGGCGATGACGTCTCAATCGGTCATAACGTAGTCATACACGGTGCCAAGATCCGCAACTACGCCCTCATAGGCATGGGAGCGATCGTTATGGACGATGCTGAGGTGGGAGAAGGCGCATTAGTGGCGGCAGGATCCGTAGTGCTCAGCAAGACCAAAATAGGTCCTCACGAGCTATGGGCAGGCTGTCCCGCCAAATTCGTGAAGATGGTGGAGCCTGAGAAAGCCAAGGAGATGAATGAGAAGATAGCTCGCAACTATCTGATGTATTCAAAATGGTATGAGCAATAACCCGCAGATTATCCAGCTCTCACGATTTCTTGACCGCCGGGGCAACCTGTCGGTCATAGAAGAGATGAAAGATATCCCTTTTGAAATCAAGAGGGCCTATTGGGTCTACGATGTTCCGGGAGGTGAGTCCCGCAAGGGACATGCCTATTATAAGAGCCACGAGTTAATCGTGGCTCTTTCCGGGAGCTTCGACGTAGTGACCGATTGTGGTGGCGAGCCACGCCTGTTTTCCCTTAACCGTTCATATTACGGTCTCTACGTGCCCTGCGGCATATGGCGGCAGCTTACAAACTTTTCCACCAATTCACTCGCTCTCATCCTCGCCTCCACCCCATATGATCCTGACGATTATATCTATGATCGCCAGCAATATCTTAAAACCGTCGGTAAATGAACAATTCCACCGTATACGACTGTTCGATTTTAGAACTCAGCCAACACCACACACGCCGCAGGGGCAACCTTACTGTGGTGGAGAACGGAATCACTGTTCCCTTTGACGTAAGAAGAGTGTTTTATCTTTATGACGTGCCGGGGGGTCACGGACGTGGCGGCCATGCCCATCGCGTTCAGTCGCAACTAATTGTGGCTGCCAGCGGCAGCTTCTCGGTGACGCTTGATGACGGGAGGGTGAAACGCACATTCCTGCTTAACCATCCGTATCAGGGACTGCTCGTCGTGCCCGGAATATGGAACACGCTTGAGGATTTTTCTTCCGGGGCGGTATGTATGGTTCTGGCTTCCGACCTATATGATGAAAACGACTACATAAGAAGCTACGAAGAATTCCTTTCATTAAAATCTTATCCCATCGCTCCAGAAGATGAGGATGAAGACGACTAATAAATCATCAGCATTATGGCGGAACTTGAGATCACCCGCTACTCACCCGACATGAAAAGGGAGTGGGACGAATTTATTGAACGCTCCAAAAACGGAACGTTCCTACTCAAGCGTGACTACATGGACTATCATGCCGACAGATTTACCGATCATTCCCTATTTTTCACAAAAGGAGGCTCAATTCAGGCTGTCATGCCGGCGTGCAAAATGGGTAATACGTTAGCGGCACACGGAGGTCTCACATATGGAGGATATATAATGGGCAGGAAAACCTCTACAGAAGACACACTGCATTTTTTTCAGATGCTCAGCACCATGCTCCGGGAAAAGGGTTTTGATGAACTGCGCATAAAGCCTGTGCCACACATCTACCACACTCTGCCTGCAGAAGAAGATCTCTATGCGCTGTTCCGTCTTAACGCACATCTTATGGTGAGAAATGTGTCGGCCTCCATTTTCATGCCTGACCGGCTTATTTTCAGGAAAGATCGCAAAGCGGGCGCGAGGAAAGCGTTGCGAAGCGGGATCACAGTAGAAGAATCAACCGACTACGCGGGTTTCTGGAAAATCCTCCAGGATAATCTCGCCTCCAAATATGGGGCCGCCCCGGTGCATACTCTTGAGGAAATCACCGCCTTGGCAAAAGCTTTTCCAAGAAATATAAAACTCCACACAGCCATTGCGCCTGACGGAGAGATGATGGGAGGAACAGTGGTATTCATAACCACGCAGACCGTTCACACACAGTATATTTCTGCCACACCGGAAGGGAAACTTCGGGGAGCAATTGATATTTTATTTGACCGGCTGATCAACGAAACTTATTCCAATTACAGATATTTTGATTTCGGCACTTCCAACGAGGATGGTGGCAGAGTGCTTAATGAATCCCTTATCTGCCAAAAGGAAGGGTTTGGAGCCAGGGCAATCTGTTATGACACCTATTCCGTTAAAATCTGATGATTAAATTTCTTGACTTAAAAAAAGTAACCGACAGTTTTGCGCCGGCTCTCCCGGAGGCCATAAACAGGGTTGTAGCTTCCGGCTGGTTTCTTCAGGGGGAGGAGACAAAGACATTTGAAAAAGAATATGCCGACTTCATCGGTTGCCAATATGCGATAGGGTGTGCCAACGGTCTGGATGCGCTGACCCTTATTCTCAGAGCATATATTGAAATGGGTGTATTGAAGGAGGGGGATGAAATAATCGTGCCTTCCAATACCTATATCGCCTCCATACTTTCCATCACTGAAAATGGATTGCGACCCATACTTGTGGAGCCTGACCCGGCAACGTGTCAGATTTCAGCCGAAAACATCGAGGCTGCACTCACATCATCAACCAAAGCCATAATGATCGTGCATCTTTACGGGCGTTGTGCCTACTCTGAGAAGATCGGGGAAATCTGCCGCCTGCATAATCTCAAACTTATCGAAGACAATGCCCAGGCTCATGGATGCCTGTTTCAAGGCAGACGCACCGGTTCTTTGGGAGACGCGGCAGGCCATAGTTTTTATCCCGGCAAAAATCTCGGAGCTCTTGGCGACGGCGGAGCGGTCACGACAGATGATCCAGTTCTCGCTGCCACTATCAGAAGCCTTGCCAATTATGGATCGGCAAGGAAATATATATTTCAATATAAGGGAAGGAACTCAAGGATAGATGAGATTCAGGCAGCGGTGTTGCGGGTAAAGCTTCCACGCCTTGACGCCGACAACCGACGCCGCATTCAGATTGCCAAAAGATATATGACGGAGATCACCAATCCGGCGATCAGGATGCTTCCGGAAGCCCCGGCAGGGGAAAACGTCTATCATATCTTCCCAATATTCACTCCGCAAAGAGACGAGCTTCAGAAATATCTTGCCGACAATGGGGTGCAGACCCTAATCCACTATCCTATCCCGCCCCACCGACAGGAATGCTATAAAAATTGGAACATGTTCTCGTTTCCGGTCAGTGAGAAAATCCATCGTGAAGAGCTGTCAATCCCCATTTCTCCGGTGATGGCGGATGAGGAAGTGTCGGAAGTGATCAGGTTGCTGAATGAGTGGGAAAATCATCCGGTTTAACCCTATGAGAGCTATAACAAATAGGTAAATCACGAAAAATATTAAAGATTATTGCCAAAAATTTTGCCAATCGGATAAGATTGTCTAATTTTGCAACCAAATATCATTGTCGGCAGGCTGATGATGATAAAAAATAAGTAATCAAAACGAAAAAAATTAACAAAAAAGAAACTCATAACAAATGATTATCGTACAAGTTAAAGAGGGCGAGAACATTGAGAAAGCACTCAAGAAGTTCAAACGTAAATTTGAAAGAACCGGCATCGTAAAAGAATTGCGCAGACGTCAGGCATTTGAAAAGCCTTCTGTCACAAACCGCAAGAAGATGATTAAGGCTGCCTACGTTCAGCAGCTCCGTCAGGCCGAAGAATAATCGCGCCCCTGACTTCTTTGTCGTGATCATACGCATAGCCATCCTCCTGAGGTGGTGATAGCCCTATAACCGATGCCTTACCTTATGTGAGGCATCGGTTTTATTCTGCCGCGACTTAACTTACTTTTTGCCCCACCAATTTATCTCTTTGCATATGCTTACAGACGATTTCCTGTCTTATCTTAGACACGAACTTAACCGCGCGGAACTGACTGCGGAAGCCTACGAACGTGACATCACCCAGTTTGCCGAATGGCTCACCAACGGCAGACCCGAAGAATTTAACCCCACAGACGTCACCACAGCCGATATCAGAGCGTGGCTTGCAGGTATGGCAAGAGAAGGCAACATCGCCCGCACCCTCCGGCGGAAGGCTCAGAGCCTCAGAGCCTTTTTCAAATTCCTAATGAGAAGAGACCTGATCACCAATAACCCCACAACCAACCTTAATCTCCCCAAGACACCTCATTATCTCCCCGACATTGTGCGCACAGATGAGATGGAAGGTATCCTCCAAAGTCAGGAAACCGCAATTGCAGATTCCGAAGACCGTGAGACAGACCTACGCAATCTGCTCGTGACAGAAATTCTTTATGCTCTCGGATTGCGCCGCGCAGAGCTGGTGTCACTTAATGACCCGGACATAAGTTTTTCATCAGCTGAAATAAAAGTGACCGGCAAAAGATCAAAACAAAGGGTTGTGCCTGCGCCACAACAGCTGTTGCAATACATAAAGCAATGGCAGGACCTGCGCGACTCATTATGGCCTGACCTTGAAAGCCCCAAGCCATTGTTGGTAATAAAGGGGAAACGAATCACCCCCATGCAAGTCTACACTATTGTAAAGCATACCCTCGCGACTTCATCAAGCCGTAAAAAGAGTCCGCACGCACTTCGCCACTCATTCGCCACCGCCATGCTGAATGAGGGGGCTGACCTTAACTCCGTAAAAGAATTTCTCGGCCATTCCTCACTCTCCACGACCCAAATCTACACCCACGTCTCTTTCTCTGAAATGAGAAAAGCTTATGATAATGCACACCCACGCGCAAAGAAAAAATAATTTTTTATCAAAAAACCGCTTATACCATTAATCCATTCTTTCGGTTTTGTTGTTTACTTTGTAGAGGAGGGAGGCAACCATCGTCAACTGAATGTGGCCGATTGGCTCCCACTTCAATTCTTTTTAACCATAAAATAATAATATTATGGAAGTTAGTATTAAAGCAATTCATTTTGACATTTCCGAGAAGCTCATGGCTTTCGTCAACAAGAAAATTGAAAAACTCACACGCCGTTATGACTTCATCACCGACGTGGAGGTAAATCTCAAGCTTGTAAAGCCTGAGACAGCTCTCAACAAGGAAGCCGGCATCCAGTTGATGGTGCCCGGGATGCCCGATCTCTTCGCCTCCAAGACTGCCAACACATTTGAAGAGGCCGTAGATCTCTCAATCGCAGCTCTTGAACCACAGCTTGAGAAAGCAAAAGACAGGAAATAAACCATTGCCCTCCTCAAAATAAGAAACACGTGGCTCGCTCTTAACCGGGCGAGCCATTTTAGTCAACTTCCATACCTCCCCCTTTTATTTTTATTCACGACATTATGGCAGACCCAACCCTTCCACCCACCCCACAGGAGCCGGTGACTCCAAATCCGGAGGATAAAGCAACCCAGGAGAAAGCACCAACCCCACCTTCACAGGAAGGCCAACCCCCTACTTCACAGACTCCGGATTATGATGAAATTATTAGAAGAGACTCCGTTTCCAAAAAGAAGACGAAGAAGCTGGTCATAACCTTTCTCATAGTTGCTCTTTTGGGTGCGTTATTGCTCATGTGCATGCCCCTCCTCTTTGAGAAAGCGGCTAAAGACGCCCTCATCAAGATTCCTCGTGGAGCCACTAAAGAAATGGTGGAGGACTCCATTGCAAAATATCTTGACGATGGCTATGCCTCAAAAGTGATGCGTGTGGCGAAGTTGCGTGGTTCTGACTATGGCGAGCGTCATGGCGCTTACCTGATTGAACAGGGAATGTCGCCCTTGCAGGCCGAACACCGCCTGTCGCATGGTGCGCAAGAGCCTCTTACCTTGACCATCAATCATTTCAGAGGCCTTGAACAACTTGCACAGCGCATAGCAGCGAAACTGGACTTCACTCCCGGAGAATTGCTTAGTCTTGTCACGGACCCGGACTATCTGAAGCAATATGGCCTTACACCTGATCAGGCACTTGCCCTTTTCCCGGAAGATTCATATGAGGTCTATTGGTCAGCCTCTCCACAGGGAGTCATGAGCAAGATAGGCGATAACTTCAACAAGATATGGAATGAGGAGCGTCTCGAGAAGGCAAAGGCAATGGGCTGCACACCGGCGGAAATCATGACCGTATGTTCCATTGTAGACGAAGAGACAAATAAGGTTGATGAGAAAGGAAAGATAGGGCGCCTTTACATCAACCGTCTCCGCAAGGGAATGAAACTTCAGGCCGATCCCACTGTGAAGTTTGCCCTCGGTGATTTTTCTCTCAGAAGAATACGCAGCAATCATCTTACGGTAGACTCGCCGTATAATACCTACCGCAATGTCGGCCTACCCCCCGGACCGATACGCACCACCAGTGTAACTACTATTGACCAAGTGCTTAATTCTGCCCCCACAGAAGATCTCTACATGTGTGCGAAAGAAGATTTCTCTGGCTATCATAACTTTGCAGCTACCTATCAGGAACACATGGCCAACGCACGTCGCTATCAGCAGGCACTCAACAAGCGTGGGATCAAATAACAAACGCCCCGACTCTTTCGTAATCCGTAAATTTTTAGTAATTTTGCGGTCACAAATCAATACCCGATGAAATCACAACTGCTATTTATAGTAATCTGCATGATTTCTGTACTTACATCCGCTGCCGGAAATCTTCCGGAGGCGGATTTAAGTGTATATGCACCTTTAGAAATAGCCGTAAAGGCTCCTTTACCAGATAATCAGGATATAAAGCCATTGGTCAAGACGAGAGAACAGCGATGGTGGTGGAATCTGGTGAAACAAGGGAAACTAAACATGGCAGACACAACAGTGATTTATCCAAAGTTCCTGCAATTCTGTGTAAATATCTACAACTGGGGTGACCGGGCGTTCAACTCCTATGATCCTGATTATGTGGTCGGCACCGGCAAGCGATGGAAAGCACGAATAGTCAATGAGAACTGGGTTGACAGTTATCTTATGACTCTCCCCGAGAGGCTGACCACACATATGCTGAGTAATTTGTACTCCAACATAGGTGCCTACCTTCAATATATGGCTGTCAGCTATGGTTACACCTATGACATTGCCAACATCGTGGGGGGGAATTCCACCAATCATAAAAAATGGGAATTCGGTTTCAACTGTGCCCGTTTTAATGCCGAGATATATTATCAGGAAAACACGGGCGGCACCTTCCTGCGCAAATTCGGCAAATACAAGAAAGGACATTTTTTTAAGGAACAGTTTCCGGGTGTGGAATTACATAATTTCGGCATCGAGGCCTATTATTTCTTCAATAACCGACGCTATTCCCAGGGGGCAGCCTATAATTTCTCCAAGATTCAGAAAAAGAGCCAGGGATCATTCATGGCAGGTTTCAATTATGCGAATCAAAAGATCAATTTTGATTTCTCAAAACTCCCGGAGAATCTCCTCCCCTATCTAACTATTCCAGCCAAATCCTATCTTTTCCATTATAAATCATATGCCCTGCTTATAGGCTATGGATTCAACTGGGTGATCACCCCGAAACTCTTGTATAATATCTCTGCAATGCCCTCTTTCGGCATAAGCCATTGTTACGAGGACTCACTCGAAGGAGAGAAATGGATGTTTGCCCTCAACGTGTCGGCACGCACATCGCTTACCTATAATCTTGGCAACTATTTTATCGGGCTTATCGGAAAAATGAATGGCCATCTCTATCGCAGCGGCACTTATTCACTCTTCAGCGCCATAGAAAATTTCTCAGCCAATATCGGCATCCGCTTCTGACCGCCAGACTCCACATTCCCCCCTTATAAAAACACATAACCAACATCTGCCTTATAGGCCTTATAAGCATATATACTTTAAAAGCAGGAGACCATCCGTTCTGGATAGCCTCCTGCTTTTTGAGTAATAATTCCTTGTTCAGGCAAACATCCCCTCCATCACATTATAACCAAGCACCCAATTTGGCTTCCAAGATTATAAAAAACGCCATTATTTTACTGTTGCACGCCAATGGCTCAATTTTTAAATATCTGATTTGCAAACAGAAATTTAATGGAATAATTTTGCAACCGATATTTTTTCCATCAATTAAACTGTTTCGCATATGAAGAAACCTTTTCTTAACATGGCGGTTCTGTCAGTGATATTGACTTCCGCTAATTGTCTTCCGGTGTTGGCAACAACAGTTGCACCAGAACAAATGCAGCCACAGAGGCCGCCTCTATGCTCATTCGTCAATCCCTCTGACGTGAAACCTCTGGGATCTCTCACAGCGGGGATGCAGTCTTCACTCCACAAGGCTCCCGCACGCCTGAACTCTGAATCGGATCTTATTTACGATCCGGAAGGCACGCTACAGGACGTGACCATCACTGGCAGCGGCTACTATGTCGCTGATGACTGGTCGATTTCTATTTACATGGATCAGAGTATTTCTTCCAATGTGGTATATGGCGAGGACAATGATGTGTATATCCTCAATATCCTCCCTTATGCCGCTACATACACTTACACAAAGGGGAAGATAGAGGGCGATAAAGTGACTATCGACCTTCCTCAGACCCTCTATTATAGCTCTGCGTATGAAAATGGGTATAATCTGACTATGTTTACCTACTCTGAGACCCAAGGAGTAGATGAGAATGGCGAACCGTTGTTTGATGAGAATGGCGAACCCATCATGTATGGCACCTATATTGAAGATGAAGACCCCGGTGCCATCACCTTCACGATTGGTGATGACGGCGTGTGGCGTACCTCCATCCTTACCCCCGAAACCCCGGATAAGCTGCTGGGTCTCTCATTTAGCTCAGGCGACGGATGGTCTGGATATGGAGCAGTTGATCTTACAATAACCCCATTCGATGATAAGCTTGTTGAGGTGCCTGCCGACATAGAGGTATCAGAGAATTACTGGAGCCTCATAATGGAAGACTTTGGCTGGACCTTAAACTTCGCCCAAGGTGAAAAAGAACTTTATTTCCAAGGGCTTTCAACCCACTTCCCCGAAGCTTGGATAAAGGCTACCGTAGAATATGGTGACACAGATGCAACCGTATCATTTGCTCCCAACCAGTATGTAGGTACATATTACGCTTATCGTATCAACTTAAAATTTGCTAAGGCTGACGCTGACGGCCTAAATTGGACATTGATGCCCGACGACTATAAATATGAACTCATTTGGGATTATGAAAAAAACACCATGAAGGCAAAAGATGAAGACGTTTACTTCCTTTTCAACACTCTCCCAGATCGTGTGTTCTATATCAGTGCCATACAAGATATGACACTCATTCATCAGGATTCATTTGAGGGCATTCCTGCTGACCCGAACAGCCTACTATACAGCCCGGGAATGGCTGATTATGGCTATGACATCTTCTACTTCAATGTTCCATCTCTTTCAACCTCGGGCGATATGCTCCTTACTGACAATCTCTATTACACGATCTACGTAGATGGTGAGGAATGGGAGTTTGATGCTGATGTGTATATGATTCCGGAAAATCTTATTGAAATACCCTGGGACTTCAGTGCATACTATATATTCAATTACGGTACAGGTGCACGTCAGGTATCCTTCTTCGTAGAGGGCATCTCAACACTTGGCGTACAGAGCATTTACTATTACAACGGTGAGGAAACCCGCAGTAATATCATAACCCTTGATCTTGAAGGTGGCTCCGTTGTGGAGGCAGTTGACGCTGCCAAGGAGGTTGCAAAGGTCACATACTTTGATCTTGCAGGACGCGCAGTTACCAATCCGGTAAACGGACTCTACATCACGCACACCACCTATACTGATGGCACTACAACCACATCAAAGAAATTTATCCGTTAAACTAACTTAACATAATACACCTACCAGTATTGATTTAGAGAGAAGCAAGCCTGTAATTTATATCACTTTTACATGTTTACTTTTCTTTAAATCAATACATATGCATATACTTAATTTTATCCAACATCCGAATTTAACCGGATTTAACCAACAAATCTATGTTTAAACAACTATTAACGGCATGTGTTGTCAGCACTATGGGATTTTGCTCATTGGCTACTGAAAGTACAGTCATCTTTACCTATGCCGGGGATGAGGCCGGCTATTGGGGAAAAGGCAAATCAGAGACATATGATGTGGCTATCCGCATCAACGACCCGGCACTCGCCGGCAAAAAAATTGTAGGTATCCGTGCTCTCATCAATGCCACCGAAGGAGTAGAGAATACTTCCCTCTGGCTATCAAAAGAACTCACTCTTGAAACCGGAGAAACCGGTGGTAAAGTAAATGTCCCGGATACATATTCCGAGAACGTGGAGATTAAAAAAATAAAAGAACTTGGCGTCAATTGCGGAGAACTGGCTACCACCCTTTCTGCCCCCTATGAACTTACAGAAGACGGTATATATGTGGGCTACACACTTGAAGTGCCTAAGGCAGATAAATTGACCGCTATGCAGCAGAATCCACTTCTTCTGTCCCCATGCGACAATCCGGAATCTCTATATATACGCGCTTCCAAGGACTTCCTAAAATGGATACCTTATAATGACCGTCTAAACGCCGCTGCGATTATCTATGTCACGCTTGAGGGAGAATTTCCTGAATATTGTATCGGAATTAAAAATCTTGAGTCTGCCTACGCTGCACAGAATGGAGAATTCAGCATAAAGGCAGATCTTTCCAATATGGGTACCCAGGCTGCCGAGACACTTGACTATACCTATACCATCAACGGTGGATCACATGATGTGCATTTCGCCCTTGAGAAGCCTATCACCACCAACTTCGTATCACCTACCACTGTCTATCTTCCTATTGAGGCTCCGGGAGAACTGGGGGGATATTCTCTTGAGCTCACCATAACCAAAGTTAACGGCCAGGAGAAC
Organism: uncultured Sangeribacter sp.; assembly: GCA_964595885.1. Lineage (GTDB taxonomy): Bacteria > Bacteroidota > Bacteroidia > Bacteroidales > Muribaculaceae > Lepagella. Next base: position 18,795 of record CAZQSD010000006.1, read on the forward strand.
CTCAGCTCTACAGCCACTGCAGCCACCTCTGTAAGCGTGCTTCCTTATGTGCCGCTTCATCGTCCTCTTATTGAGGAATTCACAGGCACGTGGTGCGGATGGTGCACTCGCGGGTTTGTAGCGTTGGAGCTTCTCAACGAGACATTCGGTGACAGTGTTGTTTTGGCAGCCTATCACAGTAGTGATCCAATGGAAGTTACCAGTGATTTCCCGGTAAATGTCGCCAGTTTCCCCTCTGGCTCCCTTAACCGCAACGGTGTGATAGATCCTTACTATGGTAACTATGGTGATGAGGATTTCGGTATTAAGTATGATGTTATTGACTGCATTAACAGCGTTGCTCCGGCTGATATTCAGGTTGAGGCTTCATGGGATGATGCTGAGAAGACTAAGATTAATATCACTACAAAGACAAGATTCTTCGAAAACATGGAAAATCATGGCTACAAGATTGGCTATCTGCTCATAAACAATGGGCTTACCGGTGATACTCCTTCATGGAATCAGGCAAATTCCTATTCTCAGATGGCAGGAAAGTTAGATGGGACTTACTTGGAAGAAATATCCTATTGGCCTCAATCTGTGTCTGGGCTTACCTTTAACGATGTGGTTGTTGATGTTGCCGCCATGAAAGGGGTGGAAGGCTCAATTCCTGAGAATATTGTCTACAATGAAGAGAACAAAACTAATTATAGTATTAATATCGCTGCGAACAAAGTGATTCAGGACAAAGAACAGCTTTATGTTGCCGCCTTCATCATCGCTCCTAATGGCACTATCATGAATGCAAACAAGACTCACGTAGGTGGTGGCTCGGCTGTCAACACTATCAGCAGCGATGCTTCTGAGGTGAGCGCAGAATACTACAACCTCGCCGGTTCACGCGTGGCTACTCCTCAGGCAGGCATATATGTTAAGGTAGCCAAGATGTCTGACGGCACAGTCCGCACAAGCAAAGTTGTGGTCCGCTAATAGTTACAATTGATTAAATCTCTCCCACTACGCCATAGGACAAAACTAATACTGTCCCATAGAAATTTTTAGAATCCCACAGAAAGGCTGACTCCTGCCATGAACAGCACAACAGGAGTCAGCCTTTCTGTGGGATCTCCCTTAGAGCCCACATCAAATCATAAGAGACATTAAACATAGATAAAGAAAATCACCTTTCCTTTTGATGTTCAAATACTTTTGATAGCCAATAATTTCTCTTTATGCAAACTTAATCCATTATCATTATTTTCTATTAATTTTAATTAACAAAATTTAACAAATGGGGGGGGTAATTTGCTAATTTTTGTTTAATTTTGCACGTCAAATCTTAATACCTTTATTTTAATCATGATTAAAAATTAGTAACACACTATCTATTAAGCATTTGAACATTCAATGACACTTGTGTCAACAAATATTTTTTTTATCAATTTAACCATAATGAAAAAGTCATTACTAACCCTCGCCGCCACTTGGATTGCAATGTCAGCAATGGCGGTCGCCAACGAGCAAATGCAGATGACATCTCTGCATGAACTCCCTAACCTCTCTGAGGTTAAGCCCCTAGAGTCTCTCACCGTAGGACTCCCGTCTCCAAAACACAAAGTCTCTGCACGTCTGAACCACGCAGAAGATGTTATAACTGCTCCTGAAGGCACTATACAAGATGTCACTATCAAGGGCAGCGGTTATTATCTCTTTTCCGGCTACATGCTTGCCACTTATGTCAATGATGCTTTCCCCTCCAATGTAATCTATGGTGCCGACAATGAAGTATATATCAGCGACATCCTTCCTCACACAAATTTTGATACCTATACGAAAGGAATTCTTAAGGATAACACGGTGACCATATCACTTCCCCAGACTCTGTATTATGATGCCGAGCAAAAAAATGGTTATAATCTAACCATGCTAACCTATGATGAATGGCAGATGGTGGATGAAGAAACAGGAGAGTTAGTATTTGATGAGAATGGCGATCCCGTAATGGAAGGTACTTATTGCGAAGATGAAGAACCAGCCGCTGTCACTTTCAATATAGATGCCGATGGCAAATGGACCCTCTCAAGTCTACCTGACAAGAAGCTACTCGGCCTTACACTTTGCTCAGGTGAAGGATGGGGAGGATATGGTGTCGTAGAGCTCTCTATCATTCCCTTTACAGAGAAGCCTGTGGCTGTGCCAGATGACATAGAAATTTCAAAGGATTTCTGGAGCTATATACCTGGTGACTATGGCTGGTTTGTAAACTTCGCTCAAGTTTATGATGAGCTTTACTTCCAGGGTATCTGCTCAGAATTTCCCGAGGCATGGATTAAAGCAAATATTGAATATATTGATGATACAATCGCGACTGTTTCGCTTCCCCAAAACCAGTACCTGGGCATCTATGGTGAAACCTTTTATATATACACTAAATGTGCCACATACGACGATGATAACAATACGTGGAATATAATGCCCGATGATTATCAGTATGAACTTGTATGGAACATGGAAGATAACACTCTCAAGGCTAAAGATCATGATGTCTACTTTTTATTTAATGGAGCACTCGATCATATTTACTATGTTGAATTATTTCAAGACCTTTCACTCCTCCATCAGAATTCTTTAGAGGGAACACCTGCAGATCCTAATAATCTCATCTTTAAAGATACAATAGATGACTATGGCTATAACGGTTTCTTTTTTAATGTGCCATCTATTTCTACTGATGGCAATCTTCTTAAGACTGAAGACCTCTACTATGTGATTTATGTAGACGGCGAAGAATGGGAATGTAATGCTGACGAATATTTACTTCCAGAGTCCCTTACTGAGATACCTTGGAACTATAGCGAATACTATATCTATAATTATGGTGGTGCTTCACGTGAGGTAGACTTCTTTGTGGAAGGGCTCTCTACTGTTGGCGTGCAGACCATCTACAGATACAACGGTGAGGAGACACGCAGTGAAATCATAACCCTTGACCTTGAGGGTGGCTCAGCTGTGAAGGCAGTCGGTGCTGACAAGGAGGTTGCAAAGGTCATGTACTTCGATCTCGCAGGCCGCGCAGTTGCTAACCCGGCTAACGGTCTCTACATCAAGCGTACTACCTACACTGACGGCACAACAGTTTCATCAAAGAAATTTGTCCGTTAATCCGACGTAATATCACAGACCCCTGAGGCTGTATGAACAATAGAAAAGCAAGGACATAAACGGAATCCAATTTATGTGCTTGCTTTTCTATCCATCTATGAATTCATATCCATCTAATTTTTTCACTGTCCGGGTTTGGCCGGACCAAACTAACAATTAAACTTATGTTGAAACAACTAACAGCATGTGTAGTCGGCACCATGGGCCTCTGCTCAATGGCTGCCGAGAGTACAGTTGTCTACACCTACGCGGGTGATGAGGCCGGCTATTGGGGAAAAGGCAAGGCAGAGACTTATGATGTGGCCATCCGCATCAGTGACCCGGCACTCGCAGGCAAGAAGATCGTGGGAATCCGCGCGCTCCTCAATGCCACAGAGGGGATTGAGAACACCTCGCTCTGGCTCTCGAAGGAGCTTACTCTGGAGCAGAATGAGAACAAGGTCAAGGTGAACGTGCCTGACACTTACTCAGAGAATGTCACTGTCAATACAGTGAACGAGTTTGGCATTGAATGCGGTGAGCTTTCAGTCACCCTCTCCAACCCTTACGAGCTCTCTGCGGATGGCATCTACGTAGGCTACACCCTTGAGGTACCCAAGGCAGATGCCCTCACAGACATGCAGCAGAATCCCCTTCTCCTTTCTCCCTGCAGCAATCCTGAGTCACTCTATATCCATGCCTCTAAAGACTTCCTTAAATGGATGGCATATAATGACCGCATCGGGGCAGCTGCCATTATCTACGTCACTCTCGAGGGCGAGTTCCCTGAATACTGCATCGGTGTCAAGAACCTTGCCTACTCATATGCCTCACAGAACGAGGACTTCACCGTGAAGGCCGAGCTTTCAAATATCGGTTCACAGATTGCGGAGTCACTTGATTACACCTACACGGTTGACGGTGTGTCACATGACGTGCATTTCATTCCCGAGCAGGGGATAGCCCCCAACCTGGTCTCCTCAACAACAGTTGACCTTCCGCTTGAGGCTGTCAGCGAGATTGGCGAGCATGCCATTGAGCTTACCATCACCAAGGTCAACGGCCAGGAGAACGGCAGCGCCGCAGCCACAGCAAACACCACTGTAAGCGTGCTTCCTTACGTGCCCGTCCACCGGCCTCTCGTAGAGGAATTCACCGGCACATGGTGCGGATGGTGTACACGTGGCTACGTTGCAATGGAGCTGCTTAACGATACATTCGGTGACGACGTTGTCCTCGCAGCTTACCACAATGGCGACCCGATGCAGGTGACAAGCGCTTATCCTGTAAGCGTATCCGGTTACCCGTCGGCTTCACTTAACCGCAACGGTGTGATTGACCCCTACTATGGCAATCATGATGATCAGGATTTCGGTATCAAGTATGACGTCATTGACTGCATGAACACTGTTGTCCCTGCTGACATAAATGTTGAGGCATCATGGGCCGACGCCGACAAGACTCGGATTGAGATCAATGCCGCAACAAGATTCTTCGAGAATAATGCCAATGCAGGCTACAAGGTAGGTTACATCCTCATCAACAATGGCCTCAGCGGTGAGGGTTCTTCCTGGGAGCAACATAATTACTATCCAAGTTATGCAAGCACCTATGTCAATACAGGTCTTGAAATTCTTACAACTTGGCCTGAAACAGTTTCAGGTCTCGTGTTCAACGATGTTGTTGTTGACGTTGCTGCCATGAAGGGTGTTGAGGGTTCAATTCCTTCCTCTATAGTTTACAATGAGGAGTACACAACTACCTACAGCATGGACATCGCTTCCAACAAGGTGATCCAGGATAAGGATAAGCTTTATGTTGCTGCCTTCATCATCGCTCCCAACGGCACTATCATCAATGCCAACAAGGCTCAGGTAGGTGGTGGCTCGGCTGTCAACACTATCAGCAGCGATGCTTCTGAGGTGAGCGCAGAATACTACAACCTCGCCGGTTCACGCGTGGCTACTCCTCAGGCAGGCATATATGTTAAGGTAGCCAAGATGTCTGACGGCACAGTCCGCACAAGCAAAGTTGTGGTCCGCTAATAGTTATAACTGACCATAACGCCCCATTTGGCTTGCAGTAAATAATAACTTGCATTACACAATAAAACGAGAGGCTGAATTCAGCCTCTCGTTTTATTGTGTAATGCAAGCCTCTATTTAGTCACGGCTGCCGCCTCCGAAGATGCGGAGAAGGAAAAGGAAGAGGTTAATGAAGTCAAGATAAAGATTAAGAGCACCCATTGTGGCAAGCTTGTCGGCAAGCTGCGGCTCAAGATTCGCTGCGGCAAGCTGTTTGATTTGCTGAGTGTCCCAAGCTGTAAGGCCGGTGAATATCAGGACTCCAACAATGGAGATGATCCATTCCATTGTACTGTTTGCCCAGAAAATATTCACTACAGAGGCAATAATCAGTCCAAAGAGAGCCATGATGAGATAAGTGCCCATCTTTGAGAGGTCGCTCTTGGTGAAGTAGCCATAAACCGACATTGCTCCGAAAGTGCCTGCCGTGATGAAGAAGGTGTAGACAATTGTGCCTATTTTGTAAGCAATGAAAATAGGAGCAAGCCACACACCCATCAGTGCTGAGAAGACGGCAAACATCAGAAGACAAGCGGCAGTAGACATTTTAGTCATTCTTGCGGGGAGAATCCATGCCATAGCAAGCATGACTATAAACATGCCCCAGAAGACAATCTGATTGCCGAATATGAATGATAGAGCGGCAGGGCTGGAAGCTACTCCAAGCGCACAGAAGGCTGAAATAAGCAAGCCCACAAACATGCGTACATATACGCGTTTCAGCACAGAATTAGTCTGGCTGACAGCCATCCCGTGTCCGTAATAAGGGGGAGGCGTAACATTTTGATTTCTGTAATCCATAATTGATTTTATGTGTTATCTGACATATTACTGTTAGTCCGGATAAAGCATCCCGGGACCGAATGAATGAAGCAGTCTTTTGTTTCTTCTATATTATAGACAACAAACTACTCCACAAGTTTATTATCACAACCTTGCTTTTTTATCACATCCTTTCGGGCATTTCCATTCCAAGAAGGCTGACTCCGGCTTTCAGGGTGCGGGCCACCACTGCCGACAACAACAGACGCAAATCACGTTTCTGCTTGTCTTCCTCTTTAAGAATGGAGTAATCATGATAGAACTGGTTGTATTCTTTGGCAAGATCATAGCAATAGTTGGCTATGAGAGCCGGGGAATAAGTGCGTCCGGCTTCTTTCACCACATTCGGGAAGTCTGCCACTTTCTGAATAAGCGTTGACTCTTTCTCATTGGGTACTGCTGTCGGAGTCATGTCCATGTCAATTCCTCCGGCGCGCCTGATAACTGACCGGATACGGGCATAAGTGTATTGCAGGAATGGACCCGTGTTACCATTAAAGTCAATTGACTCCTTAGGGTTAAAGAGCATATTCTTCTTAGGATCAACCTTCAGAAGGAAATATTTGAGCGCACCAAGTCCGACCATGCGCGACACCTCAGCGGCTTCCTCTTCCGGCATATCGGCAAAACGGTCGGCAGAAGCCTCTTTGGCATCTGCAATCATTTTGTCGATAAGGTCATCGGCATCAACCACTGTCCCCTCTCTTGATTTCATCTTACCCTCGGGCAATTCAACCATGCCGTAAGAGAAATGGGTGAGATCCTTTCCCCATTTGAAACCAAGCTTATCAAGAAGCAACGACAACACCTGAAAATGGTAATTCTGTTCGTTTCCCACCACATAGATCATCTTGTCGATCGGGAAATCCTGATAACGCAACTTGGCGGTCCCGATATCCTGGGTCATGTAGACTGACGTGCCGTCGGCTCGCAGAAGCAATTTATGGTCAAGCCCGTCGCCTGTCAGGTCGGCCCAGACAGAACCATCATCCTTACGATACATGATTCCTTTCTCAATGCCACCGAGCACAAGATCCTTTCCCTCAAGATACGTGTCAGACTCATAATATATCTTGTCGAAATCCACTCCAAGACGTTTGTAGGTCTCATCAAAGCCGGCATATACCCATTCGTTCATTGTCTTCCACAGGTTGCGCACCTCCTCATCGCCAGCCTCCCATTTACGAAGCATCTCACGCGCTTCGAGCATAAGTGGCGACTGGGCCTCAGCCTCTTCCTTTGTGAGATGCTTAGACTGCATAAGCTCATTTACCTCAGCCTTATAATGCTTGTCAAACTCCACATAGAAGTCGCCGATCAAGTGATCACCCTTCTTGCCGGCTTTTTCGGGAGTGATGCCGTCACCCCATTTTTGCCAGGCAAGCATTGATTTACAGATATGTATTCCCCGGTCGTTGACTATATTTGTCTTCACGACCTTATGTCCGTTGGCTTTAAGTATGCACGACAGGGAGTAGCCAAGAAGATTATTGCGCACATGGCCTAAATGCAAAGGTTTGTTGGTGTTGGGAGACGAATACTCCACCATCACGAGGTCAGAGGCCTCATCAGCCTTTTTAAATCCAAAATCCGGATCGGCAGCTATGGAATGCAACATTCCCAGCCAAAAAGCAGGATCGACCGAAATATTAAGGAATCCCTTAACCACATTGAATTTTTCCACAGCTTTCTCGTTTGCCACAAGCCACTCCCCTATTTCAGTGGCCGTAGCTTCAGGAGATTTATGAGAAGCCTTAAGATATGGAAACACCACTACAGTGAGATTACCCTCAAACTCTTTCCTTGTGGCCTGGGGCACTATTGAAGCAGGATCTACTTCAGCTCCATATAGCTCTTTCAGGGCTTTTGAGACAGCCCCGGAAATTATTGATTCAATTGTCATTGTTCTTTATCGTTAGTAGCTATTGTTTGCTTTCGTTTTTTCAGTTTGCAACTTCCGGGAGAGCTCCGACAAACTGATTGCAAAATTAACAAATTCCAAGCATAAAAAAAAGCGCTTTCGAGCGATTATAATAAAGCAGGTTAATTTTACTCTTACAGCATATAAGCTAAGCGGTCATGAAGTGCGGTTTCCCAGATCAGGAGCCGGCTTGAATTTCACAGTCCTCCGGAGGGCTATGGTGAATTTCTCCTTTGTATGTGGATTAATTCCTATGCGCTCAGGCTTTTCCGCCACTAAAAAAGTACCAAACCCGGCAAGTTGAACCCTATCGTTTTCCGCAAGGGCCTTGCTGATTGAGTTAAGGCATGCCTCAAGGGCGCCCTTGGCAATCACTTTATTTATTCCCGCCTCTTCAGCGATGGCGTTTATAAGATCTCCTTTATTCATAATCAGATTTATTTTTCCGTTCTCTCCTGCGGGAGCAAAGGTAATGATTTTTACCTATCTGACCGTTATCAACCGACAGGAAAATATCATCCACCACTGGAGATTTACACAAACAACAAACTTTTTTTTGCAAGTTTATATTTTTTTCAGTATCTTTGCTTCAATATTTTATAAACTCATTTTTAACCAAATAATTGCAAATGAAGCATATTTTACTTTCAGCGGTGGCCCTTATGGGCGCCACCTTATCTGTCGAGGCAGCCGTTGCTCCCAATCCGCTGCCTGATGGCGTAGTAGCCATAAGCCCGGCACAGGGCGTGGTAGACACCTCACCAAATGCAAGCCCGATGGGACTCGGAGAGATTGATCTTACTTTTGAAGCAGCTCCGGTTGTCAATACGGAAGCTACAGGAATGGCCTATTGCTATCGGGAAGGCAAGGATGAGCCGGTGGCTACCGCTACAGTGGCAAACGCATATACCGACATGATGGGAGCTCCGGTTGGAGTCATCAATTTCGGGCAGAAGATCACCACTGCCGGTGTCTATACAGTTTCCATACCTGAAGGTTTCTGGCTACTTGGTGACAAAGCCACTCCTTCTCCGGCAGTTGAGCTGAATTACGAGATACTCAATCTCTACACTGTCTCTCCCCGGGCAGGAGTAGTCGAGAGCCTGAACGAAATCATGCTCGACTTCCATCATGGAGAAGCATGGGTTAATGAGGAAGTAAAACCGGAATTTATAGCCAATGATTCAGATGAAGTGTATGATTTGGTCTATACCTTTCCTACCGATTATAATAATAAAATATACTTCACATTCACACAGGGGGGTGTAGAGGTAGGACAAATCACCACTCCGGGCACCTATCTTTTCTTCGTTCCCGAGAAAGCTTTTAAAATTCGCACCTATGGTCCTAATTTCCCCACAGATCCAGATGATTTCACCGATGTATGGACACCGGAGATCCGGGTGCAGTATCAGATACCCACTTTCCCGGCCCCGGCCATTGAACCTGAGCAGGGATTAGTTGAGGAGTTTGACACATTTACACTCACCGTAACAGATGAGATGGAGCTTTGGATGGTGGATGATATGGCAGGGAACTATATCTATGAGCTCATGCCTGACGGCACGTTAGCCGACAATCCGGTTTGTCGCCTGAAAGCCCAGCGTGTACCCGATGCCAATCAGTTAACCCTGACGGTCATAGGCGATTCTCCTGTAAAGCCTGCCGATGGAAATTATATCCTGCGTCTGGCCAACGGGCTCTTCAGCGGCATGTTTAATGATGAATTCACCAGTTCAGTAAGTTATGAATACCAATATGAAGTAAAGGGCAGTGTCGGTGTTGAAACCATCGGGGATGGCTTATCAGACAACAATACTGTCTACACTTTCAACGGCATCCGTGTGCTTGAAAATGCCAGTGCCGATCGTGTCAAGACCCTTCCGGCCGGCTTCTATATCATAAATGGCCGTAAGGTTGCAATCCGCTAAATTTATCTTCTGAGTCTATCTTCGGATTCCTCCGGAATGCCCCAAAAATCATCAAGCCGTTCTTTCTGATAGGAAGAACGGCTTTTTATATGCCCTCCTTTTTACGCTCTCTCAAAAAATTTTGTTAATTTTGCAACATGTTTGGAAATACAAGAGGTGGCTTCTGGGCATCAATACCGCCTGTCACCAAAAATCTTATCATAATTAATGTGATTATCTGGATTGTGGAGGCAGTGTTCTCCGGCTTTTCAGATACAATCATCCGTGTGTTGGGACTGCATCTGATCGGTGCCTCCCACTTTAACCCCATCCAGTTGGTCACCTATCTGTTTGTTCACTCGCCGTCAACACCATTCCACGTGCTTTTCAACATGTTCACACTGTGGATGTTCGGGTCCACACTTGAGCATCTATGGGGTTCGCGGCGCTTCTTTGTCTTTTATTTCGTGTGTGGCATTGGCGCAGCGGTCGTTCAGGAGATTGTGTGGGAAATAGGCTGGAGACATGAATATATCTCAGATATCGCACGGCTTAACGGGCTCACCTATGACCATATGAAAGCAGTGGTAGACACTGCCATAACCAAGCAAGACCCCGATTTTCTATCTGCTATCGCACAATTTAAGAACCATATGGTCACTATCGGTGCTTCCGGTGCCGTGTTCGGCCTGTTGCTTGGATTCGCATTCACATTTCCCAACCGGCCACTGTACCTGTTTTTCATTCCGGTGCCCATAAAAGCAAAGTATATGATGATAGGCTACGGCGTAATTGAGTTCTTCCTCGGCGTGGCAGGCAACGATATGGTGGCACATTTTGCCCATCTCGGCGGAATGGTGTTCGGACTCATAATTCTTCTTTATTGGAAAAAGAAAGGAACATTGAGAGGTGACAGCTTTTATTGATAAATTTCAAAGATGGTGTGACTCGCGTGCATTAGCGTGGCTCATAGTGGTCAACACGGCAGTCTTCTTACTGCTGTGGGTTGTCATACTCTCCGGCAATGCCTTCGGACTGCAGGGCAACTTCACCATGCAATGGCTTTGTGTGCCTTCACTTCCGGCCCTTTTCATAGGCAGGTGCTGGACCGCACTGACCTACATGGTGACGCATTACGGAATCTTGCATCTCCTCTTTAATATGTTATGGCTCTTCTGGTTCGGACGGCTGCTCATGACCACTCTTTCTGACCGTCATCTCCTTTGGCTCTACATAGGGGGAGGAGCTTTCGGAGCAATACTCTACGTGGCAGGGCAAGCCACTTTCCCGACAGCCACAGGCTCGTCATATCTCTGTGGTGCTTCTGCGGCCGTGCTGTCAGTAATGACGGCAGCTGCCATGCGCACTCCAAACCTCACTATGAATCTTTTTCTTTTAGGGGAAGTCAAGCTCAAATGGATAGCTTTAGGATGCATTTTGCTTACATTTGCCGGAGTAGGCGGGGGCAATACGGGAGGCCAGGCAGCACATATCGGTGGAGTGATTTTTGGGGTAGCGTTTATCATGGCGATAAAACACGGCTACGATCTATCAAAAATAAGAATCAGGACAGCCTCATCAGCCCCTATCCCACCACGTGGAAATGTGAAAAGAGACGGAAAGAGTGTGGCGAAAGCCGCTTCCGGCCGCCTTGGTGATCCGGCCCGTCTCGACCAACTGCTTGACAAAATTAGAATGTCGGGCTATCAGTCGCTTACCGCTTCTGAGCGTCACGAACTCAATGCTTTGTCTCAAAGGTTGAAAAACAATTAATCCTATTATCACAGAATTTTCAAATGTTTGCACTTCCGCTCCTAAATCCTATATTCAGAATGGTGATGAGAATCGTCTCCATTGTGATCTTCCTGTTGACCCTAATATCCGCTTATGGAGGAAAGGTCAATCCGGAATATCTAACTATTCCGGCCGTGCTATGTCTGGCTCTTCCCTATTTTACTATAGCCACCGTAATTCTTATAGTGTTCTGGGCCTTATGCCGTAAAATCATATTCACCGCCCTCGGGGTGCTGACCATTATAGCATGTTCGGGTCCACTAAGTGTGGCAATGCCTCTGAATTTCGGCAAATCAGCTGAAGCCGACTGCCAGACTTTCAAGATAATCTCCTGGAATGTACTCCACACCCAAGACATCAGCCAACCTGATTATCCGGGCAACCGCGCTGTTGAATTCATGGTCAATTCAGGTGCCGACATAATCTGTCTGGCTGAATTAAATAATTTTAGTCCGACTGAACTGCAAAAAGCCAGTCCGGCCTTGATTGACAGCCTTATACGCACTTATCCCTACCGTGCCGGACTCTCCTCTACCGACATCAAGATTCTGTCCAAATATCCTGTGACAAGAGAAGGCCATTCCTATCTGGCAGACACAGGACACCATCGTTTTGACTTCTTTAAAGTCAACTTCCCCGGCGGCAAGGTGCTCAACATCGGAATGGTGCATCTCTATTCCTATGACCTTACGGAAGAGGAACGCCAGGTCATCAAGGAGATGAAATCAGTCAACGGGGCAAAAGAGAGTGTGAAAGAGCTGAAAGGCTCCATACTCGCCAAACTACGCAATGCCTTCAGACAGCGCGCCGACAACGCACGGCTACTAAGAGAGGCTATCAATGAATTCCGCCCCTCGGCTCCGCTGATCGTATGCGGAGACTTCAATGATGTGCCGGCATCATGGACCTATAACCTCATCAAAGGGGAAGACATGCGCGATGCCTACGCAGAGACCAACTTAGGCTTTACGTGGACCTACAATAAGCATCTCTTTCTATTTCATATAGACCAGATGCTTTACCGAGGTAATTTAGAGGCGCTCAAAGTCAAAGTCGGCAAAATCAACACCTCTGATCACTATCCGCTGATCGGTGAGTTCGCATTTACCAATAACCAAATAACCAATCAATGAGGAAAAACTTTTTTAAACTCGCGGCAATGTCACTCCTTCTTGCCGCCTCAGCACCAACAGTTATGGCAGCAGAACGCACGAATCTATTTCTGACCCCCTACACCACGAAATATCAGATTCCGCCATTCGAGCAGATCCAGATTTCGGACTTTATTCCAGCCATCAAGGCAGGAATCGAGGAACAGAAACAGAACATGTTTGCGATCACTGCAAACAGGGCTGTGCCTGACTTCGACAACACCATTCTCCCCTTGGAGAATCTCTCGCCAATTCTTGAAAGAGTGGCTTCCGTGTTTTATCACTACGACAGCGCACTCTCCACAGATGAGTTTGCCGCGATGGCAGAGGAAGCCATCCCACTTCTGAACGACGCCTCCAACCAGCTTAATCTCAACGAGCAGCTCTTTCAGAAAATTCAGGATGTCTACAATCGCCGCGACAAGTTAGGACTGACACCTGTGCAGAAGCGTGTGGTGGAGAAATATTACAAATCATTCAGCGAACAAGGTGCCGCGCTGCCAGCCGACAAAAAAGAACAGCTCATTAAAGTCAATGATGAGCTTTCCAAGCTGTTTATTCAGTATAACAAGAACCTCCTCAATGCTACCAACTCCTTCTTTGTCACTGTATATGACAAAAATGACCTTGCCGGACTGCCGGAATCGTCAATAGCAGTGGCGGCAGATGAGGCAAAGAGCCGTGGCCTTGACGGACTATGGGTGTTCACCCTGCATGCTCCCAGCCGTCTGCCGGTGCTTCAGTCTGCCGACAACAGAGGTCTGCGTGAGGCTATATATAAAGGCTACACCTCCCTCGCATCCTATGGTGACAACAACAACTATCCTGTAATCGAAAAGATTGTGAAGCTCCGTGCAGAAAAAGCTAAGATCATGGGCTTCGACAATTTTGCCCAGATGATGACATCCCGTGTGATGGCAAAGACACCGGAAGCTGCCATAAATCTGCTGATGCAGGTGTTTGAACCGGCTGTAAAGAGAAGCCATGAGGAAGTGGCAGACATGCAGGCCATCGTAGATGCCGAAAATGGCGGCTTCAAGATCGCACCCTGGGATTATTACTACTATGCCGGGAAGGTGAAGAAGCAGAAATATGATATAGATGAGAACGAGGTGCGCCAGTATTTCTCTCTTGAGAATGTGCTTAACGGACTTTTCACAGCGGCCGAGCGACTTTACGGAATCAAGATGGTTGAAATGCCCGATGCCCCTAAGTATATGGATCAGGTCACAGTCTATGATGTGGTTGACTCCAAAACCGGTGAACACATTGCCGTATTCATGACTGATTATTTCCCACGTGCATCTAAACGTCAGGGCGCATGGATGGAACAGCTTCAGAGCTGCGGATTGTTTGAAGATGGCGAACGCCGCCCGATTGTCTACAACGTAGGCAACTTCACACCTCCTTCAGGCGACACCCCCGCTCTTCTTACAATAGACGAGGTAGAGACCACTTTCCATGAGTTCGGTCATGCGCTTCAGGCAATTCTCTCACGCGCCCCATACAAATCAATCGCCGGCACAAATGTTGACCGCGACTATGTTGAGCTATGCTCGCAGATAAATGAGCATTGGGCTTTCTCTCCGGAGCTACTCAAGACTTATGCACGCCATTATAAGACAGGCGAGATAATTCCCGATGAACTCATCAAAAAACTCGAAGACTCTTCAAAATTCAACCAGGGTTTCACGACGACCGAACTTGCCGGAGCTGCCCTGCTTGACTTGAAGTGGGGTGAAACCGATGGAGCAAATATCAATGTGCCCACTTTTGAGGCAAACGTGGCTGAGGAAATCGGCATGCCGGAGGAGATCACCTTCCGCTATCGCTCACCTTATTTCAAGCATATCTTCGGTGACGACGGTTACGCTTCCGGATATTATACATATCTATGGAGCCAGGTGCTGGAGGCAGATGCCTGGGAACTTTTTGAGAAAAACGGAATTTTCGACAAGAAGACAGCCGACTCATTTAAGAAAAATATCCTTGAGAGCGGCGACACAGAAGACGCTATGGTGCTCTTCAAGAGATTCAGAGGTCATGAACCTGACACTCACGCCCTCCTGCGTCTGCGTGGTTTCGAAAAGTAAAAATCCGCACCCGGACCATATTATAATGACATAAACGCGAGGCGCGGCAAGCATAAGGCATGACGCGCCTCTAATAATACACATTATTGAAAATACATGTTATGAAAACGATTGACGATAAGTATATGTGGCGTGCTCTTCAGCTCGCCCGTTTCGGAGAGGGCCGGGTAGCCCCCAATCCTATGGTGGGAGCCGTAATAGTGGCAGGCGGCAGAATAATAGGCGAAGGATTCCATGCCACATATGGCGGCCCACATGCCGAGGTAAACGCGATCAGATCTGTGAAAGATTCTGACCGTAGCCTACTGGCGCAGGCCACTATATATGTTACCCTTGAACCTTGCTCACATTATGGCAAGACACCTCCTTGTGCAAAGCTGATCATAGAGACAGGCATTCCGCATGTCGTGACCGGCGCCCCGGATCCGAATCCTCTTGTAAGCGGCCGAGGGATAAGAATGCTCCGGGAAGCAGGGATAACAGTCACAGAGGGATGTCTGCTTAAAGAATGCCTTGACATCAACATCAGGTTTATGACTGCCCAGACTTGTGATCGTCCGTGGGTGCAGCTCAAATGGGCCCAGAGTGCAGACGGATACATGGCAGGAATTGACCCCGAAGGGCATCCCTACCCCGTAAAGTTCTCATCACCACTTTCTTCAGTATGGATGCATCGTGAGCGTGCGGCAGCAGAAGCCATCATGGTGGGCAGCGCAACCATGAATATTGACCATCCGCGACTGGACGTAAGGCTATGGGCAGGCAAAAATCCCGTTGTGGTAGATTGTCCACATAATGCCGACCTCCCATCCATATTGATGACATTAAGACAAAAAGGGATAAATTCCCTAATGGTGGAAGGGGGACCCACGTTGCTACGGAGTTTCATTTCCTTAGGGCTTTATGATGAAATCAGAATTGAGGAAGCACCATTTTCCCTCGGAGAAGGTTTAGGAGCGCCACTTCTCCCCGCCCATATGAAATTAAAGGAAAGAACCTTGAGCCGACACAACATAATTTCTGTTTTCAGACGTTAAAAAGACCTAAAAATAATTTATTTGTTAAAATGATGTCATTTTCTGCTTAATATTTTCCAAAGAAATACTAATTTTGCAAATTGTAAACAACGCACTGACTTCCCGGATGCCTATCCGAGCTTTTCAGAGCCTTATAAAACAACATCATTTATTGTGAAAAAATCGCACAATCTTATTCCGTCGCTTCTCCTTCCGGCACTTTTGCTTTTAGGATTAGCTGCCGCATGTAATAAAAGCAGTGACCCTGACGACCTGGTAATTGCAGTGACTCCTGCAACAGTGGCTGTCAGCAAATTTTCCCTTAAATCCGATTCGAAGGTGCTTGCGCATCTTGACTCGGTCTTCTTCTCCATTGATCTTAATAAAGGAGTGATTTTCAATGCCGACTCCCTTCCTAAGGGCACCTCCGTAAGAAAGTTACTCCCCGTCATCACTTTTGCCAACACAATGACTGCCGCAGAGATTGTCTATACCGACAGCCTCGGAACACAGCAGACAGTGGATTATCTAAAGGCTAAAAACGATTCAATCGATTTCACAAACGACGTAACCCTCAATGTCACGGCGGCCGATGGAGAAAACAAATATTCCTATATAATTAAGGTGAATGTGCATAAAGCGGTGCCTGACTCGCTGATGTGGGATAAGATTGCGATGGCTGAACTGCCCTCTCGCCTTCCCTCCCCCGTGCAAGAGAAAACTGTGACGAAAGACGAAAAAGTCTACACGGTCATTCGTGAGGCTGACCAGTCGTTCACTCTCGCCGTGACAGGAAATATTGCAGAAGGATATTCAGAAAAAGAGACTATCACATTTCCATTTATCCCCAATCTCCAGACTCTGACTGCCACTCCGGATGCGTTCTACCTACTTGACACCGCCGATATGCTCTACACCTCATCTGATCTTAAGGAGTGGGCATCAACCGGAGAAGAATGGATATCGATCATCGGGCCTTATATGAACAGTGTGCTTGGCATCAAAAGCACTAACAGCGGGCTTATGCATGTCCATTATCCGGCTTCGGAGCTTATTGAGGATTCACCGGTGGCCCCGGGATTCCCGCTGTCAGGACGTTCTGCCCTTGTCAGCATTTCCAACAAATGGTCGCCACAGCCCACAGCCTTTTTCGTAGGAGGCCAGGCAGGCGCCGGTCAGCTATCAAATGAGACATGGGGCTTTGACGGGTCAACGTGGACCACCATCGACAACGGCACCCTCCCTGCTATGGAAGGCGCAACTCTTGTAAAATACGTAATCTACCGCTCTACCGGACATGCTTTCAAAGAAGAGGATTACTCAGCATGGTTTGTATTCGGGGGGCGCCTAAAAGACAACGAATATAACCGCACTCTATATTATTCGCTGGATAACGGCGTGTCATGGAAACGCGCCTCCGAACTGATGCAGCTACCTGGCTATATTCCGGATCTCTATGCAGCAGACGGCCTCGTGCTTTCCTCAAAGATGAGCGCTGACCTTTCTGACATCTGGCAGCATATGCCCTCAAAGTCACCCGCCCGCTGGCTTACTCCAGCCTACGATGTGGAAGGGGATAAAATCACCTGGGACTGCCCCTATATTTATCTTATCGGTGGCCAGCTTCCCAACGGCAGCCTATCGTCACAAATCTGGCGCGGTGTGCTCACACGGCTCACTTTCACCCCCCTCATCTAATCGCATATATAATCACATCTCAATTGACATTGAAGAAATTAATTCTGACAATAATAGCCACCCTAAGCCTTGTCCTGACCTCATATCAGAGAGCAAGCGCACAGGAAGACTACCGGTTTGATGCCGGCGGAGGCATTGGCATGACCGGTTATCTCGGGGATGCCAACACCTCTAATCTATGGCAAAGTCCATCGTGGGATTTGGAATTACTGTTCAGATATATAATGAATCCAAGATGGGCATTGAAGACCAACTTCTATATCGGTGGTCTTAAGGGTGATTCCTCAAAGATGACCAATGTCTTCCCCACTGGAGAAACCTATAAGTTTTCCACTACATTCTATGAGCTTAGTGAATTAGCTGAATTTAACTTTTTCAATTACGGCATGGGCGAGACCTACCGCAAGCTGAAAAAGTTCTCACCTTATATCGCTGCCGGGCTTGGAATGACCATGTGGAGCACAGGAGGATCTTTCGGAGCCGGACTGACAATCCCGTTAGGATTCGGATTCAAATACAAGCCAAGCCGCAGGCTCAACCTCGGCCTGGAGTTTCTCATGAAAAAAGTCTTTACCGACCGTCTTGACGGCCAGCATCTTGAAGACCCTATGGGCATAAAAAGCTCTTTCATGAAAAACACTGACTGGTATTCCACCCTCACCTTCACGGTGACTTACGAATTTAGCAAACGTTGCGCAGTGTGCAATTATAAAGACTGATACATCATGGATCAACTTGAAAAGAAAATATCATCACTCGACATGAGCCGTATGCCTGTCCATGTGGCAATGATCATGGACGGCAATGGCCGTTGGGCAAAGAAACAAGGCTTCGTCCGCAGCGAAGGCCATGCCGAAGGTGTCTCTACGGTGCATAGAGTCACAAAGCTCTCGTCTGACCTCGGCATAAAATATCTTACGCTCTACGCTTTCTCAACAGAAAACTGGAACCGTCCGTCAGATGAAGTGGCCACATTGATGTATCTCATCGGATGGGCTATCGAAAGAGAGCTTCCCGAGTTGCTTCAGAACAACGTGCGCATACATCTCCTGGGCGACATTGAAAGAATCCCGGAGGAACCACGCCAAAAACTTTTTTACGCACGTGATGCCACCGCCCATTGCACAGGGCTTCAGCTTAACATGTGTCTCAGCTACTCATCCCGCTGGGAAATAACAAACGCAGCCAAACAACTCGCCAAAATGGTAGCCGACAAGCAGATCAGCCTCGACGACATTGACGAGCAGATGTTTGCTGACCACCTCACTACTGCAGGCATCCCTGACCCTGACCTTCTTATACGCACCGGGGGAGAACAACGGATTTCCAATTACCTGTTATGGCAGATAGCCTACAGCGAGCTTTACTTCACTCCGGTGTTATGGCCCGACTTTTCTGACGAAGAGTATGTGGATGCCATTTTAGATTTCCAGAACCGTGAACGCCGCTATGGGAAAACCAGCGAGCAAGTGCAGAACAACGAATAACCAACCCCGATAATGAATAATCTGCTGAAGATTTCAATATTAGCCCTGTCTCTTTCGGCGGCGTCATTTGCAACACCGCTGGCGGCTTTTGCACAGGCTCCGGCATTAAGTCTGCAGAATGACACCATCTTTAACCCCGACATCATATATTCCCCGATTCCAAAGATATATGAGATTGCCGGAATAAAAGTGGAGGGCATCAATCATGCCGATGATTATCTGATAATCGCTAATTCCGGACTTTCCATCGGTGAGCGTGTGGAGGTGCCGGGCGATGCCATGACACGCGCCACGAAACGCCTGTGGCGTCAGGGTCTTTATTCAAGCGTGAAGATTTCCGCAGAAAAGATACACGGTGACAAGATTTGGCTGATAATCTCACTCAAGCAGCAGCCCAGAATGTCGGAGATGAGGTTCTCCGGTGCAAAAAGCGGTGAGAAAAAAGACATTTTAGAGCGTCTGCAGATGGTGGAAGGTCAGCAGATCACTCCCAACATCGTTGCGCGTGCCACTCAGATCATCAAGGATTATTACGGTGCAAAAGGATTCAAAAACGCTGTAGTAGAGATCAAACAGGTGCCTGACATCTCTAAGGAGAATCAGGTGTTTCTTGACGTGTATGTTGACCGCCACAATAAAGTCAAGGTGCATAAGATATACGTTAAGGGCAATGAAGTGCTTTCTGACAGAAAGGTGAAGGGCGCCATGAAGAAGACCAACGAAAACGGCAATCTTCTGAATCTTTTCAAACAAAAGAAATTTGTTGACTCTGACTTCAAAGACGATAAGAACAGGATTATCAAGAAATATAACGAACTTGGTTTCCGTGATGCCCGAATTGTCAAAGACAGTGTGGTGAAGTATGATGACAAGGAGGTAGATGTATATCTTGAAGTGGAAGAAGGCAAGAAATATTATATTTCTGACATCAACTGGGTTGGCAATACGGTCTATCCCACCGATGTGCTCAACAATATTCTGGGCATATATCCCGGTGATGTCTATAATCAGGTGCTCCTTGAAAAGCGTGTGAGCACAGATGAAGACGCGGTCAGCAACATCTACTATGACAACGGCTACCTATTCTTTAACCTCATTCCTATCGAGGAGAACATAAACGGCGACAGCATTGCCCTCCAGATGCGAATACTCGAAGGACCACAGGCACGCATCAACCGCGTTGTCATCAATGGCAACGACCAACTTTTTGAGAAAGTTATCAGACGTGATCTCCGTGTGCGTCCCGGTGACCTTTTCTCACGCAGAGACCTCATAAATTCTGCACGCGAAATCATGGCTTCAGGCCACTTCAATCCAGAGACCATCAACCCCCATCCGGAGCCAAATGAAGACGACGGAACTGTTGACATCATCTTCGATCTTGAATCAAAACCCAACGACAAGGTGCAACTTTCCTTCGGTTGGGGCCAGACCGGTGTGACCGGTCAGGTGTCACTCTCTTTCTCCAACTTCTCTATAAAAAACCTGTTTAATCCCGGCAGTTATAGAGGCATTATCCCACGAGGCGACGGCCAGACATTCTCGATTTCCGCACAGACCAATGCCAAGTATTATCAAAGCTACAGTATCGCATTCTTTGATCCCTGGTTAGGAGGCAAGCGACCCAACTCCTTGTCGGTAAGCATGGACTATAGCCGCTCCACCGGCATTAACTCCAGCTTCTACGGCAATTCATGGGCAAACAGCGGTTATCTCAACGCCTTATACAATCCTAATCTCTATAATTATAACAACTCAAGTTATTATTACCAGAATGCCTACGATCCCAACAAGGTGCTTCAAATGGCAGGTGTGAGCGTCGGCTTCGGCACACGTCTCACATGGCCTGACGATTATTTCCAATTCCAGGCCTCACTGTCATATCGCTGGTATTATCTGAAGAATTGGGAGTATCTGTACTACATGAACAATGGCGTCTCCAACTCTATCATGCTCGGGCTTGCACTGTCACGCACAAGTGTGGACCAACCGATCTATCCACGGCGTGGCTCTCAGTTCGATCTCTCGTTAACCCTCACCCCTCCGGCGTCACTTTTCTCTCCACACAAGAACTGGAGAGAACTGGCAAGCCTCTCATCACGCAGCAATCCCAATTCCGAAACCAGAGAGGCAGCCTCTAAGGAAGCTTATAAATGGATTGAATACTGGAAAGTGAAATTCAGGAGTAAAACCTATACTCCCCTCACCGACCCCGAAGGCCAATGGACTCTCGTGCTCATGACCCGTGCCGACTTTGGTCTGCTTGGCTCATGGAATAAATACATAAAGACTCCTTTCGAAACATTCTACTTCGGAGGTGACGGTATGTCGGGAAGCTACACTTATGCCACCGAGACTATCGCGATGCGTGGTTACGAAAACGGACAGTTCACTCCCTTCGGCTATGAAGGTTATGCATATGGCCGATTCGGCATGGAGCTTCACTTCCCATTCATGCTCCAGCCCTCCACCACCATCTATGCGCTTGCATTTGCGGAAGCAGGCAACTGCTGGACATCCGTAGAACAGTTCTCACCTTTCAATCTGAAAAGGAGTGCAGGTGTGGGTGTGCGTCTCTACCTCTCAATGCTCGGCACCCTCGGTATTGACTGGGGCTACGGCTTTGACAAAGTGTGGGGCACAAGAGGAGGCAGCCAGCTTCACTTCGTGCTCGGACAGGAGTTCTGATTTTTTGAAATTCACTTAAACTTAATAATCATTCTGATGTCTTATCATCAGAATGATTAAAAGTTGAAGTTAAATTAAACCATAATGAAAATGAATATGAAAAAGATAATTCTTTCGCTTTTTGCAGTAATGATGGCCATCGGAATGGCATCTGCCCAAAAGTTCGCGCTCATCGACATGGATTATATCCTCCGCAACGTCCCTGCATATGAAATGGCCAATGAACAACTCAACCAGGTGTCGCAACGTTGGGAAAAGGAAGTCAACGAACTTTCGAAAGAGGCTGAGACAATGTATAAGAATTATCAGAGCGACATGGTGTTTCTCACCGACGACCAGAAGAAAAAACGCGAGGAAGAGATAGTGGCCAAAGAGAAGGAGGTAACCGACATGCGCTACAAGTATTTTGGTCCAGAGGGTGAGCTTTACAAGAAACGCCAGTCACTCATGAAACCCATTCAGGAAGATGTCTATAACGCGGTGAAGGCAGTGGCCGAAGAGAAAGGATATCAGACAATTTTCGACCGTGCTTCCTCCCAAAGCATCGTTTTTGCCTCTCCAAGAATAGATGTCAGCAATGAAGTGCTGGCAAAATTGGGTTATTCCAAATAATTTCAGTAACTTTGCACACTGAAATCATGAAGGGTCTGATTCGCCGTCCCGGGGAATCTGCCCGAACCACGAAATTCTAAAATTCAGAAATCAAAAAATAACAGACAACAAAAAATGTTAAAGAAACTTTTGTTAGTGGCAGCCGTGCTGTTACCTATGTTCGCTTCCGCGCAGACTCTCAAAATCGGCATCGTAGACACTCAGGAACTCATCTCAAAGATGCCTGACACCGCAGCAGCCCAGAAGCAACTTGAAGAAGTAGGAAAGAAATATCAGGATGAGTATGCCAAACTTGGTGAGGAAATGAAGAGAATGGTAGACGAATACCAGAACATGAAGGAAGACGAACTTCCCGCCATCCGTGAGCGTAAGACTCGTGAACTCTCCGACTATCAGCAGAAAATACAGCAGTTTGAACAGACTGCCGATCAGGATCTTCAGAAGATGCAATATGACCTCATGTCGCCGATACTCCAGAAAATCCGCACCGCAATTGAGGCAGTAGGCAAAGAAGGAGGCTATTCCCTGGTTCAGAATAAGGATGCACAGATCATTCTTTACTATGATAGCCCGGTGGTAGACATAACCAATGATGTAAAGGCAAAACTCGGTATCAACTGATGCCAATCCTTATCTATCCGGAAATGCAGAAAAACTAAATAATGATAATTGGAAAGCGGGGCGATCAATGCTCCGCTTTTCAATTATCTGATTCCTCCTCTTCATCATAAACAGTAAACTTTAAACCCAACACCAACAAATGCCAATAGGAATTTTTGATTCAGGCTATGGCGGTCTGACCATTCTAAAGGAAATTCGCCGCCGTCTGCCACAATATGATTACGTCTATCTGGGCGACAATGCCCGCGCTCCATATGGCACCCGCTCTTTCGAGCTTGTCTATGATTTTACTCTTCAGGCCGTCAAGGCTCTCTTTGAAGGGGGATGTAATCTTGTGATTCTCGCTTGCAACACAGCCTCAGCAAAGGCACTGCGTTCAATTCAGCAGAATGATCTCCCCAACATCGATCCCTCGCGAAGAGTGCTCGGAGTGATCCGTCCTACGGTGGAGGCTTTGGATGGCATATCACGTAACGGACATATCGGCGTACTTGGCACACCGGGGACCGTTGCAAGCCACTCTTATGCCCTGGAGCTTGAAAAGGCTGCCCCAAATATGAAAATCACGGAATATGCCTGCCCTATGTGGGTGCCACTCGTCGAAAATAATGAGGCGGATGCTCCCGGTGCTGATTATTTCGTGGCAAAATATATTGACGGACTGATGGAAGCAGACGGGGAGATCGACACTATCGTTTTAGGATGTACCCACTTCCCTCTCCTTATCGATAAAATCAGAAACTATGTCGGCGATAAAATCAAAATCGTAGCTCAAGGTGGCATTGTAGCTGAAAGCCTCGCTGATTATCTCGTGCGTCACCCTGAGATAGAAGAAAAGTGTGGAAAAAATGGTAATATTCAATACCTCACCACAGAAAATCCCGATAAGTTTAATTCTATTGCATCGTTCTTTATGCAGGAAGAGATTGGGGCAACCCGTGTGATTCTGCCGTCAATTCCTCTTGATATTATTAAAGACAGCATGCCGGCTGAAGCTATTCCTCAATTAGATTCCTACATTGCCCTTCACCCCAATGATGACGAGGGCTACCGGATACGCGGCATCAAGCATTGGGCACTTGGACAGCGTTCAGCAGCCATCAACGACTATCTGGCAGCCATCCGCATCAATCCTGACAGCAAGGCTAAGATGGCTCTACGCACCTCTTATGACATCCTCAATTTCTTCAACAAGGATCTCCTCAACCCGTAGAAAGCACAGTTAATGCACTTCCCAGGGGAAGAGCATAGTGCGAGGATGCGTCGGAGTAGCGGCTGCTTGTGAGGCAGGCACGGTATAAAAAGGAGAGTTATTGCGAGGCAGGTCATTGGCGGCATAGAGCATCAGCGGACGCTCCTGGCTCCAACCCCGGCTCTGGTTACGGATGTACAGTTTGGCCAGCCCACGCATGCCACGTGTCATCTGACGCAACTCCCCAAGAAGCTCTGTCATATCGGCAACCCGGTTAATCATAAATTCAAATATGATTTTCCCTCCCATTGTGAGACGTGTAAAAATACGGTCGCCAAATTCAATTCTATTTCTCTTCATATCCATATCCTTTATTATTTTTGTGCAAAATTAGCGTCAATTGCTGCCAATTAATTGCAGTTAAGTGTTAAAATAGTTTTATTACATCAATTTATAGGCAGAATGTTTTAAAATAAGACAGAAAAACGCTAACTTTGCCGCGTCAAAACAGCCATACATCGCTGTTGAATGAGGGCAGGAATGGTGGAATGGTAGACACGAAGGACTTAAAATCCTTTGGCCTTTACCGGCTGTGTGGGTTCGAGTCCCACTTCCTGTACTTTTCAACTCCATTGCTCGTTAGTAAATTAGCAATGGAGTTTTTTTTACTATAAATGATTTGGATATTACAAACATGATTTCACCTGCCGATTCACTACTTGAACAGCGTCGCCTTCTTCAATTAGAATATGAAGAAGAAAAGAAGGCTTTTGCCAATATCTCTGAAAGAATCGGCATAACGCGCCTCGTGGAGCGTGGGGCGGCATGGTTCCCCCTCGACATAAGGCAGGTGCATTATAATTCTCTTAATCAAAAAATAGTAGAAGTCATTCGGCGTGAAGGCAGCGAAATTGACCATTCTTTTGAGTATGGTAAACCGGTGGTGTTCTTTACAGAGGCATCTGGCGGTAAGTTTATCTATCCCTTCACCGGCACGGTAAGCTATGTTGATGGCGACCGCATGGCAGTGGCAATTCCCGAATCTGCCGACACTAACCGCCTGTCTGGCGGCAACTGCGGCATAATGTTATCTTTCGACGAGACCACTTACCGCACAATGTTTGATGCGATCGACCGCACACTGAAAGCAAAAGGAAGACTCGGAGAACTTCGTGACCTACTCTATTCAAAAAAGAAAGCTGGCGAACTCTCGCTGCCTCCAATGCGCTTTCCATATCTCAACGATACTCAGGAAAAAGGAGTCAACAAGATATTGGCTGCAAAAGATGTCGCCATCTTACATGGTCCTCCGGGCACGGGAAAGACCACCACACTCGTTGAAGCCATTCACGAGACCCTTCGACGCGAGAGCCAAGTATTGGTCTGTGCGCAAAGCAATATGGCTGTTGACTGGATTTCAGAAAAACTCTCTGACCGTGGGATCAACGTGCTACGGCTTGGAAATCCGTCACGGGTTACCGATAAGATGTTATCTTTCACGTATGAGCGTCGTTTTGAGTCACACCCCGACTACCCTACACTATGGAGCGTCAGACAAGCTATCCGCGAACTTCAGGGTGGTCGCCGTCATGCCACAGAGCAATGGCACCAAAAAATGGACAGACTGCGCAGTAGAGCAACTGAGTTGGAAATACGCATCAATAATGACCTGTTTGACAATGCTCACGTAATTGCCAGCACACTGACCGGCAGCGCCAGTCACCTGCTTGATGGGAAACGATTCTCAACCCTGTTTATTGATGAGGCTGCCCAGGCACTTGAGGCCGCCTCTTGGATTCCTATGCGGCGTGCAGGAAGAGTCATTCTTGCCGGCGACCACTGCCAACTTCCTCCGGTGGTGAAATCATACGAAGCCATGAAAGGCGGATTAGGAAAGTCGTTGATGGAACGCATTGTGGAAAATCACCCGGAAGCAGTCACCCTGCTCTCAATGCAATATCGCATGAACGAGGAAATAATGCAGTTTTCCAACCATTGGTTTTATAATGACACTATTCAAGCTGCTCCCGAAGTGCGCTATAGAGGAATTTTGGATTATGACACCCCGATCGAATGGATAGATACCTCCCAAGTTCAGCTTAACGCTTCCCCGGATACCCTCGAAGGAGTTCAAGAAATGTCTTTCAAAGAAACTCTGGCAGGAGAAAGCAATGGCAGACTCAACAAAGACGAGGCAATCCTGACCTTGCTGACACTTCAAAATTATATAGAAAGAATCGGCAAGGAGCGATTTCTTGAGGAACGCATCGACGTAGGGGTGATCTCTCCCTATCGGGCACAGGTGCATTATCTGCGCCGTCTACTGATGCGCACCCCTTTCTTCAAACCATTCCGATCTCAGATTGCAGTCAACACCGTCGATGGTTTTCAGGGTCAGGAACGTGACGTGATCGTAATCTCCCTTGTGAGAAGCAACGAGGAAGGGCAAATAGGATTCCTCCGTGACCTACGCCGAATGAACGTGGCCATGACACGCTCCCGCATGAAGCTTATCATAATCGGCGATGCCCCTACTCTTTCCCATAACCCTTTCTTCCGACAACTTCATAACCACATTCAATCCTTATCTCCCCAATAAGGGACATACTACCAATTATGAACCGACTGCTATCATATATTATTCTTTTATGCAGCTGCGTATGCTCACTGTCATCATTTGCAGTGACAGTGACCGCACGTGGGAAGTTTAACCCTTACGACCATGAATCATTTTCCGGTATCCCGTCTGAGACGCTGTTTAAAAAAGGTTCCGAATATCTTGACTTGGCACTGACAGAGCCCGACAGTGCAATGATGTGTTTCTCTATCATCGCAAACCGATATGACGACAACCCCTCCCACAACGATGCGTCGCTCGTTGTCACGTCACTGATCAATATCAGTTATCTATGGCGAGAGTCATATTATGATTATGCCCGTGCCTATAGTGCGCTGCTGAAAGCACTTAAGATTGCGGAAGATAATAATCTTGAACAATACCTTCCTTACATCTACATGGGAATGGGCTCTGTGTTACAGTATGTGGATATCGGTGATTCCCCACTCGACTCTCCTATCGAATTGCATAGTAAGGCTCTCCGGAGTGCTATCGCCACAAACAATAGTAGCCTGATGGAGTATGCAGTCATCAACTTATGTGAGATAGCAGTTACCCAGGGATTGACCGATACGGTAGTGCATGATTTAAATCTAATCAAAAATTACAATTTCAACGACTCCACTGCCAACATGGACTACACCAACTGTTTTCTTAATGCCATGGAGCTATTGAAAACTAATGACTATAATGGAATGATTCGGGAGTTTACCCGCGCCATTACGCTGACTCCTCCCAATAAGGCTACTGATGACAAACTCATTCTGCTCGCCATGAAGATGAAAGTCAACACCCTGAAGCTGGCTCATCAGAATGACAGCATACCCATAATTCTCAACTCAATGCTCTCCTTTGCCAATGACCATAGTTATCAGGAGTATACCCTTTTTGCCCTTAAGGAATTGCGCGACTACTATGCCTCAATAGGTAATCATAACGCCGCCCATGAATATGACTACCGCTATCTACATATCAACGACTCGCTTCAACGCAATAACAATATAACCCGCGTTAAAGACGTAGCCTTTATATCCGGACTGGAGGATGCACATGATAATATGCGCCGCCTTTCAGCTAAAAAACAACAAAATGAGATTATTGCCCTTTGCGGAGGAATTATAGCTATACTTGTGATAGTGGCGCTCATTACGTATATAAGGAGTCAGAGGAAACTTCATGAAGCCAACATGACCTTATTCGAAAGGTCTCAGAACGACTTAAATACCGTAGCCCTCTCTCCCGAAGCCACCGAAAAAGAAATTAATGATACACCGGCAGGAGGCATCACGCCGGAACATGCCGCCGAAATTTTCTCCAAAGTAAAAAACTTTCTTGAGTCATCTCCTGAGATATATTCTGAAGATTTCTCCATGCGCACTCTTGCCACCCTTATCAATGAACCTTCTTATGCAGTCTCGGCAGCCATAAACTATTGCTCGGGATCTAACTTCAAGACCCTTCTTCTTGACTATCGTCTGCGCGAAGCATGCAGACGCCTTTCCGACAAAAGTGCCTACAACAATCAAACTATTGAGTCAATTGCTTTAGGGCTCGGATTTAAATCCAGGACCTACTTTAACACCGTGTTCAAAAAACATACCGGACTGACCCCGGCCGTATATATGAACATTGCCCACTCAAAAGAAGGCAAGCAGACCGACAATCCCCAAACTGCTGTATGATAACAACGAAATCGGTCATAACAATGTATTATTTTATAATATCATACAAATTCAGCCATTATTTACTTGATTTCGTAACATTTTGTAAATAATTTTGCCGCCATAATTAACGCGGTTAAATCCAATCGCACATTCAGCAACTCTAAAAACTGTTATCGAATGAACAACAGCCTACTCAAAAAATCCATCACGGCAGCGGCAGCTTTGGTGGTCATCTCTTCGGGAGCTGCCCCGAGATTTGAAGCTTCTGCGCCTATCGTTCCGAAGGCTCTGACTAACCGTTCACTTGTACAAAACCTAACATCCAACAACGCATCTTCAGAGAAAAAAATTCCCGCGAAAGCTGAGGAGCTGGTTGAAGTGCTTATTGACGAAGACTTCAGCCTGTGGACTGAAGGCACTCAAGAAGACCCTATCTACCTCGGAGACATCGAAGGCTTCCTTATGGGTGAACTCAACTATGATATCAATCCCGACAGAATGCAAAATGGCAAGACTTGGGGAGGATATGCAACATGCACAGCCGGAGAAATGTGCGGCCTTACTTATCCCGGTGTCGGCGGAATGATACAGACCTCACAAGGTGATTTTTCCGGTGACCTACATATCACAGCGAAGGTCAAGATGATGGATGGACAAAGCTCTCCTCAGGGAATGCTTATCGGAGCTATCTGCACCAACTGGTATGAGCCCCAACCTGTGCCCGGAAACAGCTCGCCTTATTATATGCTATATGTGCCAAATGACGGTGAATGGCATGAAGTTGACTGGACTTATACAAATACATATGGTGGAGATGACTGCTTTATCCAGTTTAATACCTACAGTCAGATATTGCTTGACGATCTAAAGATAACAACTACCTTTACATCCCTTGCAAATCCGCAGCCACTTCCGGCCACCAATTTCACACTTGACGGTTTCACTGCCAATTGGGCACCTGTCAGCAAAGCTACTGACTATCTACTGACATGCTGGCGTGATGTGCCTACTTCTGATGAACTTGGCAAGATGGTTTGCGACTTTGACCAAATCAACAATACTGATGGCATCATCAATATGGAAGATCCTAACTTCCCGGAAGGCTGGGAATTCTATTTCAATGGTGCGACTCCGCGTCTCCTCACCCCTGCTGATGGACTTGACACATATGCCTTCTGCTTCGATACTGACGGACAGTCAATAACCTCTCCCTCTACAGGCTCCCCGATCATCGGCGTGAGCATGAACCTCCGTGTCATCGGTGAGGAAGATGAATATGGTTTCTATCCTGGCAACCTTACCTTTGCAGGTTGGGATGGTTTTAATTGGGTAGCGCTTGGAAGTCTTTATTTCGATGCTGATTTTTATGGAGAATATCTCTACTTCGATGAAGTGAACTATATATTGGAAGAATACGGAAAGAAATTCTACAAAATTAAATTCGCAATCCAATATATGTCGGAGGGTTACGCTATCGCTCTCGATGATATTGACATCACTACCCTTCCCCCAACTGAAAGAGATTACGTACTTACCGAATTCCCGGTAGAAGGCACTTCATATGTTCTTACCGATCTTGATCCCGAAAGTGATTACACTTACGAGGTGTCTGCCCGCAACACTGAGCTTGGAATTGATTCAGGCACCCCCGATGCTTGCACATATGCCTTCGGTCTGCCCCCTGTCACTCCGCTCCCCGCAACTGACGCTGACTCCACCGGTGCCTACACCGCTAACTGGGAAGCCGCTCCTAAAGCTCAGGAATATGTAGTAAATAACTTCCTCGTCTTTACCGCTCAGGAAAACATTGAAGACTATGTCATACTTGAAGAATATTTTGAGAAAGTTAACTTCGGTTTCACTGTGGAAGATCCATATGCCTTCAATAACTTTGAATTCGCTAATCTTGATGAACTCTGTGATAACCCCGGTTGGATTGGCTATCTATGTGGCATA
Organism: uncultured Sangeribacter sp.; assembly: GCA_964595885.1. Lineage (GTDB taxonomy): Bacteria > Bacteroidota > Bacteroidia > Bacteroidales > Muribaculaceae > Lepagella. The sequence goes on from CAZQSD010000006.1 coordinate 49,244, forward strand.
GCTGAATTTGCTATCGGCGGCGTCGGAATGCCTGCTTACGGATATGGTGGTGAACTACAAAGCCCCTGGCTCTCAGTTGGCAACAATGGTGGCAAATACACTGTGGTGGTGTCTGCCTGTGGCCAACCCGGCGATTACCTCTGCGTAGTCAACTCTAAGAATGAGGGCTACAAGATTGAACTTACCGCTGATTATGAAGAATATACACTTGAATTTGAAGGCGGAACAGAGTTTGAATTCCTCGGATTCTACACTCAGAACTGCGGTAACTTTTTCATCAATTACGTTCAGGTAACTCAGAATCTGAAGAAAGGTGACCGTGTGCTCTCACAGCGTGACGAATACAGGACAAGCGACACATCATATAGAATTACAGATCTGGAGATGCCGGGCGAGGAATATTCTTACGCATACACTGTAACCGGCCTACACATTGGTTACTTTGACATCGCAGCATCCGACCTTTCTGAGGTGGTTTATGTTGATTTCAAGTCAACAGACATTGAAACTGCTGAGCTTTCCTACACTGTAATGGCTAAAGCAGGCAAGGGTGAGATCATAGTTAGCGCTCCTGAAGATATCAACGTCAGCATCATAGCTGCCAACGGCATGAAGATGGCTGCATTCGCAGGTTCAAAGACTGTCAATGTCCCCGCCGGAATGTATATCGTGAAAGCTGCTGACAAGACTTTCAAACTCATCGTCAAATAAATAACCTGACCTTATTCAACCAATCTAAAGAAATCCGGGCATAACTGAGAGACCAATCTCTCCAGCTATGCTCGGATACTTTTTTTGCAGCTTCAACCCTTAAACCCACTATAGGCATATTGCCATGTAAGCAGGATATACAAAGTATTTCCCTCTTCTTTAAGATTCTTTGGGTGAATCACATAATTACGTCCGATTCTGGAATGAAATCTTTCGTTGAATTTTTCTAATGAACGTGTGCTGTAACGGTCAGTCGATTTCACCTCAATCGGATAAATCTTATATTTAAGTTTGCTGTTATTTGAAATAAGGAAATCTATCTCTATCTCATTTTTGTGAGATTCTGCATTATATTTTGTATAGAAATATAGTTTATGGCCATTAGCTACCAAAATCTGGGAAATAACATTTTCATAAAACATTCCTTCATTGACCGACAGTTTACCCAGTAAAATTTCTCGGTATAATTCCTCGTCAGCTATTTCATTTTCATCAAAAGTATGGCTTATCAAGAGCCCTGTGTCGCCCATATAGCACTTTACGTATGTGCGGTCTTCATTTAACGAAAGTCCTACATTAGGATCAGAGCAATTGAAACATTCGTTTACTATCATTGAATCCGCAAGCCAAAAAAAGGTATCATGATATTTTGGGAAAGTGGCGCCTTTCTCAATCACGCTCATCACCACCCTTCGTTCAGCCTTTGACAAGAAAGCAGGGATTTGATCAAAAATAGCCAACACGTCAGATCTATATCCCGATTTAATCTTTTTTATATCATTCCTGTAGAGTTCCAGAATATCTCGTTTTTCCTCATCAGCTTTTTCAAAACTCCGGTCATTTTCGATATAAGCCGCTAAACTCTTTGGCATGCCGCCCACAATCATATACTGACGAAATAAGAGCATAGCCTTGGAATGAAGAGTCTGCTGAAGCGGCTCTTTGTCCAAGAAACATTTTCTTATGTAGTCTACCAATACTGATTCATTCATTGCCCAACAAAACTCCTCGAAATCCATTGGGTACATGCGTAGTTGACGCTCTTCTGAAGGGAGCGTAATCTGTTGCACATTTTCTTTAATAGAAATAAGTGAACCGGTTTCTATATAATCATACCGTCCGTCCGCTACAAGATATTTTATAGCCTGGCGTGCAATTGGAAACTTTTGCACCTCATCAAACACAATTACCGACTCACGACGATGAAGAGTCACGTTATATTCTGTAGAGAGTATCAGAAAGAATGTGTCTAAATCAGCCATATAATCCCTGAAAGCTGATTTAACAGCGTCAGTTGCAATATTGAAATCAATTAATATAAATGACTTATACTCATTTCGAGCAAATTCCGATACTATAGTAGATTTTCCTATACGTCGCGCTCCTTCGATAAGAATTGCCTTACTTCCATTGGCCTTTATTTTCCAATCAAGCAATTTACCATAAATTTTCCTCTTAAATATCATAATATCATTTGTTTTAGGCTGCAAAAATAACAAATAATCCTATAGTGCGCAAGTTTAGACCTTTAAAATTAACCTATAGTGCGATAGTATAAACCATACTATTTAACCTATAAAGCGACAGTATTCACACTGCTTTTCAAAAAAATAAGAAAATTTTAAATAAAAAATTTCTTATTGATAAAATCTTTTTGTAATTTTGCAACGTAGACCCTTAGCTAAGGACCGAGTAGGAACACGCTAATGGTTCAACAGACATATTAATAGAATGCGTTTATCGACGCTCTTTCTTGACCATACAGAACTTCGCAACTTCTTTATCTCAGTCAAGGATGCAGCAATGATAGATGCCTTGGGAGTATGTATTTCCTTACTAATCATTAGCGCGTGAGCGTCAGTGATTAGTTTATTTGCATATTCTGCGTGAGGCTTCTGCGTTGCTCGTTCAACTGAGATGGGCAATGCGAAGGCCTTGTATGGTACAGACGAGCAACAGATATGGCTCTCACGCATTTTTGTTTAATCACCAAAGAAGAGAAGCATTGGTGGCACAATTTTATCAAGATGAAAGCGTACCACTTCAAACACTTTCGTTACTTTACTACTAACATTACTATCGGATTATCCACATTATGTGGACTTCTCGCAACCTTGTCATGCTCAACGACGAAGACCATAGCATTATCTTGTCAAGAACGTCAAATAGAGATATATGTTGACGGTGAATACTTAGGTCGTGATTTGGTATACTACACAGTTCCTAAAAATAAAGAATATATTGAAGTATCTTGTAAAGACAATGATATGGAAGTTTATCATCGACGCATAAATGTTAGAGATAAGAATGGGAATCTTATCGAACTTCAAATACCAAAAAACTATCGATATTCCAGTAAACCATATTAAAATTAAACCAAAGAAACGACATGAAGAAACTTTTATTTTTCTTGATGACCGTTATTTGTTGCTTTTCAGTATACGCTGAAAAGAAAGCAAAAGTCATCAAAATTACGGTGCAACCCCAAGAAGCAGCTATTTACGTAGACAATAACCTCATTGGTTATGGTTATGGTGAATTTACTCGTCCACCAAAAAAAAATCAAGTTGCAATTATACGTATAGAATGCAACGAATATTCTACTGCCAACTCTAAATTTTATGGAGGTGATGAACGCAATTCCCTATCTTTTAATCTTATGCAAGATGGATTTTACCGAGGCTCTGCATCTTCAGGTCTTGTAAATAAATATATGACAATCACTCTTGACCCCGACTATTATACAATTGATAGCGATGGAAAAGTGAATAGTGAAGCTGCCTGGAAACTGCTTCATCAAATACTATTAAATTATTTCCCTGAAATTGAAACTACCGATTTTCATGGTGGCTATCTCCAAACTCCTTGGAAATATAAAACATTTAATATGTCTGAGAAACAATTACGAAATCGTGTGACCGTACGTGATGTAACCACGCCTGAACGAGTAGCTTTTCAAATAAAAATATCTTCTGAAGTTGCTGGTGCTATGCAGGCACGACACGGAGAATT
>CAZQSD010000007.1:0-52653 GCA_964595885.1 uncultured Sangeribacter sp.
TCGTGGCGCATGCCGCTTAGCCTATATTGTTATTTTTAACGGACTATTGTTATTTGAAATTATAGGTAATGACATATTTTAAAGTCTTAGCCACGCCGTCTTTAGTATATACAAATACAGGACGCATAGTTATCGACTCGCCTGCGGCACCCGCATCTGAACCAAGCTTACCTAATGACATCACGCTACCGTTAATCTCATAGTAGACCACCTGATTATCGCCCCAGTTGACAGCATCACCGTTCTTATCAAGCCAATAGCCTACATTTGCAGTCGGCATGTCGCTCAATGACCCATCGCTCTGCTCGTTGAATACCACAATTTTACCTTCCTGAGCTGTTTGCTTTTCTCCAACGATTGGTTGAACTATAGCATCGGATATTGCGCTCACATTGAGTCCGAAGAAGTCAGCCACAGCCTGCTCAGCAATGTCGTAGGTAGCGGCCACCCAGTCCTCGTTGGCAGCATTTATGGAGAGATTTAGAGTGCCTACGAGCACGCCGTCTTTATCAGCATATGTTGCCTCCATTGGTTCAACGAAATTGGCAAGGGCTGCTCCCTCAAGAGTAATGGCGTATGGGAACTGAGGATCATTCGTCTCATCCTCATCCCAACCATGACTCATATATACCTCTGGAGAACCTTGAACAACTAAGAAGAGATAGTCAGTGCCGGCAGGCACATCAAATGACAATGAGCCTTCCGCCTTTTTACCAACCTCACTATACGTACGCTTGTTTCCGCTTAACGCCACGAAACCGTAACGCCAACCCATATTTTCGGCCCCACCGCAAGAATTATACCTGCTGGGCTTACCAATGGCCTGGCCGTCGCCATTCTCAATGTTGCTCTTGTCTTGCTCAGCCAAGGCCTCACCATAACCCAGACCCCGGAAGTTAACCTTAACAGTAGAAGCATTAGCCACGACAGGAATCACGTTGAAACCGGTTGCACCTGGACAATTATCATATGTAATCTGATACTCTCCGTTGTTATTGCGCACGAAATTAGGATTATAAAGACCCTGATAGCCACTGCTGTATTCGCGCACACCCTCAATGTCGTAGGTAGCCATCTTCATGGCGTAGTCGAAGAGTTCTTCACGAGTGCGGTTATAGTCATTGCCATTATAAAGACGAGTGTAGGTCATAATTGCATCCTCCGGATAAACTGACTCACGCCAAAGTTTACCGTAGGCCTCCACGCCATGTTTCTCCACCCAATAGCTCTGCAGCCAATAGGAGGCATACCGTTGGAATTCGTGGTGGAAATGACGATGGCAGTTATTTAGCCATTCCTGATAGTTCCAAGTTGTGAATTGCTCCTCGGGATAATCCTGGAACGACTGCCACTGAGCACACTGCTCCCAATATGCACACCCCCCGTTGCCGCTTCCGTCGGGCCCGATAAAGCCGTAACGCCAGCCGTGAAGCATATCATCGTCAGCTCCCTGATAGAGCTTGTCGCAATAAGTCTGATACTGGAATGAGTGACCAATCTCATGTGCGATTGTTGAACCAACCGGATGACATGTTGCAGGAGTCACCCAAAGTGCTCCGATAGTATTGTCGTAGCCGGAGCCGGTGGCAACCCACCATTCGGGAGTTGGATCAAGAAGATAGATCTGCATCTTATATTGATCAAGATAGCTCTTACCCTGACCGAGAACCGACATGCCGAGACGCTCAATATTGGTTGTGAAGAACTGCTCTGCCTTGGCAAGAAGGTCATCAATATCCACCCGTGCGTCTGCAGGCACGTCTTCTCCGTTGGGATCATTGCCGAAATATGGATCCCAGAACACGAAGAAATGCTCCGACTGAGCCGAACGACAGAACGACATCTTTGAATCGCTGCGGAGGATACGCTCGCCACCATAATCAGAATTATGGAAGAACTTATCATAATCCTTAACCTCAGAAGGATCAAGCACAATCACATCACCGGGTTTCTGGGTAACTTTTATGGTGCGGGTCTGGTCAAGCGCCTTAAGTGTAAGCACTACATACCGTTCAGCTCCGGTGCTGTTGGCTTTGGCATTCAGTTCGAGGGTGACAATACCCCCGGCACCTTTTGCCGGGGTATATGTCAACCATGAGACATTGCGGTCTGCCTCTATCGTCCACACGGTGCGTGAGGTAAACTCTATAATCTCCGTAGCGACATCGCCATCAAGAACGATCTCCTCGATGTCAGCCATCTCAATATATGAGCCTACGAACACATCTTCATCACTCTTACAGGAGGTGACGCCCAATGTCAGGCAGGCAGCCATAAAGGCTGAGAATATATACTTTTTCATGATTTATCAGTATTAACGCATGCGATGCGCAATTTTTCTAAGATTTCTTTTTGCTCTTGTCTCAGGTTCTTCACCAAGGGGCTGCTCCTCACCGGTCACTGTGGCGTTGACAGTGAAGGTGTAAGTCTTTCCTTTTGCATACAGGCCATAGACAATAGAATAAGTGTCTCCAACTCTACAAGTGTAGTCATCAAGAGGAGGCATCAAGCCAAGATAGAGTGTGTATTCATCTTCCGGGAATTCCTCATCATAACCATAATAGGCAGCGAAAATTCGTCCGTCAGCACCCCAGCCGGATATGTAGCCGTCAGCGCCATACCAATATGCCGGATCTTCTTGATATATGATGCTCCCATCGGGTTGCTGAGCGTAACGAAGCACTGAAGAGAGATCATCAACTCCGAGCGCACCCTTTACGGCTTCCATATCAAACTCTATCAACGCTCCTTGATAATCAGCATTCCACTCACATTCAGAGTTAATTACTAAATTGCCTACATTAGTTGCGGCCAAAATGTCAGCCACATAATCGTGAGCAGCCGTGAAACCCTCATCTACATCGCCAAGCGACCAGTTGATGGTAAGTTCCGCAAACTTGTCATTTGCCATGAACGCATACACCACTGTTATCGGCTCAAGAGTGGATGGATCCTCCTTAGGCATGATGCCGATACGCAATGTGTTGTAATCCTGAGATTCTGGATCACTGCTGAGAATACGTGCAATATAGATCACAGCATCATCGCCCCAACCGAATGTACCGTCATTTTTATACCAATGTCCTTGTCCGTCGGCAGTATAGTCCTTGGAATAATTTCCTTCGCCGTCTTTGCCCAGACCGGTGGCCTCACTCAGGTTAGAGATTCCGAGAGCACTGCAAATTGCAGCAGCCTCTATCGGAAGGAGGGAGTAGCTATAGTCATTGCGATAAGCCTGCTTAACGGTGTATTCTTTTGAATAGACCACATTACCGACAATCTCAGCCTGAGCCACTATCTCAACAAAGAGATTATACTCCACAATGTTTTGTTCGTAGACTGCTGCGAAATGCAATGTCACTGTGTTGCCGGCTGTGAAGACATTTGGCATAGGAGCCACTGTGAAAGTATTGGTCTCCACAGCTGTAGGGAAGCAGCAATAGACAGAGGCATCATCACCCCAAGCTCCCGGATTACCATTTTTGTCAAACCAGAAACCTTCGTTGCCAACAGCATCCCCGGCGGTCAGTACCTGATCATACGACCCGTCTGCCTTTACGCCAACCCATGTGATTGCATCCCAAGAGGGTGCGCCAAGTTCTGCGATAAGACCATTAAGATCAAACTCTACAGATGTAGTGGCATAAGAGCCATTATACTCACACTGCATGGAGAGGTCGTGAGTGGCAACCACACCACCGGTCACAGCCTGACGTTCTATCACCTTGTAGTCAATCACAATAGCCATACGTAGGTCACCGTAGATAAAGCACTCTATCGCCTGATAATGATCACCGGCATTAGAGCGCCCGGGGAATTGACCGATATTGAAGTATACTTCCTTGCATACCTGCTCGTCTTCGTCATAATAGCCTGCCCACTCTGTGAAGAAACGTGAATCAGCTTCATTGTAACCGGCCTCAGTGGCATTACCGTTATACTTGAACCAGTGACCCCAGATACCATTGGTACTGTTGTTATTATTTGTGGCCTGATCTATATGGGTTGTGCCTTGTATCACCACATTGATAAACTCTGCTGCCCCCGGAGCTTCGCAGAGAGCTGCGATCACCTCATCTTCGGTCAGCTCGAATGTCTCTGCCATAAGTTTGGTGTCAATCTCAAACGGTTTGGTAGACCAGATACCATCGGGAGCAGGATAATCCTCCACCTCCACATATTGAATGGCATTGGCATTGATGACCTTTGCCAGCGAGTCAGCTATATGTTTCTGACGCGCCTGTTCAGCCAGTTCAGCATCTGTCAGGATATGGGCTTTGGAAAAGTCGGTGTTATCCCCACAAGACACTACTCCCAACGAATAGAGAGAGAGCATGATGGCCGAAAGAATTATATATGATATTTTTTTCATTGCTTTTCTTAATGATAATTAATAATAGGTCTGTTTAAGCTTGATATTGGCAGTCATAGCATAATCAGGTATGGGGAAAAATCTCCATTTTGTCTCAGTGGTAGCTTCCTTGCAGAACCAAGACTTACCATTCCAGACACTTCTGCCATCGCTCATCTTAAAGCGGATAAGATCTTGGCGACGATGCATCTCGCCGGCAAATTCCCAACCGAGGTCATCAAGCAGACCGCCAAGTTCTATGTCAGCGCCACCCTCATTAGTGAGAATATGTGTTGACCAATTCGAATAACCCTCCACAGGATAGTTATCAAGTCCATAAGCATACACGGCAGCTCCCTTAAGATCTGCGGCAGTACGGGTAGCAGCTCCTGTCTTTTCAAATGCACGGCGTCGAACTGACGTGACGAGATCGGCAGCAGTCTGTTCGTCGCGTCCGAGACGGAGAAGACATTCAGCCTTCATCATAAGGACGTCAGCATAACGGAAGATGGCAATGTCAGTGGCAGTGGTGCCCTGATTATTTCCACCCGGAATCTCAAATTTATGCATGCGGGCTCCCTCCTGCTGATAGCATCCGGGGTTAGAAACATGGTGACAGTCTATGTTATAGTTAAGCTGTCCTGTGCCACTCCAATCATCAGCGTCAAAAGCTATTGGGTCTCTATCTTCTTCCGGGAGGAGATAACCGGGAGTATAGGTGTCATCACTATTTTTCTTTGCTTTATACTGAGGACCGTAGGCCCATGTATATTTCTTACGTAAATCTTCCAGATCGTAGCTTTTCAGAAACTGTGGGATGCCGCATGAACCGTTATATCCGGCGGCGGTTGAGCCATAGGCCTCAAGACCTGTCTGTGGGAAACAGTAACTCTGCATTGTCCAGTTTGACGTATGAGTGCGATCCTGAGGAACTGCAAATATCACCTCCGGGCAAGTTGAGATATTTTCTCTGAAAGGATCCCGGTAGTCAGCGGCAAGAGAGAAACCGCCTTCTTCGATAATCGTATTCAATTCAGCAAGGGCATTTTCCCAATTAGATTGATCCGAAGTCTCAAACCACGCATTTTTCATCATATACATTTTGGCAAGAGCCATGCCTGCTGCAAACCTGTTGCCGTAGCCAAAGATCATTTCATCACCAAAATCTTCTTTGGCGGCCTTAAATTCGTTTATTGTATAATCAAAAACTGTATCAAGGCCTTCCTGCTCAGGCAACCAGCCTGACTCATGTTCACCGGGATAAAGGATTGGCACATTGCCAAAAATATCTATCAGGTGGTAATAGAACATGGCACGGTAGAAACGGACGTGCGCACGGGAGACTTTATTTTCTTCTGTGTCTTCCATGTTGTCAAGCACACGGTTACAATAGTTGATACCCACATAAGAGAAATTCCAGGCACCATCAAACCAACCGTTTGTAGGACTCCAATCATGCATGTGGAGGTCAACATAAGTGGATCCCCATCCAATGCCAGGACGGGAGGGAGTCACAAACTCATCGGAAGACTCCTCCAAGAGATACCATATTCCACCCCAGTCAGTTATGAGGTAACGATAGTTGGTTATGGCTGCACCAAGCATCTGCGACAACTCTTTCGGATTAGAAAGGTCAAGATTTGAATCGGTCAGCTGATCATAGACAGTCTCATCAAGGTTAGTGCATCCTCCCAACATTAGAGCCGGCACCACCACTGAAGCTGCAAGTATTGTTTTAATATGTCGTTTCATATCTGTTTCTTGATTTAGAAGGTTAACTGCAGACCAACAGTGTAGCTGCGTGTTGTAGGATACTTGTCGCGGTAATCGATTCCCGGGATCATAAAGTTGTTATCAACCTCAGGATCAAGCCCGCTATACTTGGTGATACAGAACACATTACTCATTGAGGCATATATTCTCAGACCATTAATGAACTTCTTGACGTTGCCCTTAAATGGGACTGTATAACCGAGAGTAAGAGATGAAAGTTTGAAGAAGTCACCCTTTTCAAGATGTTCGCTCCAGAAACCCTGGTCCATGGAATTTGAACGAGCCACCATAAGCTGATTTCCATTCTCGTCAAGTTCAGGGACAAGAACCCCATTCTCATATTTAACTGCCGGAAGAAGATCGGCAGCTGATTTCAAACGGTTATAATCAATCGAATTATTCTCATAAAAACAACGCTGCAGGTTGAGAATGTCATAGCCAAATTGCCCGGTGAACTGCATTGAAAGGTCGAAATCGCGATAATGGAATTGATTTGTCCAGCCCAAAATCACTTTGGGAGCACCATTACCAAGACGCTGACGATTTTCCTTAGTGTTAAGATTTGTATTAAATGGCTTAACCGTCCAGCCACCGTTACCATCGCTAACCTCCACAAGAGCAAAACCGTTCTTATCATAGCCCACATGTTTTAGACCCCAGAAATCTCCAAGAGTATGACCTACTTCCATGCAATGGGTAAATACTGAAATAGGATCACCGGTATCTCCTAATTCCTGGAAATTATCTGTCTCGTAAAGGTCGTTATTCAGGTTAAGAAGCTTGTTGGAGTTATGAGACAGGGTAACTGTGGTCTCCCATGAGAAATCGCGTGTCGTGACAGGGATAGCAGTGATAGCAAGTTCCTGACCGATATTGCGCATAGAGCCAACATTGGCCAAAGTATAGCCATAGAGGTTTGGGGGCACCGGCACTGCATAATCATAAAGCAAATCGTCGGTAGTCTTTATATAGAAATCAAACGAACCGCTCAGGCGATTATTAAAGAATCCGAAATCAAGACCGAAGTTCCATTCTTTGGTGGTTTCCCACTTAAGATCAGGATTTGGATTTTGTGTCACCTCAAGTGATTTAATCCAGTTCCCATCCATGCCGAGGATATCTCCCCAACCGGCATAATTGTAAAGATACTGAGAAAGATAAGGGTCATTAGGAATCACACCGGTAACACCATAACCTACACGCAGACGAAGATTATTAAGATACTCGTGTGTATTAGTCATGAATTCCTCATTCATTATGTTCCAGCCTAATGACACTGAAGGGAAGTTACCCCATTTGTGGTTCTTACCAAACTTAGAGGAACCCTCACGACGAATTGACGCAAGAATATTGTAACGGTTATCGTAGCCATAGCTTACACGACCAAAGAAACCTATAAGCTTATTGTCGTTCTTATAAGAACCCATTCCGGCATGGCGATCTTCCTCTGTGAGTAGTGAGCCGTTGCCAAGATTATTCCATAGATAAGCCTCCGTGGAGAAATTACCGTTAGTAGCGTTAAAACCGTCAAAAGAATTATAAAGATAGCTGTAGCCCAGTATGGCGTCAAAACGATGAACGCCATTGAATACGTTATTATATCCGGTGGTAACCTCCAAAGTCTTGCTATAAGTGTTGCCATTGCTCTTTGAAGCAGAACCATTATAATCCTTTTGAGTGGCAAGAGTATAGTGCTTCGGGGAGGTGTAAGACTCTGAGGTGCTGACGTATTCATTCATAGAGAGCATCACATTAGTCTTCCAGCCTTTTATGGGCTCAACTGTGATATTACCTGTTATCTGGGAGAAGCGATTTATCGTGTTACCGAAATATTCATTTAAGATTTCAACCGGATTGTAATATTGCAAGCGATTGAAGTTCTCATAATAAGAACCGTCTGGATTATAGATAGGCTCTGACGGATTACGGATAACTGCTTGACGATAAGCATAATCTGCGTTATTGAGCGAATATTTCTGGCGATTGACCATAGCATCGAAAGTAAACTTAAGAATGTCATTCCAGAGATATTGGGCATAGTTTACATGGAAACGCAGACGTTCATTGTCTGACCCCTTCATTATGCCTTCCTCTTTCTGATAAGACACATCTCCGGAATATGTGGAATTAGCAGTTCCTCCGCTCACCTGAAAATCGTGGTTATGCTTGAAACCGGCTTTGCGTGTCACCGCTTTAAGCCAGTCGGTCTCATAGCCGGCATAATCATATTTTGTTCTGCCATAGATTACGTCGGAATAATCCATAAAGTCTACGGTCTTTCCCCATTTTGAAAATGAGAAATAATCCGAATAAGTGGCTGTGGCACGCGCTTCACGGGTTCCACCCTTAGTAGTGATAAGGATAACACCATTTGCACCGCGTGTACCATATATTGCAGCCGCTGAAGCATCTTTAAGCACATCAATTGAGGCAATATTCTCAGGAGCCACAGTGTTAAGACTGCCCTCAATACCGTCAACGAGAACAAGAGGCTCCAGGCTTCCAACCAAAGTAGTTATACCGCGCAAACGAATAGACGAGCCGGCTGTCGGGTTACCACTTGAGTTAACCACTGTAAGACCTGCAATTTTACCCTTGACGAGCTCTGCGGCATCACCAATTTTGCCTTGCGTGAAGTCTTCTGCCTTCACTGACGCAACTGCTGAAGTGACATCGCCTTTCTTCTGTGTGCCGTAACCGATCACGACAACATCATCAAGAAGCTGGCTGTCAGTGGCAAGCACTACAGTACCCAAATTAAGGGGAGTCTTGTCTACTTTTACTACTTTAGTCTGATAGCCTATATAGCTGATCTGAATTTCTTTCCCTAACGGGACTTGCAGTGAGAAGCGTCCATCCACGTCAGTAGCAGCACCGGTTGAAGTGCCCTTAACAATTACGGTAGCGCCGATGAGGGGTTCACCCTCGGAGTCAACCACCACGCCCGTGACGGTGCCTGTTTCTGCAGGTGCCACGGCCTGAAGCGGTTCCGCATAAGCTGCCGGAATGCCTATCGTGCAACCCAGGCAGGCGACGGCCGCAAATTTCAGCAGATATTTGCTGAAAATCGGTGTAATAGTTCGCGGTTTCATAAGATGATAAGGTTATAATTGATGTTTGATTTATGTTCTGTGATTATTGGTTAGCTGACTTTCCATTCGATTACACCGCCGCTCTTGCCATCGCGGAGCTTGGCGGAAACCTTTAGGTCAGTAGTGGTGACAGGCTCAAATTCAACATGGTTATATTTGTCTTTCTCCACACCATATCCTCCTTTGGCTTTTACAGGTGCCCAACGGTTGTCGGGAGTGCGGTAAAGCAATTCCCAGCTCTCCGGAGCTTCATAATCGCCATCATAATGGTCAAATGCAAGCCAGTAGACGTCAACTGAACTTACCTCCTTCGGTTCGTTGAAGCGATAGCATACATTCTCTGTCGTGCCTTGACGTAGCCACCAATAATGGTAAGGCTTGGAAGTGTCGGCACTTGACAACGGTTCCCATTGGTCATTATATCCCCATGCCCAATTAAGGTTTGAGGTTGCGGCAGGAGCATCGGAAGTAAGCTCAGTAGGCTCGCTATACATCATTGCAGAGCTCGCAAGAGTTGGCTGAGGCGTAGCAACAGCAGCCTCCTTGCTCTCCGGAATCCATACGGCCATTTGGTCAGCCCCGCGATTGTTCCAGGTGCAGTAAGGGATAGCCTTCAGTTCCACATCAGTTTCTGAACCATCACCCATAACTTTCTTACCGGTGGCGGTAAGAGTCATGATGCCATTAAGAAGATGGGGTTCATATTTCTCAGTAAACATGACACCATCAGGTAGATACTTGTCAAACACAAGGCTGTCAGCCTGATCCTGACCTTCCAGACAGAACATCACCGGACCTCGCTGAATAGCAAGTTTGCCTTTGTCATCAGCAACTTTATCAGAAGCCTTAACTCTCTTGACATCCATCGGAAGCGAGAGTTCCACTTTATCCCCTTTCTTCCAGCTACGCTTTATCGTAGCATAACCATTGCCAGTCATAACATCAGCTTTCTTACCATTGACCTTCACTTCATATTTGGCTGAAGGTGTTGAGGTAAAGCTATAGAGATCAGTTGGCACCGGAGCATTCTCAGCCCACCCCGGAATACGGAGACGAAGAGCAAACTCCCCCTCTTTCTCAGGATCAACAGTCATCACCACATTGCCCTTCCAAGGATAGTCGGTAGTCTGGCGAAGTTTCACATTGTTATTCTCAGTATTGATCTCTGCGGAAGACTGGATATAGAGGTTAACCAACACATCGTCACCCTGAGTGGCATACATATATTGCGGTATGCTTGCCATAAAGCGGGTCACATTGCCCGGACAGCAGGCACATCCAAACCATTTCTGACGCTCATGCTGGCCCATGCTCTCCAATGGGTTATCGTAAAAGAATTTATCGCCCGAAAGAGACACTCCCGAAGGCACTCCGTTATAAAGGGCGCGCTCGTAGACATCAGCATACTTCGCATCTCCCGTAGCAAGGAACATGCGATAGTTCCAATACACATTGGCAATGGACGCACAGGTCTCGCAATAGGCAGTATGGTTGTTCAGTTCATATTCCGGTCCAAAACCTTCACCTTGGGCACGGCTTCCGATACCGCCGGTGATATAAAGCTTCTTTGAAGCCATGTTATTCCAGATGCGGGTTATCGCATCGAAATAAGCACTATCTTTAGCGAGGGCGGCGTAATCAGCCACACCGGAATAAAGATAACCTGCACGTACGGCATGGCCTACTATCTCTTCCTGATCAAGAATCGGCATGTGATCCTGTGAATATGGACTGGGTTTGCGGCCGTTGGTAAGGCGTCCGGTTTCCTCCACAAAATATTTAGCCTGATCAAGATATTTCTGATCGCCTGTCACCTTATATAATTTGGCAAGAGCCATCTCAATTATCGGATGTCCGGAAGGATATTTGATCTGATCCTCTCCATAGCCAAAGGTCTTGCACACAAGATCAGCATTTTTTATAGCCACATCAAGAAGGGAGCGTTTCCCTGTGGCCAGATAATGGGCTACCGCTGCCTCATAGAGATGGCCGGAGTTGTAAAGCTCATGACTGTTGATTTTCTCCCAACGGTGGGTGCCCCACCATCCGGAAAGACGTTCACACTTGTTGGTGACGCATGTTGTTAGGTAACCATCCGGCTCCTGAGCGGACGCTATTATATTAATGACGCTATCAAGATATGCGTCAAGTTTTGGATCATATTCCACTGCGAGGGAGTAAGAGGCACCCTCTATTACCTTATAGGGATCAGTGTCGTCAAAGGAGAAATCGCCGCGATGCTCACCTTTCTTCAGACCGCCGGCAATAGCGAAATTATCAAAGCGTCCGTTTTTCTCACATTCATTAAAAGCGGAGGGAATCGACACTTTTCTGTTGGTGTCAATGCGGGGTGCCCAAAATCCGTCATCGATATGGACTTTGGTAAAAGCCACTTCTTTCACGGGCGCGTCGGGCGCTTCATAAGCCTCCGCCTGCGTGCATGCGGTCATTCCCGCAAGAAAGCCGCAGCTTGAAATCAATAATGTCGGGAAGTTGAGTTTCATGAGTCGGTCAACAGTTAATTTTTATGCTGCAAAGTTAATATTCCTTTATCAATTTCCTACAGCACAAACGTCCAAATGAATGATAAAATCGTCCAAAATCAGTATAAAACAACCACTTTGGACGATTTTATCATTCATTTGTAAGCTTTTTACACTTAACCTACAATTCTTTTTATAACTTTGCAACGTGAATGAATTTTCACCCATTGTAGACTTTTTTAACCTTAACAAGTCATGAAAACTTTATCTTCCCTTTCGGTGGCGATGCTTATTTTTTTATCATGCGTGCCTCTCGGGAGCCATGCAAAAGAGATTTCCATCACTTCTCCATCGGGTAAGACCGGAGTCATCTTAACAGATGATCCGAGCAACGGAGTGCAGCTTTCCATAACCTATGATGGCAGACCACTGCTCGCCCCGTCCCCTGTCTCACTGACTACCGAAAGGAGCAAAAACGTTCCCGTTATAAAAGGCTCGACAGTGAAAAAAAACGTCAAGGAGAGAATAACCGCCCCTTTCCATCATACGCCGGAAATAAATGCCGAATGGAACGAGCTGGATGTTAATCTCAGCAACGGACAGATGATGCATGTGCGCGTTTTTGACGATGGCATAGCTTACCGGTTTGCCACAGCCGGGACGGGCGGAGAAATTATCCTTGACGAGGAAGCTAATTACCGACTTGCCGGAGACCCAACGCTTTTCTTAGCTCACTCCACCAATAAGAGAGACCCATTGGCTATGGCATTCCAGAATTTCTATACCATCACTCCGGCATCATCAGCCAACCCACTTCCCGCATTCCTCCCGGCTACGGCTGATTTCGGCGACGGATTAAAGATGACAATCATGGAAAGCGATTTGGAGGCGTATCCAGGAATGTTTCTGGCTGCCGACTCCACAACCAACACCCTCAAGGGCCTTTTTGCAAACTATCCTTCCAAGACTGCTTTCTATCCCTGGCGCAAGCAGGAATATGTGACCGGGCGTGAGAACTATATAGCAAAGACCCTCAGTGCGCGCACTTTCCCCTGGAGAATATTTGCCATCACCACTGATGACACTCAGATGCCGACCAATAATCTTGTGTATACGCTTGCCGCCCCTTCAAAAATGGCCGATACATCGTGGATCAAGCCGGGCAAAGCAGCTTGGGAATGGTGGAATGACTGTGGCCTTCGCAACGTTCCTTTCAAAGCAGGCATAAACAACGACACATACAAATATTTCATTGACTTCGCTGCCGATAACGGCATAGAATATGTGATACTCGATGAAGGATGGTATGATCCGAAAAGTGGCGACATGCTTACGACCATTCCGGAGATCGACCTTCCGATGCTTGTCAACTATGCTGATGAAAAGGGTGTCGGGCTATGGCTTTGGACAGTTTTCAATGTTTTGGACGCTCAACTTGAAGAAGCTTGCAGCAAATATTCCGACATGGGAATCAAAGGATTTAAAGTTGATTTCCTTGACCGGGATGACCAGACCGGAGTAGAGATGACCTACCGTATTGCCGATGCCACTGCCCGTCATAAACTTATGCTTGACCTGCATGGATTCTATAAGCCCACCGGACTTAACCGCACTTATCCAAACGTAGTGAACTATGAGAGCGTGTTCGGAATGGAGGAGATGAAATGGAGCGACCCTTCAGTAGATATGCCGGAATATGATGTCACCTTCCCTTTCATACGCATGATGTGCGGACCGGTTGACTTCACTCCAGGCGCAATGCGTAATGCAACCAAAGCTGACTGGAAACCCATCTATTCAAACCCAATGAGCCAGGGCACCCGCTGCCATCAGATGGCACATTATATAGTGCATGATTCTCCATTCACTATGCTTGCTGATTCTCCGACTAACTACATGGAGAATCAAGTATGCACCGATTTTATCTCCTCAATCCCTACAGTGTTTGAAGGCACCGAAGTGCTCGACGGACGCATGGGTGAATATATCGTGACCTTAGGAAAAGGTAAAAATTGTTGGTTCGTAGGGGGTCAGACTGACTGGAATCCACGCGATTATGAGCTTGACTTCTCTTTTTTGCCGGCAGGCAACTACAAGGCCACTCTGTTTAAAGACGGTCTCAATGCTGACAAACAAGCTCAGGATTACGAGGTGGAGACGTTTACGGTTAATTCCGGCAACCGAAAGACAATCCGGCTTGCAGCAGGCGGCGGATTTGCAGTCAGGATAGACCCCCTTCTTCCTTAAGAGAGAATGAATCAAGAGTTAACACATAGTCTTCAGGACATTATCAATTCCAAGTTCCAATTATGAATCACAGGTTATTGTCGGGTATGGCTCTCATATTAGCAGCCTCAACCATTTCGGCAAATGATATGAATAAGGATGCAGCTTTCAATGACCCCGGAATCTTTAACCCTATGATTCCGGGATATTTCGCTGACCCTACCATCAAGAAATTTGGCGACACCTATTACGTGTATGCCACCACCGACGGCAGCGGAGCCGGATTTGGTCCGGCCCAGCTATGGCAAAGCAAAGATATGGTCAACTGGACCTTAATGCCCATGAACTGGCCTGACAGCCATTGGATATGGGCGCCTGACGTGCTGCATAACGCCAGTGACGGAAAATATTATTATGTCTATTGCCAGCCTTGTCAGATTCATGTGGGTGCAGGCGAAACCCCGCGTGGTCCCTGGCAGAATATCCTTGGCGACAGTGAGGCTGTATTGGTGCCCGATAGGTTTGTCAAAAATGCCATTACCCTCGACGGGCAGACCTTTGTAGACGATGACGGCTCAATTTACATGTATTGGGGCACATGGGGAATATATGACGGATTTGGTTGTGGCGCCGGAAAGTTGACTCCGGATATGAAAGGTTTTACCGAGACGCGGCTCATTCCCAACACGGAGGCCACAGACTTCTTTGAAGCTCCGTTCGTATTGAAAAAAGATGGAAAGTATTATTTCATGTATAGCTCCGGCTCTTGTCATGACCACACATATAGAGTGCAATATGCCACTGCCGACCGACCCCTTGGCCCCTACACTTATCAGGGATGCATACTTGAGACCAATGCTGACGGCACAGTGCATGGACCCGGTCACCACAGCATAATGCAAGACGGGGATGACTACTACATTGTCTATCACCGTCATGACAATCCACACTCAAACCGGGGTTTTCACCGACAGGTGTGCATGGACAAAATGGAATTTACAAAAGACGGTAAAATTCTTCCTATCAAACCTACCCATTCCGGAATAGGATATTTCGGTAAGCCTACAGTCTCAGAAAATAATCTGGCATTCAAGAAGAAAGTTATTGCCTCATCATACTATGACGACAATTTCAAACCTGAATACGCGGTCGATGATAACAACGGCACCCTCTGGCGTCCGGCAGGAATGGGACAGGAATGGATTGAGATAGATCTCGGCTCAAACCATAAAATCCACACAATATTGACGCAGTGGGAATATGGCACCCAGTTCTATCAGTATCTCATTGAGACCTCCAAAGATGGCCAGACATGGGAGGTGTTTGCCGACAAGCGTGACAACAGACTCGCCGGCAGTCCTATGTCAGATTTTGGTGATACTGAAGCCCGCTACGTGCGCATCACTTCCACTGGAGGTGAGAAAGCAGGATTCAACGGTTCGCTATGGAATGTGAAGGTGTTTGACACTTACGAGTCCCAATCCCCTCAGCAATGGCTTGGGCTGACGGGTGCAGACTGGGACGGCAGGGAATGGAAGAACAATCATGGTCAGCTCGGAGGTTGCTTCACCCTTCGGAGTGGAAGAGTGGAGCCACGTCGCATCGACGGTCAGGAAGCCCTGATACTCATGCCCGGTGCGGAGCTGGTGTTTGAAAATCCCCTTATCAGTCCCTCGAACCCCCACACCGCCACTGCCCTCTCCTACCAGAATGGGGAATGGCTACCTATGTCCCTTGATAATTCACTGTCAAACGGTAAGGTAACTTTAAAATCATCTTCGAAGGAACCCCTCATATTAGCCAACGTGCGCTACTACAACTGGCAACTGACTGAGGCGGAAAAGGCATTCGATGCGAAAACCCGACTCCGGCGCAATGCGGTGGCTGACCGGGAGAGCAAGGGTATATTGGTGGATATAAATGCTTCGTCTTTTAATGCAGGCGACACTGTGGCTTATATTCCCAATAACGGCATTGATGGCTATTTCGAAACCATATCCTTCCCTGCAATAGTGGAGGAAGTAAAAGGTAAGAAAGCGTTCCGTTTCGATGGCAAGACATTCTACCGATCCTCCTTCCCCCTGCCTGCCACCGTCCGTGACAATGCGCCCTACACTCTTGAAGCTATGATTCTCAATCCGGAAATTGACCTGAATGAATGTTACGCCGACTTTACCACTACCCATGATGAGTTGGAAAAAATAATGGGTGTTAACGGCACTGAGCCACGTTGCGGTGTAATGAACCACTACGGATGGTATGAAGACGCCGGATGGGAAGACGTGAAGAATCTTGCCGGAGAATGGCAACACATATACGTATGTTTTGACGGACGGATTGAGAAAGTCTATATCAATGGCAACTTAGTCAGTGAGAAAGACATCCAGCTTCTCGTGAAGCCCTCTCAATATGTTACACTTGGGCGTAACGCAGAAGAGGAATGGCCTTTCACGGGATATATCCACTCCCTGCGGCTCTCCGATGAATACCTACCGATTAACTCTAAACTCTAAACCAAAAATATGAAAAAACTACTCACTGCCGCTGTGGTTATGAGTGTGGCCCTCCCTTCTTTGGCAAAAGCATCGAAAACCACTCACGGCTATCCAATCGACCCGGTGCCTTTCACTTCTGTAAAAGTGACTGATGACTTCTGGGGCCAGCGGCTGAAGGCAAGCCGCGAAGTCACCATCCCTCTTGCCTTCAGTAAATGCGAAGAGACAGGACGTTATGAAAACTTTGTGAAAGCTGCCCATCCTTCCGACACAATCACAGTCGGAGGTCTCGCTTTTGATGACACCGATGTTTATAAAACCATCGAGGGAGCAAGTTATCTGTTGCAGACCTACCCTGACAAACGACTTGAAAACTATATTGACAGTGTGCTCGTTATAGTGGCCGCCGCACAAGAACCTGACGGTTATCTTTACACCTCACGCACCATGAACCCGAAACACCCACATGAATGGGCAGGCGCACAAAGATGGGAAAAGGTGGAAGAACTCAGCCATGAGTTTTATAATCTCGGCCACATGATAGAAGGTGCTATAGCCCACTATCAGGCTACCGGAAAACGCAACTTTCTTGACATAGCCATCAAGTATGCCGATTGTATCTGTCGCGAAATCGGTGACGGCCCGGGTCAGGTAGCTCGCGTGCCTGGTCATCAGATTGCAGAAATGGCTCTTGCAAAGCTCTATCTCGTAACCGGCGACAAGAAATATCTTGACCAAGCCAAATACTTCCTCGACAAACGAGGATACACATCACGCACTGATGACTACTCACAAGCCCATAAGCCGGTGATTGAACAGGATGAAGCCGTAGGTCACGCTGTCAGGGCAGCCTATATGTATGCCGGCATGGCCGATGTGGCTGCGCTCACCGGTGATTCCGCCTACATTAAGGCTATTGACCGAATCTGGGATAATATCGTTGGTAAGAAATATTATATTACCGGCGGAATCGGTGCCACAAGCAACGGCGAGGCTTTCGGAGCCAACTATGAGCTGCCCAACATGTCGGCTTACTGTGAGACTTGTGCCGCTATTGGCAACGTATATGTCAATCATCGTCTTTTCCTCCTTCACGGCGACTCAAAATATTATGATGTTCTGGAACGCACTCTCTATAATGGGCTTATCTCCGGTGTGGCGCTTGACGGAGGCGGCTTCTTCTATCCTAATCCGCTTGAGTCAATGGGTCAGCACCAGCGTCAGCCCTGGTTTGGATGTGCATGTTGCCCGTCAAACATAGCCCGTTTCATTCCCTCACTGCCTGGATATGTGTATGCAGTGAGAAACAAGGAGGTATATGTCAACCTTTACATGTCTAACACAGCCGACCTTGATGTTGACGGGAAATCGGTGGTGCTCAACCAACAGACCAATTATCCCTGGACAGGGAACGTGGCACTGACTGTTGATCAAAACAAAGCCGGCTATTTCGTCATGAAGCTGCGCATTCCGGGCTGGGTAAAGAATCAACCCGTGCCAAGTAACCTCTATACCTATTCTGATGGCAAGCGACTTGGATATACCGTAATGGTTAACGGCAAACCGGCGGAAGGTGAGCTTACTGCCGACGGCTACTATTCAATTGACCGCAATTGGAAAAAAGGCGATAAAGTGGAAGTACACTTCGATATGGAGCCACGCACCGTTAAGGCACACAACAAGGTTGAGGCCGACAAAGGAAGAATCGCCATTGAACGTGGTCCTATCGTATATTGTGCAGAATGGCCCGACAATGATTTTGACGTATTGAGTATATTCGTAAACCAAAAGCCTCAGTTTACAGTGACTGAAAAACCTGAACTTCTCGAAGGCATTGTCGAGCTTACCACTGATGGGCAGACTCTTAGCTATGATGACCAAGGTCGTCTGGTGACAAAGGATGTTAAACTTAATCTTATCCCCTATTACGCATGGTGTCATCGCGGTAGCGGCAACATGGCCGTATGGCTACCTCAAGAATTGAGTGCATCACGTCCGGTTATGCCTCCTACGCTTGCATCAAAGAGTAAGATTTCTTCTTCAACTAAAATGCATTCATTATCTTCTATTAATGACCGCCTTGTGCCGAAAGATGAGAATGACCGCTCAGTGCCTTACACCCACTGGTGGCCGACTCAGGGCACAACCGAATGGCTTGCTTATGACCTGCCGGAAGCAGAGACAGTGCAGAGTGCGACTGTCTATTGGTATGATGATGGTCCTTGGGGTGGCTGCCGTGTGCCTAAATCATGGAAGCTCTATTATAAGGATGATTCAGGTAATTGGCAGCCTGTGACTGGTGCGAATAAGTACACTACAGATAAGGGAAGCGCCAACACCGTAAACTTCGACCCTATCAAGACCACTGGCATGAAACTGGAAGTGGTTCTCCCCGATGACAATTCCGCCGGCATCTTTGAATGGAGCCTCGACTAATCTATTATGGTGAGGCTATATCAATTTTGCTACACCCTTTAAAAAATTATAAATCAAGGAGACGGTTTTAAAACCGTCTCCTTGATTTATAATTAGACTTAAGAAAAAATAAAGAAGTGAAGATTATTTGTTGGGTAGAATTACTTTATCAATTCTTGTGGAGCCATCGGAGAGACGTATGTGGCGCAGGTAGATACCTGTTTCAGGATTGGAAACTTTAATACCTGACATATTGTAATAGGTCTCCTCAATGACATTGGTAGCGAAAGGAAGCTGTACCCCCGACGTGCCGACAAGGGAAACGTTGGAATTGAACACCTGACATGCCGCAACGTTATCTGGGTCATATTCATTAACGAATGCCACAACGCTAAGATTTTCACGCTTCCACGTTTCATCAAGCGGCAGAGAGCATACTTTTACGGCTTGGTTGCCTGTCCATTCAATCGGATCACCCCAAAGATCGGTCAGACAAGCGCGAAAGACGTGAGAATGAGTGAAGGAGTCAGAAGAAATACCTGCCTGCGCACGATGCGGAATTTCATCTTCAATCAGATATATTGTAACTCTGGGATCGTTGCTAACTATACCGAATATAGGCATTTGCTCCATGTTTACTGTGACATTAAGCAAATCATCCTCTCTAATTTCACTTGCCACATCAACTTTTACGAACGATGGAATCTCAATTGCTTTCTTGAGCACCGGTTCAAATTCAGCAAAATATCCGATTGAGTTTACAGGTACCGAAGAACCTTCGAGCACTGTGCGGTCAAGCATTACTGCCGGGGCATAGGTGCCCTCTTTACCGGTAGGATCGAAAAACCAGAGATATGCCTTATCCTCTTCAACGGTGAGCCAGTCTGTATAAAAACCGACATGGTGAGCCACTATGGTCATTTGGTCGCCATAGCCGGCATTTACGCATTGCTGCAAGGTATTTATGGCTCGTGGACAATTCGGGCACTCTTCAGTTGTGAATTCCTCGATAAGTACTCTTCTTTCAAAACTGTCGGCATACCACCCCACATAGCGTTCCGCTGTGTTATTTTCAGAGACATCGTCATCTTCACAGATGACATTAACTTTGAGAAGATAGGGAGTATCGGTGGCTAACCCTGCTTGACTGATTGAGAATTCAACAGTGGAAATATCTCCATAATTCAAGACCACATCTTGGTGCAGACTCGTAATCTCGCCATCACCCAATCCATATTCCAAGTCAAAACCGGAAATTGGAGCCAATGTCTTATTCCGGACACTAACGCCAAACTTCATATCTTCACCCTCCGGGCAAGGCATAGGGGATATTGATTTGAATGAAACTATCTCCAGATCATGCTCAGGGAGATTATCAGAGGTAATGACGAGCTCAATGCTCAAGACTCCCTCTTTCTTTGCTAACTCCCATTTGCCATTTTTTGCAATCCAGCGAGCTTCGTTATTATTCTTCCCGACTACGGATAGGCACTTCACAGTCTTTTCCTGAGTAAAAGAGAATCCGGCTACGAGCGGCTCTCCTGCCAAGACAATGCCACCGCTAAGAGAGATATTGTTCCACCCGGCTTCTGCTTGCTCTGCTTCGTTGACATCAAGATTATCACCTTCAAGTGAAGAGCGAATCCAACCTCTAAGATTCTCTACGCCGTCGGCTGTGACGAGACCGATGCGCACTCCGGTGACAGTAGCGCCGACATAAGGCGCAAGCATATCTTCCGAGAGCACCACTGCGCCTTCAATCGTGGCATTCCCAATTTTTGAAATACCCTCTTTGGCAATCTCTCCATAGCAATAGCCAACGTTGAGAGATGTGGCATGTGCCGCCACGCACATAGCGATGGCGGCACATGTTGTTAATATTCTGTTTAATCCTTTTTTCATCAATTCATCACTTTGAATGACTTATTGTTGATTTTGACAATATACACACCTTTTGCCAGAAGAATCCGAGCATTATCGGAAGAGGTAGTGTAGACACACTTGCCGTCAAGAGTATATATTTCGCATGCGAGTTTATCAGGATTAACTATGCTGACGATACCGTCGTGGGCATATACGTTGGTATTATTTTGAGTCTGCATGGCTGAAATACCTGTTGGTGTGCCAACCTCTACGCTCTCTGAAATAGCTCCCATAAGAGCTGCTGAGAAATAGCCTTGGACACGATAAGAATATGTGTTATTTTCATTAACCGGCACCTCTACCCGAGCTTCAGTAACATTGGCAGTATGAACAGTCTCAACCGGCACTGTGACAGTTTCATCCTTGTCAAGTATTGTTGATACGGAAAGCATAGGCATAAGAACCATGTCGCCACCCTCTGCAGATTCCTCGATTCTGATAATGAGATAGCTATCAGCTTGGCCGCCGGTCAGTTCTACATCAAAAGCCGTTCCTTCGGTAGTGACCTCAAATGTTTCAGAAGAATAGATCTCTCCTGTGGCATTCATAAATCCACAAGTCATGACCACATCGTCAACGGCAGAAAAGCCCATTCCGTTAATTCTTACAGTCCCGTTGCCAACAGAATAATCTGTCATAGGAGATACTAATGCACCGGGAAGTCCATACATAGCGTATTGGCTTGTGAGTGCAAGTAGGGGCATTTCAGGACTCATTCTAACAAACATGCCCATATCTACAGTCCAACCGGCACGGCTCATATAGAGATCAATACCACCCATTTCTAACATTGGGCAAATCACAATTGGAGAAAACTCGTCAGCACTTTCAGGAACATTAGCAAACAGTTCATTCAAATAATAGAATTCCTCTCCATTCTCAGCAGCAGTATGAGTAACTGTAGGCATAACAAGATAGTTAGAGGCAAATTCAGCTGCTTCCCAATTGGCAGTAAAGCCTTCTTCTGTCACGTCAGTTGCTGCTTTAGCAATTGCAGTGCCCACATATTGGGGAATAAGGGTTACAGTCTTGTTGCCCGGGAAAGATATTTCCTCACCATTATGAGCAGTGACATGGATAGCATATGCGGCTTCATTATTGATTTCAAAATTTAATACGCAGCTGTCAACATCACCAACTTTCTCAGTAGCTATAATGTCAAGATTCTGTTGAACCTCGATGGTGTATTCATTCGCACCATCAACTTTTTCCCATGTTATTTCCACTGATCCATCAGGTAGTAATTGTGCTCCAATCACAACTGGAGTTGCAAGCGGGAAAATAAGTTTTTCTATTTTGAAGCCATTAATAAGCACCTTGCCTTGCCAGCCAAGCACCATGAAAGAGGTGAGGGTGGAGTTGCTTGCGCCAATCCATTCACAATCAACCCATTCTTCATATTCCATGGGTTCTGCTGAGGCGGCAATCATAGATGAGATTGCCTCGTCAAGAATAAATGCCTGCAAATTTTGGGCTTGAGCGTTTGCATTAACATTCTTAACATGACAAGTGAAACGATAGTAGTTTTCTCCACCTTCACTGAAGTCGTAGGAAGGGCTCTTAAGATAGCCTGGACCCTCATCACCAATTTCGTCGAATCCCATGTAGCCGGCGCCCCCTGCTTCATACATTCTGAAGGCAGTCCATTCACCTGTATAATTCATGAGTGACTCAAGTTGCTCTTCAGTTACGGCTTCTGAAGAAGGGTCGGCATTGGTTCCCTCTGTCCATTTGGAGAAGTCTTCGTCTACAATTACTTCTGATTTTACAGTAGAGTTGACTTGCACACGCATTGGTTGTTGGGGTGCCTTCTTCATGGCATACCTTATGCCGGAGAAGTCTGAGCGCAACATTTCAAAACTTTTCAGGTTTTCCAAAAGGTTGTGAGATTCAGCAACAGGTGTCTTTACAGACTCAAGCAACTTGGCTGCCGGTAAGGATTCTGCGCCCTTGGCTGACATCGTTGACATCGACATCAGGACCGTCATTGGAAGAAGTCCGACGGCGGCGTGTTTAATAAGTAAAGAGATGTTCATATCAATTAGCTTTAGTCTTGTCGCAAAGTTAAGCTAATACTTAGGTAAAAGAATAAAATGTCAACTTGAAATGTTATCTACAAGGTGATATAAAACAACTTTTTTAATCTACAGTTATTTTGTATATTATTGATTATCAACTATAGTTTATACTACAAAACAATATAGAGTCTATTTATATAGGAGGGTGTTAAAATGTAAGGATAAAGCTTTCCAGGCTGTCTTCTTGCCCAAGTCCGAGGGACTTTCTGAGGCGGTAGCGTGCTTGATTGACAGACTTTGCCTGCAGCCCGGATATGGCACTTATCTCTTGAAGATTCAGTCCGCTTCTGATATATAGGGCCATTCGAATATCATTTTTCGTAAGAGCAGGATATGAGCTGCTGAGTCGTTGAGTAAACTTCATTTCTTCTGCTTTGACTGTCTGGGCAAGAGTATTATCGCTCTCAGGAAGACGTGTCTGGAGAAGATAATTCATAAGACTCCTCACCTGAGAGTCTACATTTGAATCACCACTTTTGGGAATTTCTTTCACCATATTTCGTATGCGGTCGAGCATGGGATTGAAACTTTCTGCCACCATATTCAATGCAGCTGCCTGTTGCAGCATAGCGTTATTTTCCTGAACGGATGCCTCTGGGTTAAGTGGGACAATGGTTTCATCTTTCGGTAAATTTTCCGGTAATATCTCTTTGGTATCTTCAATAGGTACCTGTTTGACACGTTTTACTATCAGCAGCCCCACCAGTGTCATGGCAATGACACCGAATATGACCCACATTATCCAATTATTGGAGTTGCCGTTAGGGTTACTATCTGCGATTTTGCTGCCATTGCCAGGCAGAGGCACATTAGCGTTAACCCAACTTATTAACGAATCTGCCGCGGAGAGATGAGCATAATATGTTATTCCGGATTTCTCTTGGCATTTATCTTTGATAGAAATTTTTTTAGCAAGCATCTCATAGGCAGCCACATAGTTTTTCTGTATGTAATAAATATCAGCCAATGTTCCATAGGCTCTGATCTGCATATCATTTTGGGATAAACGCTCAGAATAGTTAAGGGCTTTGCGTGCATTTGCTATTGCCTCATGGTAGTTGTCCATACGATAATAGTAGCGTGCAAGTTCATTGTAGTTTGAGGGGAGTAGGAAGGTGTAGCCGTTATCAACGGAAATGCGTAAAGCCTTTTCTAATGTGGAAAGTCCTATTATTGAGTCCTCTTCAATTCTTTCAGCATATCCGGATACGATGGAGTAATAACTTTCATATTGTTTCTCCTTTTGGGCTATGGAAAGCACTTTCATGTAATATTCCAAGGCCTTCGGTCGGTTGTGCACTCTGGAATAGTAAAGACCTAAATTGACACAGCTTTTAAGCCATTCCGCTGTGTCGGCTGTCTGCTGAAAATATTGGTTTGTTTTTAGAAGAAGTCTGCCGGCTTCATCATAGTCTTTATTATAAAGGGCAATACCCGCCACAGCACTCATTATCTGATGTGAAAAAAGGGTAGCACTCGGAGGACAATATCGTTGGGCGGTCTGTAATAACTTACCACAAAGAAACCATTCTCCCTTATTTATCAGATACCAACTGAAATTAAGCATTCCTTCGGTGGCATATTGTCGTAAGGAGTCGGGTGTAGAGGTATGTTTAAGGGCATTCAGATAATTAACGAGATTACTTATCTCATGCTCGGTGTAGACAATGTTGTCATGGCGGATAGAGTCAACGTAATTCGCCTTACTTGGTGTAGCATCTTTGGGAGCAGCCAGTATGTCAATATTGCCACATGAAAATATCCACACCGAAAGCAGGAGGGTAACTATATACATCAC
The DNA here is from genome assembly GCA_964595885.1 of uncultured Sangeribacter sp. Taxonomy (GTDB): domain Bacteria; phylum Bacteroidota; class Bacteroidia; order Bacteroidales; family Muribaculaceae; genus Lepagella. The sequence goes on from CAZQSD010000007.1 coordinate 24,635, forward strand.
CCCCTGTGCAGTTGACTTTTTATCATGCTTATCTCCTATCTTTAACATGACACAAAAGTATAAAATATTTTCATTACCTACAAGTTTACCGTGGTCTAGGTAGGGTAATGTGAGAGGCGCGTAATAAAAATTGTTAATTCTATTTTTTTAAAGGCTGACACTTATCTTCTACAGAGTATTGTCTTTCCGATGAATGCTCGGATTATGGCGCCAACCACCCCCCAAAGCTTTGTAGATGTTGACAAGAGCTATATACTGGTCGCGTACTGCATTTGAGAAAGCTATCTGCGCATCGAAATAGCTGCGCTGGGCGTCAAGAACATCTATGTAGTTAATCATGCCGGATTTGAACTTCAGTTGGGCCAACTTCATATACTCGGCAGAGGCCTCGCGGAGCTCTTTGGTACGTTTGAACGACTCCTGCACATGATAGTAGGTATGAAGTATGGTGTTGACTTCCGTAAAGGCTCTCAAAACCACATCTTCATAGTCGAGGCGCGCTTCCTCATAAGCAGCGAGGGATGCTTTATATTTTTTTTTGCGTTTTCCGAAATCAATAAGAGGTCCGACTAATGAGCCCACAAAGTCAGAATATGGTGACTTCAGGAACTTGGCAAGCCCATCGTTTTCCAATCCGGGGATAAAACTCATGTTGAACGAAGGAAATCGGTCGGCATACGTCATGCCGACATTAGCTATTGCGGCATTCAGACGCTGCTCGGCAGCGCGAATGTCGGGACGTCGTTTAAGCAAATCCGAAGGCATGCCGGCGGGAAGCTGCTCGGGTCCCACGAAGGTCTGAGGCAATGTCCCTACCTGTTCGATGTCATGAGGCACTTCTCCCATCAGAAGCGTGAGTTTATTGCGTGTGGCGTAGGCTTTCTGCTCCAATTCCGGCACAAGGGCCGCTGCGGAGGAATATTCCACTAAAGTCTGGTCATAGAGCATCTCAGAGGTCAACCCACCTTCAAAACGCAATTTGGCTATCTTGACCGATTCCTCACGTGTCTCCATGGTGCGTCTCACTATGGATAGCTCGTTTTCTAACGCCATAAGTGTATAATACGCCTCTGCCGTCTCTGCAATGAGTTCCATTTTCAGCGCACGTGCGTCTTCTTCGGTAGCATGGTAATTTGCTTCCGCCTCCTTCCGGGACCATATCTTAGATCCCCAAAGATTGAACTCCCAATATACAGGTATCTTGACGCTATAGGTCGGACTTGTTGTCGCCCCTTTTCCGCCATAATTCGTAGTCTCGTATTCTGCTGCCACATTAAATCCTATTTCAGGCAAAAGGTTCGCGGTTGATATTCCATACAGCTGGCGGAGCTGCTCTATTCGTGCTTCTGACTTGAGGAGGTCGCGGTTGTTGTAGACAACCCTTTCGAGAAGCGAACACAGAGTTGAGTCTGCATAGAAATTCCACCATTCCAGATCAGCCACGCAAAGAGAATCAACATAATCTATCTTTGAGAAATCATCATAATGATGCACGTAAGGCACCTGCAGCCCCTTAACTCCGGAACATGATGATAACAATGTTATCGTCAAGGTAATTATAATATTAGCTAAACCTTTCATTTTGCCCCCTCTTTCTACGGCTGTCCCGTCTTTACAGAACTACTTACATGATTTACGGTTATTCCGTCGGAGAGCATATCCAACTTATCAGTGGCCACCATTTCACCCGGTGTAAGACCACTGGTCACGATGACAATATTGCCGACAATTTCACCGATTGACACAGGGCGTTTCTCCACTACCCCGTCGGAAGAAACAACAAATACATACTTCTCCTTTCCTTCCCCCCACACAGCCACTCTGGGCACTGTTATGGCACCCTCTACGACATCAAGAAGCACTTTCACCTTTGTATTCTCGCCCGGAAGCAACCGGCCTTCTGGATTAGGCATCTCTGCACGTACTGTGAAGGTGCCGGTTTTAGTGTCAACCACCGGGTCTGCGAAATCTACCAGTCCTTTATAAGGATACTCAGAGCCATCGGCAATAGTTATGGTGACATAGGAAGGGAGTCTGTTAAGACACTCTCCGTTATCCTCACACAGTAGGTTGACGTTACGATCTTTGCTTTTGAGATATTCTAAAGAGGTCATGGGGAAATCTACCAAGACTGTGTCACTCCTGACTATTGTGGCAAGCAATGAACTTCCACCTGGCCCGACAAGAGCACCGACATCTACCATCCTTTCGGAGATATATCCTGAAATGGGAGCCACTACCCGAGTGTAGCCGAGAGTGACCTGTGCCTCCAAAAGATCGACTTTACATATCTCTACCTCTGCTTCAGCACACTCCACGGCGGCTTCTGCATTATCGAGGTCTAATTGGGAGGCTGCCTTTTCAGTAAATAAAGGTTGAATACGGTTAAGATCGCGGATGGCTTTATCTTTTAGAGCCTTGGCTCTGTCAAGCTGGGCACGGGCACGATCTACCTGTGCCTGATATAATGTAGGATCTATGATGAACAGGGTCTGACCTTTCTTGACATAAGAACCCTCTTTGAACAGCATCTTTTCAAGAATTCCCTCCACACGAGCCGTCACCTCAACCGATTGGCTGGCGCGAATATTACCATCATATTCACTATACACCTCTACACGAGCAGTATCCGCTATTGCCACTTCTACAGTAGGAATAGAAGCGAGAACTTGGTCAGGATGCCTTAGCAATACAAACAGTGCCACTACTGCTATCAACACTATGAGAACAATGACCAACCAACCCTTATTACCAAAGGATTGAAAGCGGTTTAAACTCTTATGGTCTGACTTGCCGGTGTCTTTGAAATCCATGCTCATAAAGATTAAATATTGGTCCTATTTAATTTAAATACTATTTCAACAATCATGCTAATTCATAAGTTCTGTTGGTCAGAAAATTGTTTTGAAAGATCCTTACCGTCTTGAGTAATCAAAAGTTAGGCATCATAACTTCCCAAGGGTGATGAATGGTATGTTCTGCTGCCGTTAGGAGGGATAGTTGATAAAAATGAGGTAGTGACCTTTTGCACGAATGATAACGTAAGGTGAGATAGTTTCATTCAAGGTGCCTTGCCACCAGCTGTCAAAGTCACGTATTGGATAACGCAATCCCTCGGCCCACAATCCCGTTGCGCCAAAATTAAAAATGGAAATCTGTGTGCCGATTTCACATCTCAAAACAGCATCGTCACATATCGGAATAAAGACACCATAATCTGTATATGCGCGAGCTTCAATTCCTTGCTTATGATAATCTATAAGCAGGCTGAGGTTGCCTAAGGTATGATCTTCTCGGAGACCGGTGGCTGCCACTATGGCAATTCTCTTTATCCCTTTCTCCTTAAGGTAACTCACTGCCTTTGTCTGGTCGTTGGTTTCCTGATCAGGGAAGCGTCTGACAATGTCTCCATATTTTTCCATTATCTCCGGTGACAGTGAATCACAATCACCCACTATGCGCCACACTTTACGTCCTGTGGCAAGATAGCGGTTTGCCGCCCCATCACAACACACTATGCGGTCACATTCATCAAGCCATCTGAGGGGAATTTTATTATAAGGGAAGCTGCCGGCATCTACAATCACAGCTTCAGGATGGAAATCCAGTATTGTATTCATTTCTTTTGAGTTTAGCATTCAGTTTGAGAGTTTGGGAGATTAAGTAGTCATTAGCTGTCGCCATTTGCGATAGCCAAAAACTGCAATAACTGCATAGGCAGCATAAAGACCCGCCGTAAACCATAGGCCTTTATAACCATAGAGCGCAGCACATGCCACATCTGCCACAATCCATATAAGCCATTGTTCCAAATATTTTTTAGCGAGCATCCACATCGCCACGATGCTCAATGCGGTTGTGAAAGCATCTGCCCAGGGAACGGTGCTGTCGGTAAACTCTCTTAATATATACCCGATAAGTAGGAAAAGAAGGACAATTATTCCCAGCAGCCAACCATAGGCCGCAACGGGAGTGTGGACTATCTTAATATTCTCAGTATCTTCCTTTCCCTCTTTCCGGTGCCCTTTCAGCCAGCATACCAGTCCATATATGGAAGCAACCAGATAATATATGCTGATGCCAAAATCAGCATATAGGCCCGCATCATAATAGACAAACAAGTAGATGGCGGGCATAACAATACTTGCAACCCAAAGCCACACGCTCGCCCTATACTCCAGATAGAGATAAACGACTCCTACTATTGTGCCTAAAATTTCAAGCCAATTCATCAGAAGATGACACCATTTAGTGGTATATGTGCACCTAAAACTGTCAAAGAGTTGGTTGCGGCATATGATAAAATGCTTTTACGAGTGGCAACTGCCTCAATCCTATCAGCATCATAATTGGCATTTATTGATGGATCAAGAAGCTGAATAGATGCCCCATGCATCAAGTCTCCAACAAAAAGCAAATTGCCAAGAAAGTATACAGTATGCCCGGGAGTATGCCCCTTTGCAGCTATAGGGAGCACGTTGTCAGGAAGTATCTCGCCCCATTCAAAACTTATCAGCCGATTGCCATAGGCAGAAAGTAATTGCTGAGAAACATCATTCATGGTATTGTTCATAAAAATTAGTTCATCGACAGGAAAATACAGCTTGGCATTGGGAAAAACAGCTTGCCCGGAGCTGTCAAGCAGACCGCCGATATGGTCAAAATGGCTATGGGTGACATAGACAGCCTTTATATCTTCTACAGATACTTTAATAGCAGCCAAGCGTTCCAATACTTTACCTCCTTTTGATGCAGGCAACCCGGCATCAAACATTATATATCCCTCTTTTGTCTTTACAAGAAAACAATTCATTGAGGTAGGAACCTTCCCATCCGGTACCATAGCATCTATCTTTTCTTTATCGGCATCATTCTCGCCATAATAAAGAGAGGCAGGTTGAAACGTCTTGTCAGCACACACTAAAGTATATACTTCATAACCGTCATTTATCAGCCGGAAGATTCCCTCAGGGGTTTCTCCACCTTGCCGTGCAAAAACGGCTCCCACAGGATTAGTCTGCCAATTTACTTGTGCCATACAGAATAAATAATTTAACGCCATGACAGCGATTAACAAAAAATATTTACTAACTTCCATAGTATTGATTTAACATTAAACATGGGAGACATGGCTTCGCTATAGTTAATGTCTTCCAAAATTTCTACAAATATTGCACATTTTTTAATAGAAAACAAAAAATAACCGAATATTTACTCATATTTATTGTAAAATTAAGCCATTTTCTTATTTGAGTTGTTATCATTACATAATAATTTTATATTTCTAAATAAAAATTTATACTTATGAAAAAGACTACGATTATTATGTTCACCCTCGGTGCATTATCGGTTTCAGTACCTTTCACTGCCAATGCACAACGTGATAAACGATTAGAAAAAGGTGTAGTGGAGGTAATAAACAACGACACTGTCGATGCTTCCAGAGTGGAAAAACACCTGAAGGAAAATGCACCCTCATCTCCTAATGATAATGGCCTTCCACGTTTCGCGATAGTTGGCAAAGACCATAAATATTATATTGGCGTGGGCGCGCAGTTCCTCGGAGAGGCGGTGTATGATTTTGGTGACAATATGCCGTCGCCAATTCTTTTCACACCATCATCCATCACTCCCCGCACTCCCGGCAACGGTGGGAATTTGAGATTCGGTTGGCAGTCATCTTCAATTTATCTTAATGCCGTTGCTCTTCCCGGCACAAAAGACCAGATCGGTGTCTTTTTCAAGGCGAATTTCCTTGGGAACAACAATGCCATCAACTGTTTCCATTTTTACGCAAAATATCGTGGGTTGACAGCCGGTTACACAACAAGTCTTTTCAGTGACGGAGCTGCCGAACCAATGACTATTGACTTCGAGGGTCCTAACGGCTATCCTTTCACTTTCCTCTTCACAGCTTACTGGACACAGAATTTCACCAAAAACTTCTCAGGAGCCATCGGTATTGACGCTCCCACCGCTTCACTCACTACCGGCGACCATACAGCTACAGTCAATCAGCGCATCCCCGCCATTCCTCTTTACCTGCAATATGCATGGGATGAAGGCAACTCTCATATCCGTCTTTCCGGACTTGTGCGCCCGATGCAGTATCGCAATATGCCTGCCGACAAAAATTCCACTCTCACAGGTCTTGGTGTTCAGCTGTCAGGCATGACAAAGGTGGTCGGTCCGCTTTCTTTCAGCTATAATGCGGCTTATGGTAAAGGTATCGGCAACTATCTTCAGGATGATAACGGACTCGGACTGGACGCCATAGCCACCGATAAACCCGGAGAAATGAAGACAATTAAGAGCCTCGGAGTAACAGGTGGTCTCAACTGCGTCTTTACTCCCAAACTGTCTGCCAACCTCGTCTACAGTCACCTCTCCAATTGGCTTCCTGATGGTGCCCTAAAGGAAGAAAACCAATATCGTTATGGCGACTATGTGGCTGCCAACCTTATTTATAACATCAATAATTTTGTGTCAACTGGCATAGAATATGATTACGGCCACCGTAAATCGGTAACAGGAAGCTCTTTACATACCAACCGACTACAAGTTCAGTTGGGTGTGACATTCTAATCTGTATTTCCGACATTACCTCTTAATTCCTAAGCCATGAAACTATGAAATATTTGTTAGGTTACGACATAGGCACTTCTTCAGTGAAGGCCTCTATCATAGACGCTGCCACCGGAAAATCGGTGGCAGCGGATTATTATCCAAAAACAGAAGCCCTGATAAAAAGCCTGAACCCCGGATGGGCGGAACAAGATCCTGAATCATGGTGGAATTATGTAAAAGGAGCCACTAAACTCGTCATTGACCAGTCTAAGATAGATCCAAAGGATATTAAGGCAATCGGTTTCTCCTATCAGATGCATGGACTCGTATGTGTGGATGAGAATTTCAAACCACTGCGTGACTCAATCATATGGTGTGATTCTCGTGGAGTGGCATATGGAGAAAAAGCTTTCGAAGAACTTGGTGAAGAACAATGCCTCTCTCATCTTCTAAATTCACCCGGTAATTTCACCGCTGCAAAACTGCAATGGGTGAAAGAGAACGAACCCCAGATTTTCAGCAAGATATATAAAATCATGCTTCCTGCCGACTATGTGGCATGGAAAATGACCGGAAACCTTGTCACCACTCCTGAAGGACTTTCCGAATACATGCTATGGGATTTTGCTGAAAATAGTTTGGCAAAATTCTTAATGGACTATTATGGTTATGACATAGACATCTTGCCAAAGATAGTTCCCACTTTCAGTGATCAGGGACATCTTACTGCTGAAGCAGCTAAAGAACTTGGACTTGCCGAAGGAACTCCAGTAACCTATCGGGCAGGCGACCAACCAAATAACGCCCTATCACTTAATGTATTCAATCCGGGTGAAGTGGCCTCTACTGCCGGAACATCCGGAGTGGTGTATGGCATTAACGGAACAATTGACTATGACCCACAATCACGAGTCAACAACTTTGCACATGTAAATCATTCCGCTTCCCTGACACGGATAGGAGTTATGACATGCATCAACGGCACCGGCATACTCAACTCTTGGTGCAAAAGAAATATCGCTCCAGCAGATTGTTCGTATGCCGATATGAATGCACTTGCCTCAAACGCACCGATAGGAAGCGCGGGAGTAACCATACTCCCGTTTGGCAATGGTGCTGAGAGAGTGTTAGGAAATAAAGATATCGGATGTTCTTTTCATGGCATCAATTTCAACATTCATAACCGTTGTCATCTTCTGAGGGCGGCTCAAGAAGGGATAGTGTTTGCTTTGATGTATGGCATGGAGATTATGGAAGGAATGGGTCTTAAGATAAACAAAATACATGCCGGGAATGCAAATATGTTCCTAAGTCCTGTATTCCGAGACACTTTATCGTCTGTCTCGGGGGCCACAATATGCTTATTTGACACCGACGGTGCAACCGGGGCGGCGAAGGGGGCCGGCATAGGAGCTACTATATACAGGAATCCTAATGAAGCATTTTCGTCATTAGCCCTGCTTGAAGAAATTCATCCTGCCACAGACCGCACTCCCTACCTTGAAGCATATGCTCGCTGGAAAGAGTGCCTTCGCAACAATCTCTGAATCTCTCACCGTAAAAATATTAAAACCATAATATCCACACAATGACAAAAAAAGAGTATTTCCCAACAATCGGAAAAATCAAATTCGAGGGTAGGGATAGCTATAATCCCTTAGCTTACCGCTACTATGATGCCAATCGCATCGTGCTCGGCAAACCCATGAAAGAATGGCTGAAGTTCGCTATGGCATGGTGGCACACCCTTACTGCTGAAGGTGGCGACCCATTCGGTGGGGGTACTAAAGAATTCCCCTGGAATGATACGCCTGATGCAATGACCGCCGCGAAACAACGTGCTGATGCAGGATTTGAAATTATGCAGAAACTTGGTATAGAGTATTTTTGCTTCCACGATGTTGATTTAATCGGCGACCCTGATGACATACAGGAATATCAAACCCGAATGAAGGAGATTACTGAATATTTAAAAGGCCTTATGGCTGAAACAGGTATCAAGAATCTATGGGGTACGGCTAACGTATTCAGCCACAAACGCTATATGAATGGGGCTGCCACAAATCCTGAATTTGATGTCGTGGCTCGTGCTGCTGTCCAGATTCAGGCGGCAATAGATGCCACTATAGCTCTCGGAGGCCAAAACTATGTGTTCTGGGGAGGACGTGAGGGCTATATGAGTCTCCTCAATACCGACCAGAAACGTGAGAAGGAACATCTTGCTATCCTGCTAAGAATGGCACGCGACTATGGCAGGAACAAAGGTTTCACAGGCACTTTCCTCATAGAACCTAAACCTATGGAGCCCAGTAAACACCAATATGATGTTGACACTGAGACAGTGATTGGTTTCCTCAAAGCGCATGGCCTTGAAAAAGACTTCAAATTAAATATTGAGGTGAACCATGCCACTCTCGCAGGTCACACGTTTGAACATGAGTTAGCGGTGGCGGTTGACAACGGTATGCTCGGTTCTATTGATGCCAATCGAGGAGACTATCAGAACGGGTGGGACACAGACCAATTCCCAATTGATAATTATGAGCTGACCCAGGCCATGATGCAGATTATCCGTAACGGGGGACTTGGAAACGGCGGCACAAACTTTGATGCAAAGACCCGTCGAAACTCAACTGACCTTGAGGATATTTTCATCGCTCACATAGCAGGCATGGATGCAATGGCACGAGCGCTTCTCAGTGCTGCCGATGTGCTTGAAAAATCTCCATATAAGAAAATGCTGGCAACCCGTTACGCCAGCTTTGATTCCGGCAAGGGAAAGGATTTTGAAGAAGGTAAACTGACTCTTGAAGACCTCGTAAACTACGCCGTAAGCAACGGTGAGCCTAAACAGATATCTGGCAAACAGGAGCTTTATGAAGCCATAGTCAATATGTATGCCTAAACATACCTAAACTGATCTTAAAATAAAGTAATGCTGTCGCAGGTATATTGATGCGGCAGCATTACTTTATTTCGGCCTTCAATCATTCAGGCTGTTTTCCGATATAGGCGAGTAGTCCGCCATCAACGTAAAGCACATGACCGTTGACAAAATCAGACGCATCGGATGCAAGAAATACTGCCGGTCCCATAAGGTCTTCAGGTGTACCCCACCGTCCGGCAGGAGTCCTTGAGATAATAAATTGGTCAAATGGGTGACGACTTCCGTCGGCCTGGCGCTCACGGAGGGGGGCGGTCTGTTCTGTGGCTATGTAGCCGGGGCCAATGCCATTACACTGTATATTGTGGCCGCCATATTCCGCACATATGTTTCTCGTCAACATCTTCAAGCCTCCTTTGGCGGCTGCATATGCAGAAACTGTTTCCCTGCCTAATTCACTCATCATAGAGCAAATGTTGATGATTTTACCATGACCTTTCCTTATCATGCCCGGAATCACAGCCTTTGCCATTATGAACGGAGCAACCAGATCAACATCCACAACACGACGGAAATCTTCCACTCCCATATCTTCCATAGGAATTCTTTTGATTATGCCTGCGTTATTGACAAGGATGTCAATAACTCCCACACTACGCTCTATATCAGCCACCATATCTTTCACAGCGGCTTCATCTGTCACATCACATAGATATGCCTTTGCATCAATACCAAGTTCTCTGTAGGCCTTTATACCCCTGTCAATAGTTTCTTGTCGGGAGCAATTGAACACAATCTTAGCGCCTGCCTGGGCAAACGCGGTTGCGATGGCGAGTCCGATGCCATAAGCCGCTCCGGTGACAAGGGCAATTTTTCCTTCAAGTGAGAAATTTACCATTTTTACTTATTCTTCTCTTGCCAATTATATTCCTAAACACTGAAGATTATTTTACTCGTGAAAGGGTGTTGAGAAGAGTTTCGCCGAGTCCTATGGTATAACCTGTGGAAACCCAAACAATACGGTTGAACGTATCGGCCACTACAAAAATAGGCTCCCCCGGATTCTGAAGATGAAGTGATTCAATTACCTCATTGCGCGTCACTCCGTCATTGTCAATGCCAAACACAATATTATCAGGCAGCTTCGGAAAGACATTTCTATCAAACCGCGCTGCCTTCCCGGCATCCTCAAACAGGAGCATTATCTTTCTGCCGGTGGCTTGCAATGCATCAGCAGCAGCTGAAATATCATTAAGCGCATGTGCCGACGGCTCATGATTGGGTGTGATGAGACCCAACACATAATATCCGCGTCCGGTTGTGGAAAGCAGGCTCTTGTCCTCACCAGTTGTCAAGTCATGATATATGTTTTCAGCATTCAGCGAACCGATTACTGACAATTCACTGTTATCCTGACGTATCTTCATTTCCAGGTCAGTTGTTTCACCCGGATTGACAAAGAATATCTCGCTGCGTGCCAATACTCCCCCGTTTGCAAGTCGTTGTCCTGTGGTAAGAATATACTGACCTTCTTCAAGTTCATATGGAGTGGCGAAAATAGTTGAGACTGTCCCTTCCTCATCAAATTCCAAAAGACGTGGATTGCCATCCTCTATTTTTGATATGGAAAACTGAGAATAATACTTCGGATCAACTATATATCCCTCGGGCTGATAACTGATCATCAGTTTGCCCTTTGACAAAATCTCATCATCCGACTTATCTTCAGAGACAAACACTGCATCAGACCATCTCTCTCCGTCTACGGAATACTGTGTGATACCAGTCACAGGATCAATTCTCGCAGGGACACCAAGACTACGCGCCATAGCCACGAAAAATATATTTCTTGATATGGCATCTGCTCTTTTTTCTTTCAGTACAGCTCCAGGGCTCATGCGCAATCGCTGGGGATTTTCATTATCAGCAGATGCCACATAGGAACTCACCCACTCCACTAATGTCTTCGGATCGGATCTAAAAGCTGTCAGCTCAGCATCTGAAAATCCCCTGAAACGATTTGTCAAGACTGAACGCCAAGGCGTCAGACCTTCGTTTTCGATTCTCGGACTCAGCACATATTTCGCATGAAAGTCATCGGCACATTCCGCGTCCGTAAAAGTCACATGGTCAATTATAACCTCCGGAGTTATGTCACGCCGATCTTTTTCTGTTATGTTGAGAAGAAGGGCAATCGCCTTATCACGCTTTTCAACAGGAAGCGATTCTATCGCTTTGACTATTTTTTTATGATTGCCACGCGACTCCAATAAAATCTTCTCCAGTTTTTCAGGATTCACCCCGAGGCTGGAAGCTGCCTCAAATGCATCTTGAGGAGTGGCAAATGTTGCCATATACGCTCCCCGGATAGAGTCTTCCACATGCAGTCGCCAATCATTCTCAGCACGCTGGGCCGGGGTTGCCTGCGGCAATTTGGCTCCCGATGGCGGAGGCACGATGTCCAACTCAAATACGCCCGAATATTTCCCGTCTTTATCAAGCACGATCTCAAGTCCTGACGCTCCTTGCTCAAAATCTTTGGCATTTCCCTTTGCCCAGCCAAACAGTTTCCCATCGGTTGCCCAGACAATGAGATCGCCAAGCCCGGATGTCAACGACGCCTTCCCCTGACTATCGGCAATTTTAGTCACCGCCGGATAGTATTCCGCATAGTTATATATCCCGAAGTTTACTTTTGCTCCGGCTGCCGGAGTGCCATCAGGATAATTTACCCTAACAGGTAACACTGCCACCGGGGCATAGTTGGAGGTGACATTGATTCTGGTTGACAACGGTTGTTTCAGCAACACTTCTTCCGGTCCATGATAATCACCCACCACGTTTGTATTCATCAGCACCCCACGTGAGGCCGGATCATTAAACCATGCAAGATCAAGAATAGGCGCAGGCTCACAAGCTCCTAAGAAATGCCATTCCCCATCAGCCCATGCCTCAACCCATGCGTGATTATCATCAGTATGTGCCCATCGTGGAGTATAAATCTGACGCGCAGGTATACCTACTGAGCGCAAGGCAGCCACAGTAAACGTTGATTCCTCTCCACATCTCCCTATTGCCTGGCTTACACTCGACAAGGGTGAAGAGGTGCGAGCGTCAGAAGGCTTATAAGTGACTTTCTCATGACACCAATGGTTTACCTCCAATATGGCATCTTTCATTGAAAGGTCTTTGACACGATCTTTCAATTCATCATAAAACACTACCCGTGAATTGTCAAGGTTTTCATTATTGACCCGCACCGGCAACACGAAATGAAGAAACTCCCTGTCGGGTACTTGACTACCCCAGGGCATCTCCTCGCGGGCACGAAGTGATGCGTCGATATTGGACAAATAGAAGTCTTCCGTATAATCAGCCTTATCAGGAAGTGACATCGATGAATAGAGAAAGTCAAGAGCTTCCTGCCGGGTGATTGCCAATCCGGATAAAGACTGAAGTAGAAAAAAGGCTATAAGGGAGCTTTTCATTATCAGTTTCTTTTTATTTTACAAAGGTTTGCCACCACATCCGGAGAAGTGGTGAGTGAAGCATACTCATCCGAGCCCGGAGCTCCCATAGGCACTATGGGGCGACGGAAACGCATTCCGCTGGGAATAGGCTTACGGGCTGTGGAATGGATGGCAGTCACCCCTGTCACATCCACTATGTCAGCGGCATTCGAAGGATTGATGCCTGCCCCGGCCATAATGGTTATTCTATCGCCTGCAAGAGTAACTAATTTTTTCAACATCAGGTTGCCTCTCACGGCCGATGGAGCCATTCCTGAGGTCAACAATGTGTCAACTCCAAGTTTAATAATGGCTTCAAGGCTTTCCCTTGCGTCCCGGCTCACATCAAATGCCCTATGGAAAGTGATATTGGGTTTTGGTTTCCCAAATTCTTCGGCAGCCTCATTTGCAGCATCTATCAGACGCCGGCAGGCTGCCGTGTCAACATCACCGTCGGCTGTCAATACGCCGACCACTATACCGGTTGCGCCAAGCTGTATTGCCATCCTGATGTCGGTCATCATCAGATGAAGTTCTTCCTCTGAATAGAGGAAATCACCGGAACGCGGACGTATCAGAACGTTTACTTCCGGTATCCCTGACTCTACAGCAGCTTTTATAAGACCATAAGAAGGAGTCAGGCCACCTTCTGAGAGGCCCGAACATAGTTCGATGCGGGTTGCCCCACCTTTTTTTGCGGCCAGCAGACTTGCAAGGTTGCCGCAACAGATTTCAACAATCATAGTTTCTATTTTTTTCAAAGAGCGCACTCAATGATATAGTCAGGTGAATCAGGCAATGAATCCATCTCTATAAGGGTATGGTTGCCTGTCTTTTTATATTTTACCGGTTTACCGGTAGAGTATTCGAAAGCCTTTTTTATATTAAGGTCGCCGGGAAGGAGAATAGCATTTGTTTCAGGAGTCATGACATGCACAAACAGGCGGTCACCCTTGCGTGTGGTTGTACCCCATGTCTGCGCAGGGAATGGTCCTGCTTCAGTGCCATAGATTGTTTCTCCGTTTTCACGTAGCCATTTCCCCATCTCTTTCATTCTGGAAAGAGCAGCTGCCGGCAGTTCGCCATTGGGTTGGGGACCCACGTTTAGCAGCAAGTTGGCACCCATGCCGGCTGCCTTCACCAGATAACGGATAAGGGTGGTCGGATCTTTATAATTCTGGTCATTTATTTTATACCCCCACATTCCGTTCATGGTGTTGCATGTCTCAAGAGGAAGGCGGCTTACCTCCTGACCTGACATGCCGGCAGTGTTCTCTCCCGGCAGATCACGCTCGAATATCTGGATGTCTTCTCCCGGAAACGGTTTCTGATGATGGTTATTAGCCACCATGCATCCCGGCTGAAGGGAGTGGATCAGTTCATACTGCTCCGGGAGGTGCCAGTCAAAAGGCACCGTATCTTCATCATGGTCCCACCAGCCATCAAACCATATCGCACGTATTGGCCCATAATTGGTAAGAAGCTCTGTAAGCTGACGGTTCATGAATCCATAATATGAATCCCAGTCAGCTTCTGAGGCGTTCCTTCCGGTGGTGCGCCCGGTGCGTCCCTGTGGGTAATCGCCGCGCACCCAGTCAAGATGAGAATAATAAAGATGAAGGGCAATACCCTGTTTCTGACATTCTTCCGAGAGTTCCTTTATTATATCACGCTTGAAAGGAGTGCCGTCAACGATATTATAGTCATTTTCAGCCGTATCAAACATAGAGAATCCATCATGATGGCGGCTCGTGATAGTGATGTATTTCGCCCCCGCATCCTTGATTGCACTGACCCACTCTGCTGCATCGAAGTCAGCAGGATAAAACCCTTTGGCTGCCTTCATATATTCCTCTGCGGTAGGACCATAGTTCAGGTACCACTCTCCCTGGCCGAACATACTGTAAATGCCCCAGTGAATAAATATGCCAAACCGGTCGTCAGCAAAATCTTCCTGCGACTTTCTGACTTCCTGCGATGGCACGTACCCCTGTGCCGACGCTGTCAGCGCCAATAATATGGCCCATAATATGTTTATAAGTTTCATGATCTTAACCTTTCATCATTGTTAGAGATGCAGCTCCAAGTATGGCGGCATCTGCATCTTTAAGCATGGAGCACATAAATCTTACCCTTCCTCTGTAGAGATGAAGTGCCCGATTGTCAAATTCCTCCTTCATGGGGTCAAGCAGCAAATTCCCTGCCTTGGCAACTCCCCCGAAAAGGATTATTGCCTCCGGGTCAGTGAAAGCAGCAAACTCAGCAGCCGCGCTGCCAAGACAACGCCCTGTGAACTGATAGATATTTTTCGCTATCACGTCTCTTCTTAAGGCAGCCTCTTCCACTGCCTTCGGAGTGATGTCGTTATCATCCAATCCACGCAAGAGAGAGTCACTATCTGACGACTCAAGCATCCGCTTTGTGGTGGTCTTTATCCCTTTTGCGGAAGCTACTGTCTGTAAGCACCCCTTTCTGCCACAACCGCAATCCCGGTCACTGGCAAATGGGAATGTCACATGTCCCAACTCTCCGGCAAATCCGCTTCTGCCGGTAAGAAGATGGCCGTCTACCACTACTCCCGCACCCACTCCGGTGCCGAGAGTCAGCACTATGAAGTTAGTAAGTCCTTTGGCAGCCCCATATGTCATCTCCCCTATGGCGGCAGCGTTGGCGTCATTAGTGATCACTGTCTTCATCCCCGTGCGCGACTCTATCATCACAGCAAGTGGAATCGGTGAAGGCCATGGCAGATCGGTGGCTGCCTCTATGCAGCCTGTGACTGCATTGGCGCATGGCGCGCCTATTCCTATGCCGCTTATATTCTCTTTTTTTATAGATTCGGTCATCTTCTGTATTCCCGTTGCCAATGTGTCTGCCCATTCCTCCACTGTAGGCGTGGCGGTCGGGAAACTATCACATTTCAATATATTACCATGAGTGTCTACCAGGGCATAAACAGTGTTAGTGCCTCCTAAATCCACTCCGATTGAGTAGAGATGATATGTTGAGTTTGAGTCCATGACGTTACAATTTCGCTGTGAAATTAGTAAAAGAAATCTGAAAATGCAAGAATAAA
Source organism: uncultured Sangeribacter sp. (assembly GCA_964595885.1). Classification (GTDB taxonomy): domain Bacteria; phylum Bacteroidota; class Bacteroidia; order Bacteroidales; family Muribaculaceae; genus Lepagella. Next base: position 40,671 of record CAZQSD010000007.1, read on the forward strand.
AATAAAGTGTCACATACCGGAGTGTACGATTTCGGACATGTGTACGATTTCGGACACCTACTCATCTTTTTATCCAACTTATTATCAGATAATTACAAAATTGGCACGAATATTGTAAGTTATTCAGTGTAACATAACAACAAAATCCAGAAAAAATTAACAGATGGACAGAGAAATTCCAAAATCGGAAATAAGGCAAGCCGCCATAAAGCGCAATCTCACAATCATAGGGAGTCTGCTTGTAGCGGCCGCTGTGATCACCTTCCTTATAATCTCAATGGCAGAAGGGGTGAAAAGCAAATCCTTAAACATCAGAACGGCTGAGCTGGCATCCCTTGAGAGCAGTGTGGCAGCTTCCGGTAAAATAGTGCCTTTGTACGAACAGGCCATAGTCTCTCCGGTCTCCACTAAAATTATGGAAGTCTACTGCAATGAAGGAGATAAAGTTGAGGCAGGACAATCTTTGCTTAAACTTGACTTGCAGTCAACAGAAGCCGACCTGCGCCGGATGAACGATGAGGTCAGCATGAAGAAAAACGAAATCGAACAGGTGGCACTCAGCGATGCAACTTATCTGACCGATCTGGAGATGAGAATTAAAGCCAAGGAAATGTCGGTGAATCATCTGAAAGCCGAAGTTGCCAATGAGAAAAGACTTGACAGCATAGGCAGTGGCACCGGCGACAGAATCAGAGAGGCTGAACTCGCCTACTCTACCGGTCAACTCGAACTTGAACAACTGAAGATTCAGCTCGCCAACGAAAAGAAAGCACATGCCGCCGCCTATCGAAGCAAACAGCTCGAAGGGAGCATCACAATGCGCAATCTCGAAGAGATGCAACGCACTCTCGACGATGCCCAGGTCAAAGCACCCCGCGCCGGCACGGTTACTTTCCTCAACAAAAGTCTCGGCACAAGCATCGCAACCGGTGAAAAATTGGCAGTGGTGTCTGATCTCTCACATTTCAAGATCAATGCTGAAATTCCGGAGAGCAACTCAGGCAAACTTTCCGTGGGCTCAACCGTAAACGTAAGAATCAACCGCAACACCATTACGGGCCACATCAGCAACATATCTCCGCAGAGTCAGAACGGAATGGTGGAGTTTACGGTATTGCTTGACGATGACACCGACAAGCTTTTGCGTTCCGGACTTAGAACTGAACTCAACGTGGTCTACGATGTGCATGAGCAAGTAGTAAGAATTCCAAACGGACAATATTTCCAAGGACCCGGCACCTACGCTATGTTTGTAAAAACAGACGCCAATACCCTTGAGCGAAGAAGCGTGACACTCGGCGACAGCAACTTTGACTTCGTGGAAGTGAAGAGCGGCATTCAGCCGGGAGAAGAGGTAGTCATCAGCGACATGAGCGACTATAAGAATAAGAAAACATTAAAAATAAAAGATTGAAATATCTCATCTTTCCAAATCTAAATTCTTAACCCAGCAATCCAAATCAACAACAAAATGGCAATCATCACACTTAAAGACGTTAGCAAAGTCTATCGCACTAAAGAGATCGAAACACTCGCACTTGAAAATGTTAACCTCCAGATTGAGAAGGGAGAATTTGTCAGCATCATGGGTCCATCCGGATGTGGCAAATCCACTCTGCTCAACATAATCGGTCTTCTTGATGTGCCCACCGGAGGCACCGTCACCCTAATGAATGACGCAACAGGAAAAATGAACGACAGCCAGCTCTCCACATTCCGCAATCGCAACATAGGCTTTGTTTTCCAAAGCTTCCATCTTATCCCATCACTTAACGTGACAGAAAATGTTGCACTTCCATTGGCATATCGCGACCATGTCAGTGCCAAGGAGCGTCATGAGAAAGTGACGGAAGTGCTGGCACGCCTCGGACTCAGCCACAGAATGCGTCACTTCCCGGGTCAGCTATCAGGCGGTCAGTGCCAGAGAGTGGCAATTGCAAGGGCTATTGTCGGAGATCCGCAGATAGTGCTTGCCGACGAACCGACAGGGAACCTCGACTCAAAGATGGGTCAGGAAGTTATGGACATCCTTCATAAACTCAATAAGGAGGACGGACGCACTATCGTCATGGTGACTCACAACGAGAGCCAGGCACGTATGACTGACCGAATCATCCGCTTCTTCGATGGCAGACAAGTAGAATAAAACTTTTAATGTGTTATCATGAATTTTCTTCGACAAATATATTATGAAATGAGGCATCAGAAGATGATGACGTGGGTGTCGATATCGGGCACCGCGCTATCCATCTTCCTGGTGATGGCACTCTTCATGACTGAACAGATAAAGACAGTGGAAATCGCTCCCGAGAGCAACCGGAATCGAATCCTCATAGCCCAAAATATTGAGGTTGGAGGCAAAAATTCCTTGGGTTCCACAACCGGACTGAACAAGGAGTTTATTGATCGTTTTTATCTAAATCTTGATGGAATAGAAAGAGCGGCTTATGTCTATGCATTCCCTTGGAACAAAATAATCAATCTGCGTGGTAAAGATCCAATTACGGTAATGCCTAAAAGAGTTGACAATGAATACTGGAATATCTACGATTTCCACTTTATCGACGGAAAACCATTCGACAAAGCTGATGTTGACAGTAATGCAAAAAAAGTGGTTATCAGCCGCTCAACTGCACGCCAACTGTTTGGTGAGGATAATGTGGCAGGCAGGGAGGTGGAAATTGACTGTATTAACTACACTGTCTGTGGGGTCGTTGAGGATGTGAGTCCACTTTTAAAAGCAACGTATGCACAGATTTACCTTCCGTATACACCGGGTGTGCCCGATCAGGAATTCTTCGGCGATGCCAATATGGTTCTCCTGATGAAAGAAGGTGTGAAAGCAGAAGATATTAAAAGGCAGGTTGAAGACCGTTACAAAAAAATTAACCGCCCTCTTGCAGAGAGAGGGCAGCAGGTGATATACCATCTTCAGCCATATACAACACGTGAGACTACAATGTTCTTCGGCAGCAATAACGATCCTAATCTAAAGGCTCACAATAAAAAGATGTGGATGTTTTATGTAGTCCTGATTCTACTGCCGGCCATCAATCTCAGCAGCATGACACGTAGCCGCCTGCGCCATAGGGTGGCCGAAATCGGAGTGCGCCGCGCATTCGGAGCAAAGAAAAGCTCTATCATACTTCAACTTTTTGGAGAAAACCTCCTTATTACCCTTTTCGGAGGTATAATAGGATTAGCATTGAGCCTTATATTTGTGATGACAGCTTCACATTTATTATTCTTTAACGGAGATCTTTTTACCACATCACTTGAAGTCATGAACGCACGTCCCACATTTGAGATGCTGTTTAAGTGGCAGACTTTCTTTGTGGCACTTGCCTACTGCGTAATTCTTAACACACTGAGTGCTACTATTCCGGCATGGCGTGCCTCACGTGTAGAGCCGGCAGTTGCCATTTCTAAATCACGCTAAATCCATATTGACATGAAAAGAAATCTTTTAAAACAAATGAGAAATGAGTGGCGCGACAACGTCTGGCTCATTATAGAACTGGCAGTGGTATGTCTGTCAATATGGGTAATCGTGACTCTTCTGTTTGTTAATATACGTGGGTTGTTTACTCCTCGTGGTTTTACTCCTGACGATGTGTATTCACTCACTATCAACACCGTCCCGAAAGAAAGTGTAGACTATGTAGAGGTTGAAAACTATCCGCAAGATTATTATGATGATTTACGGACTCTTATAGGACGGCTATATAACAATCCGAATGTTGAAGCCGCGACTATTCACTATAATGGACTGCCGTATAACTATAACAACAACGGTTCAAGAGTGTTTTTATTTGATGAACTTGACACCATTGGTTATTACGGCAACCTGCGTACAGTCACCCCTGATTATATAAAGGTGGTGGGCATCACAAGCAAGACAGGCGCCACAACCGATCAATTAGTGGAAATGCTTCGCAAGGGAGAGGTGCTGATATCTGATGATAATGACGCCTACACAGGCGACCCCTATAAACTAAAGGGTAAAAGGGTTATTATTGATAACGACAGTTCAAATGTGATGCGAATAGGCGATATCATCCAGAAAGTCAGGCGTAATGATTATGAATTATCGTGGGGAGGTTCCATTATTTATCCACAGGATGAAAACCAGGCGTGGGGAGAACTGGCTATACGCGTGAAGTCTGGAAAAGGTAAAATCTTCAAAGAAGATTTCAAGGCTGATGCTTCTCTGCGAAGACTCCGTAATACATATCTTGCCGATCTTCAAAGCTTAAGCGATGTCAGGGCAGCCAACCAGCGCTCCATAGAAGTTGATATGAGATTATATTCCGTTATGATCGGTTTTCTGCTGATGACCGTCTTCTTAGGGCTTCTCGGCACATTCTGGTTCCGTATGCAGCAGCGTGTAAGCGAGATTGCTATCCGTAAAGTCACAGGGGCAAAGAAGAGTCAGGTGTTCCGCAGAATCATTTCGGAAGGCATGTTGCTTTTATGTGGTGCAGTCCTGATAATCTCTGCAATCGTATGGCCATTGGTTCTTACGGATTACGATCTGGTAAATGTGGGTATAGAATGGTATCAGATCCTTATTCTTGAGGGAACAACCATATTACTCGTAGCTATAGGTATCATTGTCAGTCTATGGTGGCCTGCAAAGAAGGCAATGTCAATAGAACCGGCATTAGCAATTAAAGATGAATGAACCCTTAACCAAATCCTGACCCAATGTTAAAACAGATAATATTTGAAATGAAGCATCAGAAGATGATGACGTGGGTGTCGATCAGTGGCACTGCACTCGCCATCTTCTTGGTGATGGTATTCTTCATGATAGACAAACTGCCGACTACAGCCGGTTACCCTGAAACAAACCGCTCCCGTATGCTCTACGGGGGCGGCCTTGACCTACATTATGGAAATGGAGGCTCACGAAGCGGAGCCATGTCTTTCAAAATGGCAGACAGAATGTATGGCAACCTTGACGGCATCGAGAAGATAGCCTATTCCTCAAGCTGGAAAGAATCATTCAATGTGGGGGCACCGGGGAAAATGGCCTATCCTCTTAATGCCACCCATACTGACGCCAGATTCTGGAATATATATGATTTCCACTTCATTGATGGTAAGCCATATGATCAGGCATCGGTGGAGGCGGGTGAAAAATTTGCAGTAATCACCCGTTCTGTGGCACGCAAATTTTTCGGCAAAGATAACGCTGCCGGTGAGGAAATAAAAGTTAACACTGTGCCTTACGTAGTTTCGGGTGTGATCGAGGATGTCAATCCCGTGATGAAAGCCACATTTGCCAATATCTACACACCATTCTCCCCTGAAGACATAAGCAATACAGATAATTTCGGCTCTGTGATGGTGCATCTTCTAATGACACCCGCCACCCGTCAAGATGATATAAAAAGTCAACTCAGATCACGCTATAACAGACTTAATATTGAATTGGTGAAAGACAGTTCTGAAGCAATCTACCACAACGCGCCTCATGATGTGGAATATTTAAACCAGGGTTATTTATTTTCGAATGTGACCCATGATCTTTCCTCACAACACACACAGACTTATATCACCTACTTAATTCTGTTGCTACTTCCTGCCATTAATCTCAGCTCAATGATGAGAGGCAGATTGCGCCATAGAGTCTCCGAGATTGGAGTCAGAAGAGCTTTTGGGGCAAAGAGGATTTCCATTGTGACGCAACTTTTAGGTGAAAACTTTATCATTACTATCATTGGAGGTGCAATCGGATTGGTTCTTAGTTTTACATTTACCTACTTTGCAGCTGACTATTTCTTCAATATAACCGACTTGGATGCTTCTTCTTTAGAGTTTGTATCAAGTTCCCCTTCACTTTCATTGTTATTTACATGGTCAAACTTCTTCATTGCTCTTGCAATCTGCTTTGTGCTTAACCTGTTGAGTGCTTTTATTCCTTCTTGGAAAGCTTCCAGGGTTGAACCGGCAGCAGCCATAGCTAAAGTAAAATAATAATTAATAATTAGAAATAAGCTATGAAAAGAGATTTGATCATACAGATGCGCAACGAATGGCGCGATAACCTATGGCTCATAATTGGACTGGCCATAGTGAGCTTTGCAATATGGTGGCTCACAATGAATTTCTATAAAGGAGTTGCAGGATTGTTTTATGAAAAAGGTTTTGATGTGGAAGATGTGTATAAACTCGATATAGCTAAAATCCCATCCGACAGTCCTGAATTTATTGATAGAAATGAAGAAGAGAGTGCATTCTTAGACTCACAAGATTTAAGACTGCTCATAGAAAATATTCGCAGAAGTCAATATGTTGAGGCAGCTGCATTTTCACAAAATGGTCTGCCTTACAGCTATAGCTACTACGGCAATGGAATTTATCTTAATACTGAACCTGTGGACACGATAGGCTACGGTGGCAATTTCAGACAGATGAGTCCTGATATGGTAAGGATCTTGAAATTGCAAAGTCGTACGGGTAAAAGTGAGTCTGACTTAGAGGATATTCTGCGTAATGGAGAAATCTTAATATCAAATATGTTTTTCTCATGGGGCGGTAATGACAGAAAGCCTGAAGAACTATATGGCAAAACTGTATACTCATATAGTGAGCCTACCAAATTTTTTAAAGTGGGAGACATTATTGATCAGATTCGTCGTTCAGAATATGAGCTAACCGGAGGCGGAATGGTTATATTACCTATTAATGAAGAAGATAACATCCGGGCAAACACAATTGCTATACGCATGAAGCCAGGTATGGGTGAGAAATTCCGTGAAGAGTTCGAGAATAGTCCTGCCATGCAGAGTGCGGGCAATAATATCCTTTATAATTTGATCAAAATGACTGACCAGGCCAAAGCCATACAAAAATCTGAGAGTACTGAGGCACGAATGAGATTTGCTTTAATTATGACCCTGACCATAATCATTGGACTTGGCATGTTAGGAGTATTCTGGTTCCGCATTCAGCAGAGAGTAAGTGAAATTGCAATCCGCAAGGTGTGTGGGGCAAGTTCAAGCGAAATATTCCGCAGAATCCTTTCAGAAGGAATGTTACTGCTCACCATAGCCACTCTCTTGACTGCTGCCATTGGATGGCCTATAATGAAAATCACTTTACTCAAGGATTCAAATATTGACTTCATGACTGTATTTTATTCTGAATTGATAACATTTGCAGTAGTAGCTATCGGAATTACGATCAGCCTCTGGTGGCCTGCCCACCGAGCCATGAAGATAGAACCGGCAATCGCCATCAAAGACGAATAACACCTGAAGCTATAGACAGATATAATTCTACCAACAGAGACTAATCATGGACAGACTTTTGAATATTCTCATACTTTTATCTACGGTGTTTCCTGTCGTGGGACAGGAAACACCATCCTCCTCAGTTGCTACCCTTGACAGACAACCATCTCAGACTTTGTCTTTGTCGCTTAAAGAAACCATGCTGAGGGCACGCACCAAGAGTGTGGATGCAGAGATGGCTCTCAACCAGTTGAAAAGTTCCTATTGGAGCTATCGGTCTTATAGGGCTGAACTTCTTCCGGAAGTGTCGCTGTCAGCCACCCTCCCATCCTATCGCCAGCAGTTTTCTCCATATATGAACAACGAGGGCAGCTATGATTTTGTGCGTAACAACTATCTTCAAATGAATGGTGAGCTGTCGGTCACCCAAAACATATGGCTGACAGGAGGTAAAGTGGCAGTCACCTCATCGTTGGATTTTTACCGTCAGTTGGGTAAAAACCGGTATAACCAGTTCATGTCAATCCCGGTGGCCATCACGCTCTCACAGCCCATATTCGGTGTAAACAATATCAAGTGGGACCGTAAGATTGAGCCTGTAAGATATGAAGAGGCGAAGGCTCGCTTCCTAAGTGCATCGGAAGACGTGGCTACATATGCCATACAATATTATTTTAACCTGCTCATGGCAAAAGAAAATTTCTCTATAGCGCAACAGAATCTTGATAATGCCCGCAGGCTCTATGATGTGGCAAAAGAGAAAAGGGAAATGGGACGGATAAGCCAGAACGATCTGCTGCAGATGGAGCTTAACCTACTCAACGCACAAACCGACCTGACCGACTGCGAGAGTAATCTCAAAAGCAATATGTTTCAGCTCCGTTCATTTCTTGATTATGGAGAAACTGTTGACATTGAGCCTACAATTCCTATAGACGTGCCGGAGGTGGAAATCACATATGCTGATGCACTTGAGAAAGCCCTATCCAACAATCAATTTGCCAAAAACATGTTAAGACTTCAGCTTGAGGCTGACTATAATGTGGCTAAGGCAAAGGGGGCACAGAGAGAAATAAATCTATTCGCACAGTTAGGCTATACCGGCACCGACCATAATTTTAGCGGAGGTTATAGTAATCTGCGCAGCAACCAAGTGGTGGAAATAGGCTTCGAGATCCCCCTGATTGACTGGGGTCGCAGGAAAGGTCAGGTAAAGGTGGCCGAGAGCAATCGTCGGCTTGTAGAAAGCCAGGTGCGTCAGGAAACCCAGAATTTCAATCAGAACCTGTTCATATTAGTGGAACGCTACGGCAACCAGCTTCGCCAGCTTCAGACCGCCAAACGTGCCGATGAGATAGCACAAAAACGTTATGCCACTAATGTAGAGACCTTCCTTATAGGCAAGATCTCTACCCTTGATCTTAATGACTCTATGGTGAAGAAAGATGAGGCACGGAGGGAATATGTCAACGAACTCTATCTCTTCTGGCTATATTATTACCAGATCCGCAGCCTCACTCTCTGGGATTATCAGGAAGGCACCGGAATTGATGCAGATTTTGATGCTATTGTCAAGAATTATTAGTAATTTTGAAATATGATTCTAATTGTTGATGACGACAAGTCGATAAGGCTTTCCCTGGGGCTGCTTCTGAAAAGAGCCGGCTATGAGGTTGACTATGCACAAAACCCTGATGAGGCGCTCGGCAAGGTCAGGCACAGAAACTATGACCTGATCTTTATGGATATGAACTATAGCCGTTCTACAACCGGCGAGGAAGGGATCGAACTGTTGCGGAAAACAAAGATCTTTCTCCCGGACACACCTGTAATCCTTATAACCGCCTGGGGAAGCATAGAACTGGCGGTTGAAGGAATGCGTCATGGAGCCTATGACTTCATCACTAAGCCTTGGAACAATCTTGTGTTGCTTCAGCGAGCCGAGACAGCAATAAAGCTGAACACTAAGCCCGAACCTTCCCAATCGGCTTTTGACAGGGGGGGAATCATTGGGAAAAGCGACTCAATGAATGAGCTTCTGGCAAAGGTGGAACGCATAGCCCCAACAGATGCCCCTGTGCTGATACTGGGCGAGAATGGCACCGGAAAGGAACTGATTGCCAATGCCATTCACATAAATAGCCAAAGAAAAAACAATCCTTTTGTGATGGTTAATCTGGGAGGAGTGCCGCAGTCACTTTTTGAGAGTGAGATGTTCGGACATGTGAAAGGGGCTTTCACCGGCGCCGTGTCCTCACGCAAAGGGCGCTTTGAGCTTGCCGACAAAGGCACCATCTTCCTTGATGAAATTGGCGATCTTGACATGGCTTGCCAAGTAAAAATGCTCCGTGTGCTCCAGCAACACACTTTTGAACCGGTTGGTGACAGCAAGCCAAAAAAGGTAGATATACGTGTCATAAGCGCCACCAATGCCAACATCAGTGAAATGGTTGAAGAACGCACTTTCCGTGAGGACCTATTTTTCCGCATCAACCTTATCACCCTTCATCTGCCTGCCCTGCGCGACCGACGGGAAGACATACCTTTACTTGTGCGTAATTTTATTAATCAGGCTGCGAAATCTCAGAATATTGTTGTGCCGGAACTTACATCTGACGCTATGGAATTTCTCACCCGTCTACCCTATCCCGGCAATATCCGCCAACTTAAGAACATGGTGGAGCGTGCGGTGCTGATCGGAGGATCAAGACTTGATAAACCTCTGTTCGCATCAATGCCGGGCATCGGAGATCCGGTTGAAGAAACAAAGGCTTCCGGGACTCTTGGAAATGTGGAAAAGAATATGATTGTAGATGCCATTGAAAAATCAGGAGGCAACATGACCCAGGCAGCCAGAATATTAGGCATTACCAGGCAGACCCTCTACAGAAGAATGGAGAAATACGGCCTGAAATGAAGTCAGAATATTTTTTTACAGGATTAATCGTTTGCATTCTGGGGATAGCGGCTATTTTGCTATGGGTGCCCGCCAATTATATATGGACCACATATATTGCCCTTGTAATAGCCATTATCTTGCTGTGGTGCCTGTGGAGAAGTATCCTCCTGCCGATGCGTATGGTGATGAAAGGCATGGATCTTATCAAAGCACAAGATTTCAACAACCGGTTGCTCAAAGTGCATGAGAGGGAGTCTGATAAAATTGTCAGTCTCTTTAATCATATGATTGATAAGCTCCGCAACGAACGTTTACATAATCGTGAGCAGGAATCGTTTCTGAAGCTGCTGATTGATGCCTCACCTATGGGGGTGATAATGCTTGACTACGACGATAAGCTTACCATGACAAATGACTCATTTCTCCGACTCACCGGAATCAACGATTCAAGAAGCATAATTGGAAAGCAAATCAGTGAGCTCCCGTCTGAATTGGCAAAAAAAATGCAGGAAGTAAATTTAGGAGAAAACCGTATAATCCGTAATGGAGACGTGAAGAGGTATCGGTGCTATCATCTGAGCTTCATGCAAATGGGATTCCAACGTCATTTCTATATGCTTGAAAGCCTTACGGAAGAAGTGATGAAAGCGGAGCGGGCTGCCTATGAGAAAGTAATCCGAATTATCTCCCACGAAGTCAACAATACTATGGGTGGGGTAAGGTCGGTGCTTGACACTATCCACACCATATGTGAGGAAGAAGATCTCAAGGAAGTGATTGAAAGTTGTGACAGCCGTTGCAACGAGATGTGCAATTTCATAAGCTCATATGCTGATGTGGTGCGTGTGCCTCAGCCGGTCATGAAGGAAACAGATCTCGATCAGCTACTCAGAAAAATGCTTCCTTTCCTTCAGGAAACTGTTCCGCCTCACATACACCTTACATTTACCCCCGCAAAACAAACCTCCATTGTCAGTCTGGACGTGGCTCTTATTCAACAGGTAATAGTAAATATTGTCAAAAATGCTGTTGAAAGCATTGAAGGGGCTGCGGAGGGAAGAATTAATATCAGTATTGATAACGCAGGCAATAACCTATTGCTTACGATCTCCAACAATGGGAAACCTATCACTGAGGATGTCTCAAAAAATCTTTTCAGCCCCTTTTTCACCACCAAACGTGAGGGTCGTGGGTTAGGGCTTACCTTGATAAGCGAAATCCTCAACCTGCACCACGCCCGTTTCTCATTGAAAACAGGAGATGACCTAATCACCCGTTTCAGCATTCTTTTCCACTAATTCCATATCGAAATTTAGAATTTGAGCTATCCGATTAATGGATAAATTGTCTCAAATAAGTTACTACTGACTGCCCATCAGGTAAATTGAACTTTTTACAAACCCTATATCGGATTGATTCGACAGCCCGTTGAGTTTTATTGGATATTGCGGCAATTTCTTTACTTGTCAGATTCATGATTATGTAGGCACACATGCGTGTCTCACTTGGTGTTAAATCAGGATGGGCAGCATATAGATTTTTGAAGAATGGAGCATGTGCCTGTTCAAACTGCTGTTCAAATAAGTCTTTAATTGCCATATTCTTTTTTGCCTTTTCTATTATGCCTGAAATTATTCCAAATTTCTCATCCGCTGTTTTCCTTCTATTAGACAATGTGCTTTCTATTAATGAGAAGGACTCTTCAATTACCCCCAATTGGAGCAGATTGGCCGCTATTTTCCCATTATCTGCCTGAAGCTTTTCTTCATTATTTTTCTTACACTTATCATATAAGCCAGACACGTCATTTAGCTTTTGTTGTGTCTCCTTGAAATTCATTCTT
>CAZQSD010000008.1:0-10856 GCA_964595885.1 uncultured Sangeribacter sp.
CCAAAGAGGAAGTGCTGCTTACTGAAATACGTGACTTGCTGAAGAATCAGGCTTCTAAATGATCTGAATCCGGCTCCCGCTGGAGTGTATTGAGTATGTTGCAGGCATTACGATGCAGACCCGCTAACTTCCCCCTTTTTATAGGTGAGCCTTTAAAAAGTTTGGAAAACTCTTCCTGCGTGAGCAATGCCGCCTGAGCGGCTGTAAGTGACATAATGCTTTCCCTCGGCTCGAATTCTTTTATTCGGGTCGGGGGAACATCTTTGTTATATGGACATATCCGCAGACAACGGTCACATCCATACAGACTGTTCCTTCCCCCTTCGGTTTGCATAGCGGCTGCCATCTCCCCACCCCAGTCTCCCTTATGTTCTATCGTAAGATAATTGATGCATCGACGCGAGTCAACCGTCCCATCTTCAGAAAGGGCTTGCTGAGGACATGCCTTCATGCATGCTCCACAATTCTTACATTCCTCTTCTCCAACCACACAATCCGGGACAAACGCCACTGTGGTCAGAATTTCTGCCAGGAAAACATAGCATCCTCCGCCTTTCACAATAACAGAGCCATTCCTGCCCTTTATGCCTATTCCGCTTTTCACCGCCCAATATCTTTCCGCTATGGGTGCGGAATCAATGCAGATTCTCCATTCCCCACCAAACTGTAACCTCAACTTTTCCATGACCGGCTGCAAGTGAGTACGGATCACATCATGATAGTCATCTCCATAAGCATAACATGCAACCAAAGGGAGCCGCCTGTCACGAAACTTTCCGGGCGCATAACTGAACGCCATACTGATCACGGTGGCAGCCCCGGGCAACACCGACTCCGGAGTGACCTTAAGGTCTACATGCCGTTTCAGATAGTCCATTCCGGCATGATTACCCTGCTCTATCCAGTTTCTAAACAACGTGATGACTTCAGGAGCCACATCTGATACGACTGCAAATCCGACGGCAACCGCACCTGCTTCAAGGATCAACCTCCTGACATACTCCTTGTCATTTCTTTCCACCAACATTTCCTGCTGTCATTTTCTTCCGAAATCTGCCGGAATCTCTCCCCATCGGTCAGTCTGCCATTTCAGAACTTTTGCCGGAAACTGATGGGTGTTAAGCCATGTCACTGCCCTTGCCATAAGTTCAAAAACCTTACCGTTGCGGGCGGTAGGTTTCAATTGGGTCTTTATCTTGCGATTGCGTGCCCAAGCCATTCCTGACACAGAGTCAGAATAGATATTATGGAACTTTCCTTCTCTGGTCATGAGAGCCATAGCATGAACTATTGCCAAAAACTCTCCTATATTGTTGGTGGCATCGTCAAACGGCCCGATCCTGAACAGCGTGCGCCCCGTCATAAGCTCCACCCCCTGATATTCCATTTTACCGGGATTTCCCATACATGAGGCATCCACAGCCCACGCGTCAAGATCAACTTCCGGATTAGTCATATAATCAGGCTGCCCTTCTTTAGGAAGATTATGATTGCTGGCACGTGACAGGAAACTGCCTAAATCATTTCCTTCTGCTTTTCTCATAGCATCGCGAAAAGCTGCGGTCGCCTCAGCCGAAGAGGAATAGCCTTTGAAACGCGCTCCTTCAAAACCCTCTATCTGCTCCTGAGCATCTCCCCAATCATCATACACTCCCGGATTTCTTCCTTTGAAGACCACATAATATTTTTTTCCCTGTGCCATAACGCTTCAAATTTATGCCATAACACTTCAAATCATAGATTATAAACGGGCCTCCCTGCGCAATTCATACGTATCGCGCAGACGCTCCAGTTCTGAAGGCGCCGACCGCAGCAACGCCGTGTCGGCATAAGGGTCATATGAATTGACTATCACGTCAGGATTCACCGCTTGCGGAGCTTGATACTCTCCTTCAAGCCCTGATTTGTCAAGAGAGACATCAAACACATTTTCCACCGCTTCCAACACCATACGTGTAGCTCTCTCCTTGCCTTCAAGTGAGTAGCCGGCAATATGGGGCGTAGAAATTTCAGCAAGCCTCATCAGTTCAGTGTCAAGATTCGGTTCACCTTCCCACACATCAATAATGCCTTTTGCCGCTGTAGTCTTCAGATGCTCTTTCCAGGCTACATTATCAACCACCGGACCACGTGATGCATTCACTAAAATTGCTCCCGGCTTCATCATTGCAAGTTCCTCTCTCCCCACAAGATGAAACGTAGGATAAAATCCGTCATGTGACAGAGGCGTATGCAGAGTCATCGCATCACATTCTTTAAGCAGCTCATCCATAGGCAGGTAATTCTCATCAGTCAGTCCACTGTCCTTGCGTGGAGGATCACATACGAGCACCTTTACTCCCATCTTGCGTCCCCAGTCAGCCACAATAGATCCGATATGGCCGAGCCCCACGACCCCAAGGGTATGTCGGGCAAGATCGAATCCATTCCGCAGCAATGATGACCAAACATATTGCGCCACTCCCGGAGCGTTGCATCCGGCGGCATTTACAGCTGTTATGCCGGCCTGCCGAAGCCATTCCACATCAAAATGATCCATCCCTATAGTGGCTGTGGCAACGAGTTTCACTGCTGAGCCTCCTAAAAGCTTCTCATCACATCTGGTACGGGTCCTCACCAAAAGTGCATCAGCATCTTTTACAAGTTCCGGAGTAATGTCTGCCGGAGCAACATATATCACCTCCGCCACCGCTTCAAGGCGCCCCTTGATAAACGGAATTTTATCGTCTGCTACTATTTTCAGTTTCATGATGAAATGTTAGGGTTTTATCTTTAGTCTCCATATCAAGCTTTATTCCATATCTCAAGCAAGGATCATCGCAATGAAGAAACCAATGTATACAAGTGCAGGAATTGCCACCACCAATCTTTCCCTTCGGATGTTCCATAGGGCGCAAAGATTGGCCACCTGCACGGCCACGACAAAATACAGCGTGGCAAGGTATGCCATTATATTGGAAAAATCCACAACCGCACACACCACGCACACTATACCCACAAAATTGATGGTAAGGTTCATGGCGTTTACCCTGGAATTGCCCGCATAGAGCTTTATACTGTTGTTCAGTCCCAGTATGAAGCCACAGAATATGGCGATGCCTACACTCAGTATGATAAGGAAAAGATCAGATGCTCCGCCATAATCATCAAAGAGATTGGTGATCTGAGGAATCTTAAACCATTCGAGAGGTATAAGTCCAAGTCCGATACCCACCCAATAGGGAGCAATAAGTCCCATCAACATTGCCAGACATTCCTTTACGCGACATATCTTCATCACGATTGACGCACAGAAATATGCTATAATCATGGGGAGAAAAGCATATTGACACATGGACCCGACAGAGATGAATGTGCCTATCACAAACATCTCCTGAGTGGCATTGTCTGACTTGAATGTGCGAAACAAAACTGACATGCACAGAAGATTGACCACACACAGCAGAGTGGAGGCACAGAGGTAACCCGTTATCCACGGATTAGACGCAGCGAGCACCAAAAAAAGTGAAGTGAGCACCGGATGGGTTGACCTGATGAAATTATAAGTACGGTTGAGGAAAAATCCGGCAGCCGCACATCCGCCAAGCAACACAGTGTTTATCATCCATGACGACACCGGGTTGATATTCCATAGATTTGGGGAAGGCAGGCATATGCCGAGCTCCCCGGAGATATGATGGTCAGGACGCAGGAAGAATGACAAGGCGCACATCACCAGCATGGCGAACACACAAAGGATCATCCCTCCCTTTCCGATTCCCTTTTGCTTTATCATCTGTCAAGTTATTTCCGCAAAGATAGTCATTTTCTTCAACCCACACAAAATCTTTTTATGACATGCCCTTGAAATTTCCTTATTCCTTATGTAACAATTCCCTTGTTCCCACGTCTATTATAATGACAAGACCTTTTTCATAAGGTTTCCTTTTCTTCAATAACATCTTTAAATTATGAAACTCAGAAATCTGCTGTGCATATTTTCCCTGATGTCACTTATCTCCTGTGGCGACTCTCCCACTCTTAACAACACTCCACCCGAGAATAATCCGACACCGGGACCTATAGCAACAGACTATTACGTGAGCCCTGCATCAACAGAGTGCCGCACGGAAATAACCGGTGAGACCTGGCATGGAATGGAGAATATACTTGGATTTGGTTATGATGTGACCGGAAATTATCTGTCGGTGGCGTCAATGCGTGGAAAGGTGATTGATCTTGACAAACTTTCCTCTGATGCCCTCTCAGTATTTTCAGCTCCTGCATATAGTTCCGGGGAGGTGTTTACAGGAAGCGACACAAAAGCTTTCCTTACCGACCTTATGGCAAACATGGGCATAGCCTACAATACATCTAACCCAAATCTATGGTTTATGGGCAGTCTGGTGTCGGCTTCTCCCGATGCCACAATGATCATGCACATCACATGGCAAAGAAAACTGTTGGGAAGCATACTCACTCTGCCCGACGTGATGCAAAGGGCATTGGCTGACGACTTTGCAAAAGACATAAGCTACATGCGTGCAAAAGCGCTTGTTGACCGTTATGGCACCCATTTTGTATGCCGCGCCAACGTAGGAAGTGCCGTAAAGACAATCTACAGTGCTTTCGTAGATGCCAATACCAACGAGAAGGTAAAGCTTGCCGACAAGGGTATGGAGGCAGCGGAGGCAGCCCTGTTCGGGAAACTGGGCCCTGATCTTACCTTGACCCTCGCAGGACTGAATAACTATGGAGCAACGTTTACAAAGGTGTTCTGCGGAGGCGACCCAACTCTAATAGAATATGATGTGGAGACGGGGTTGCTCGGTGATAACCTTGCATGGCAAGAATCATCCGCCAGAGATAATTATGCACTTATAAGCCTGTCGGAAGGAGACCTACTCCCGCTCTCAAAGGCTATCTCCGATCCGGAACTAAGCGCTGAAGTTGATGCCGAGATTAACAAACGTATCACTTCGAGCCAGACTTCTGAAGATTCCACAGTGCCGTTGCTGCAAAACACAAATGGCATAACTTACCGTTATGTCACCGGCTATGACGAGTCTCTCCGTCTTGAAAATGAATCGGGGCTGATTTCATTTGGGGTGTTGGGTGCCCTCTACATCCGCCGGCTTGAGGGCACTCTGCCCCTCTACACCAAGATTGATGATAAAGGCAGCCAGATTCTCTCGCTTATTCAACCTGACGACAACTGGACAGTGATGGGTTATATCATGCCTTCCCGCTCTTACAACACTGTGTCGCTCTACGAAATCACAGACGGTGGCCGATATGCCTACACAATTGAAGCAGCCAACAGCTACGGTCCACGAAATGAATGGCATCCTACAGGAGCCGTATTCTATCTCCTGCGCCCATAAACCGATTGCCGGCCTTGACTTCAGTCAACTTTTATTGCTGCCTCTTTTCTCAGGGCCGACCACGAGAAAAGAGGCAGCAATCCTTCTGCACTTATCGGGAAAGGCTCCGGCATAAGGCCGGCATAATAAGCCAACCATCCGACGATTTGCGACGGAGTGTAGTCCTTCCGCAAAGTTTCCATGTCAAGGGCCTTGTCACGCTTAGACAGGCGTTGCCCCGCTTCATTACAGAGGAGAGGCACATGCGCAAATTCAGGCGGCTCCAGTCCGAGCAACCTGTAAAGATAGATCTGTTGTGCGGACGACAATAGCAAATCACATCCTCTGACCACTTCTCTCACTCCCATCAATGCATCGTCAACCACCACTGCAAGCTGATAGGCCCAGGCACCATCGGCACGACGAAGAATAAAGTCACCACAATGGGTTGATAGGTTGACTGACTGCGGTCCGAAAAGACGGTCGGTAAACGTGATTTCCTCATCGGGCACAAACAGTCGTGTGGCTCTCATATCTCCAGATTTGGTTGGTCCCCTCCCTCCAAGTTTCTGAGGACGGCATGTGCCGCCATAGACCACACGTCCGTCACTCTCATGAGGTGCCTGGGTAGCCATTATGTCTGCCCGGGTGCAATAACACGGATAAGTAAACCCGGTTGCTTCCAATATGGATAAAGCATCCTCATAAAACCGGTTTCTTTGGCTCTGGAGATAAGGGCCATGCTCTCCCTTACCATCAATTCCGCCCTCATCCCAGTCAAGTCCGAGCCATGTGAGGTCATCTTCTATCTGGCGGGCATGGTCTAAACGAGAACGCTGCGGATCGAGATCCTCAATCCGCAGTATCCATTTATCGCCCTTTTTCCTGGCTGACAACCATGAAATAAGGGCTGTGAAAATATTTCCGAGATGCATTCTCCCTGATGGGGAAGGTGCAAACCGACCCGTCATCGCATAGCCTCCACCTCTTCTGTGGTAAGGGGAATCTTCTTTCCTAAGCGACGTGCGCCGGTCTCGGTGATAAGATAGTCCTCCTCATTGCGAAGGCCGGTGAAGTCACGCCATTTGTCAACCTCCGCATAATTGATGAAATCTTCAAACTTATGCTGTGAGCGCCAAAGGTCGATCAGCTCCGGGATAAAATAGATGCCCGGCTCAATGGTGTGCACGAATCCCGGTTCCAGCGGACGCGCAAGGCGCAATGACTTCCTGCCAAACTGTGTGCTCTTAGGCTGACCGTCATAACCTACCCATACCTCACCAAGATTTTCCATGTCGTGCACGTCGAGACCCATCATATGGCCGAGTCCGCAGGGATAGAACATTGCGTGGGCACCGGCTTCCACAGCCTCGGCAGGATCACCTTTCATGATGCCTAAGTTCTTCAATCCTTCACACACTACCCGACATGACAGTTCATAGACATCCTTGAACGGCACACCCGGACGGAGAGCTTCCACAGCTGCGAGATGGGAGGCAACCTGAATGTCGTAGATCTCTTTCTGGCGTGTCGTGAATTTCGGATCAACGCAAATGGTTGAAGACATGTCGCCTGCATAGCCCATTTCTGTCTCAGCTCCGGCATCAACGAGGAGCATCTGACCCGGCTTGCAGATATTGCCATGATAATGGTTGTGGAGTGTCTGACCGTTGACTGTAGCGATAGTGGGGAAAGAGAGTCTCATTCCGGCAGCCTGTGCCACAGCCTCGATGGCAGCGCTGATCTCACACTCCCTCATTCCCGGACGCAGCATCTTGATGGCGGCAATGTGCATGTCGGCGGTGACATTACAAGCCTTCTCAATTTCCTCAATCTCCTCTGCCGTCTTATGGTTGCGGAGATCAACCACTGCACGGATCATCGGGATGGAAGGCTGCTCCGCCCCCGGCTTGACTCCCAATAGGGATTGAAGTGCCAGATTGTGGGCCGGACGATAAGGGGGAAGATAGTGGATGGTCTGGCCTTTGCTTTTTGCAGCAGCAAGATATTTCTCAAGCTCCGCTGAAGGGCGCACATCAGTCACCCCTGCCATAGCTGCCTTCTCATGAAGAGTAGGTTGTGTACCCATCCACACTATATCGTCTATAGTCAGTTCGTCGCCAAAGATTATCTCACGGTCATTATCAATGTCGATTATGGCATTAAGTCCGGCATAGGCCTGACCGAAGAAATATAGGAATGTGGAATCCTGACGGAAGTCATAGGTGTTGTCGGCATAGTTCATGCCCACCTCGTTATTACCGAGGAATAACATCAATCCGCTGCCTACTTTCTCCTTTAGGGCTTTTCGGCGCCCGGTATAAGTTGCTTTTGAAAACATATCAATTTTTTATTGTGAGTTTCATGATTGCGATTTCCAACGGCAAAGGTAATGAAATTTATTCATTCTATTCCCTCCTTGCCTCAAAAACAACAAGTGTTGTCACTGATTACAGTATTTTTTCATTAACTTTGCGGCGGATAATGGAAACAGAACATTGAAAAGCATCGGTCAGCAACTTTGCCCCTTGTCTGCTGAATCCGGCAGACCTCGCCCCGGGCGGCCGGGACGTATCACAATGTCAGCTACTCGGCATCGGACCTGCGCGTCGTATGCCGGTCGTGCATCATAAATCATCATCTACGCTACGCTACGAAGATGCACCATGCACTCCTCGGCATACGCCACACATTTCCGACGCCTCGTCCTCTCCGACTACAACGAAAGCGCGGCCGGTGCTTTTCATTTTTTTAAACATACTCCACAAGTAGAGATAATCTCATGTATAAATAATATGCGTGACTCCGTTGGGACATATATCGCCGACGTCGTGATAAGGGATATTCAGGGTTTTATCGATACCCTGAACGTCATTTCACCCCTCATCGACGGGTGGAGTGTGTCAAATCCTGTTTCAGCACATCGCATAATGCAATTGACCGGCAGGCGGTTCCGCATTGCGTCGTATAGAGATTTTTCAATCCCAAAGAGATCCGGCGGGGAAAGACTTATCTCTGCCCCGGTCGGACTTCTGAAGCAGGTGCAGGCAGCCATAAATGTGCTTCTGCAGACCCTGTTCCAACCCTCAGTTCATGCTAACGGTTTTATAATCGGTAAAAATATCCGTGACAACGCCCTCCCACACGTAGGGCAGACATGCATCTACAATATTGACATAGAAAACTTCTTTCCGAGCATAACAAAAGAAATGGTGAGACGTGCCATCCACAGTGAGATGGCCGACAGAATACAGAGTAAGGAAGTGATTACCGTCATCTCCAATGTCTGCACACTGCCGGTTGGGAACGGCACTGAAGTCCTGCCGCAAGGTGCCCCGACTTCTCCCGTCATATCCAACATTGTCCTGAAAAGATTTGACCGGCAGATGTCTCGTCTCGCGGAAAAATATGGATGCAGATATTCACGTTATGCCGATGACATAACTTTCAGTCATAGCAAGGAAGCGAGGAGAATGAACACTTCCTTGCTGGAAGCAATTAATAAAACCATTGGGCAACACGGCCTGAAAATAAATGCCGGAAAGACCTCGCTCCTCACTCCCGGGCAGCGGATGGAAGTGACAGGAATAGTGGTAAACGAGAAAACAAATGTGCCCCGATCCTACATACGGCAGCTCAGGACACTTCTCCACCTATGGAAAAAATATGGCTACCGGCATGCCCAACAGATTTATACCGATGATTTCTGTCACGGCATAAAGAAAGATCTCTGTAGGGTAATCGAGGGTAAAATCAATTATCTGGAGATGGTCAAGGGAAAAGATGACCTCACCTTACGCCATTACCGACAACGGCTGAAGACACTCAAATTTAATACTTTTTAGCGGTAGATCGGGGATTTTTGAGTAATTTTGCATCATGAATGAAGGAGACAACGAAATAACGGGAAAAACAGATGTAACACGGCTGACGCTGCGTAAGGAGGAGAAGCTGCGCCACCGCTCACTGGTTGAGCCATTGTTCAAGGACGGCAAATCGCTCTACGACTTCCCCTTGAGAATGGCATGGAGAGTTCTGACCCCTCAACAACTGGAAGACTCTTTCAAGGGAGAAGTGCCTGAAAGGATAGGCAAACTGCAAATGCTGATCACCGTGCCGAAGAAAAAACGTCGCCATGCGGTTGACCGTGTGCTTATGCGCCGCCGCATAAGAGAAGCCTATCGGCTTAACCGAAAGGAATTCCTCGGGGAGATAAGCGGCTTGCCACATATCGGCAGCCTGAGCATGGCCTTTATATATATCCATAATGAGAATCTCCCGTTTGATGTCATCCAACGTAAAATGCGTTCACTCTTGAAAAAGGTGGCTAAAAATGTGGTCACATGACACGACTGTTTATTATCCTTATCCGTTTCTATCAGGGAGCCATCTCACCCCATTTCCCGGCTGCATGCCGCTACTCTCCCACCTGCAGCCAGTATGCAGTCGAAGCCTTGCAGAAGCATGGTTTGCTGAAAGGAAGCTGGCTGGCAATAAAAAGAATATGCCGTTGCCATCCCTGGGGAGGCTCCGGTTATGATCCGGTACCCTAAACCATACCCTAAATATGCTAATAACAGACATACACACCCACCATAATCCCCCTCAGCCGCAGGCCTTGATATGCAGTCCGGCGGAGTCGTTTGCCCCTATAGACAATCAATTGTATTCGGTAGGCATTCATCCCTGGTCACTGACAGAAGGAATAACTGATGAGGTTTGGGAAAAACTTGAGATCGCCCTTTCCCACCCTTGCGTAATGGCTATCGGGGAATGTGGTATTGACATTCCTAAGGGGGGCCCCTTATTCAGGCAGATGCTCGTGTTCAAGCGTCAGATCGGGTTGTCAGAAAAAGTAGGGAAACCATTGATTATTCATTGTGTGAAGGCTCAGGATATAATCATAGGCATTAAAAAAGACCTGAAGCCCACGCAACCCTGGCTTGTTCATGGTTTCCGGGGGAAACCTACAATAGCGAAAATGCTGACTGACGCAGGTATCTCGCTGTCTTTTGGAGAACACTTCAATGACACAACCTTAAAGACTCTCAACAAGGATTTCCTGCTTGCGGAGACCGATGAATCACCCCTCTCCATAGAAGAGATCATAACAAGGCTGTCGGAAACAAGAGGAGAAGACCTCACCCAAACAATTGTGGCTAACACATCACGTTTCCTAAATTTATAAATCTATATAATAGTGCAACGCACCATCCTTAATAGACATGGCACGTTGCACTTTAACTTTTTAGTGTACCGGGATTTTTACTCCTCCACTTCTTCAATATTTTTCTTCCAGCCTTTGCGTGATCTCATATGAACCGGATTGACAATTACTTCTGAATCTTGCGGCAATCTGGGTCCACGTGAATTTTCAGGTTTATAAAATACTCCTGATTTTCTTTCTCCCCGGTCATTGCGGTCAAACTTACGATCCCCGCCGCGGTCATTGCGGTCAGACTTGCGGTCTCCCCCGCGATCATTACGGTCGAATTTACGGTTGGCAGGTTTGAA
>CAZQSD010000008.1:10956-46802 GCA_964595885.1 uncultured Sangeribacter sp.
ACTTGCGGTCTCCCCCGCGATCATTACGGTCGAATTTACGGTTGGCAGGTTTGAAATCACCTTTACCGGAAGAAGGACGTTCCGAGCGCTCACGCTTCGGCGACGGAGTATATTCAAACTCATCGTCATCCTCTTCAGGACGGAAGCCTCCACGCGGGGCAGAATCAAACGAACGCTTCTTATCATCGCGGTTGAATGATTTCTTCTTCTTGCGATCATCAGTCATCCCCTTGCTCGAGTTAAATTTACGGGCCTGCTTCTCCCAATCGTCATCGGAAATGTGGCGCACCTTCTTCGGGCCTACCTCTTTCTTGGCATCGGAATTGGCCACACTGCCGCCTTCTGCCCGGAATTCGGAATATTTGCCATCAAACATTACGTATTCCCGCAGACTGCACTCAAGAGCACCATTATGAAGAGGAATCTTCAGCGACGGCTTAAGGCCAATTTCTGCAAATTGCTCCTCACGATACCCTATCACCCATGCATGCCAGCCCTGGAAATATTTCTTCAATGTAGTGCCAAATGTCTTGTATAGAAGATTTATATTCTCAGGCTTCAATCGCTCTCCGTAAGGGGGATTCGTAACCATAACTCCTTCCGGAGCGTTCTCCATCCAATCGGCAAACGGCTGACATTTCAGCTCTATCATGTCGTCAACACGTGCATTCTTTATATTTTTACGTGCTATGTTGACGGCTTCCGGATCTATGTCGCCACCATATATCTTATAGGCAAACTCACGCTCGGCAGAATCATCGTTATAGAGATCCTCAAACAGCTCAGAATCAAAATCAGGCCATTTCTCAAAAGCAAAATGCTCCCGGTATATTCCCGGATTAATGTTGGCGGCGATCAAGGCAGCCTCCACGAGGAAAGTGCCCGACCCGCACATAGGGTCAAGGAAATCACATTCTCCTCTCCAGCCGGTCTTCATTATGATTCCGGCTGCAAGCACTTCATTAATCGGCGCATCCGTCTGTTCTGTGCGATATCCCCTTTTAGAAAGCGGCTCACCGCTTGAATCAAGGGAAATCGTGACACGATTGTCTGCAATATGCACGTTGAGCTGGATATCTGCACCGGAAAGACGAATCGAAGGACGTTGTCCGTATTTGTCGTTGAAATGATCGACAATGCCATCTTTCACCCTATATGTTACAAACTTGGAGTGAGTGAACTCAGAGCTGTTTACAGTGGAGTCTATAGAGAAAGTGGAATCCACTCCCATAAACTGTTCCCAGTCAAGGTCACGCACCCGATCATAAAGTTCATCGGTAGAGTCGGCTGTAAACTTCACGATTGGCTTCAGAATCCGGAGTGCAGTGCGGCAACAGAGATTAGCTTTATACATCATCTCGTTGTCGCCTTCAAATGTCACCATCCTCAGGCCTAACTCAACGTTTTCAGCCCCAAGGTCGATAAGCTCGTCGCGGAGCACATCCTCAAGACCCTGGAAGGTTTTTGCTACCATCTGGAATTTGGTTTCCATCTTTTCTATTACTAATTATCAGGCCGGCCGGCCCTGTGGTTTGATTGTTGGTTCAATTGATTCTATATAATAAACTTTTTATAATTCACTTATCAGAATGTTATAGTGTCGCCACCCTGCTCATGGCTGTAGGTGTCTGATCTTGAAGAGTCTTTCTTACCAGCCGACAGATTCTGTAGCTGTTCATTAAATTTAGGATGCTTGTCTCTCAAGAATGTGGGCACACTCTCAATAAGGGCTACAACTTCATGATCATCAAACTGCGACGGCTTAAGCACAGCATATTTTATCCTGTTGGTGTCGCGCTGCTGTTTAATCACTTTATCCGTGCCATACATGTCGGCAATGCGGTTCTTCTCTTCTTCTGATATCTGACTCGCCTTGTCGCCGCCATTTCCTCCTCCTGCCGTAAATACAATCGGTCCCTGCGTATCCGTATCTTCCGTTCTTCCGGAATCTCTCAGCGTGACATCGAATCCCGATGCAAGCACCGTAATCTTGACCTTCTCCCCCATTGCAGGATCGTCAGCAATACCCCACTTCACATCTATGCTTGAAGGAAGTTTTTTGGTGAAGTGAGTTATCTCAGCTATCTCCTCCGCACGCAAAGGCTTGGCACACTCCCTGCTGCATGTGAATTTAAACAGCAGGCGTTTGGATGTGTTGATATCATGCTTCTTCAGCAAGGGGGAATGCAAGGCATTGTTGATGGCATCTGAGATGCGGTGATCTCCCTCCCCGTAGGCAGTAGAAATAATAGCCGTCCCACTATCCTTCAGAGTGGTCTTTACGTCCTGAAAGTCTACATTGATGTAACATCTTTCAGAAATAATGTCGGAGATGCTTCGGGCTGCATTAGCAAGCGTGTCGTCAGCCTTCTCGAAAGCATTGAAGAAATTCATGTCAGGATAAAGCTCAATGAGATTCTCATTGTTGATGACCAACAGGGCATCGACATGTTTCCTCATTTCATCGGCTCCCTCCAGGGCCTTTATAATCTTCTTGTCACCCTCGAACATAAACGGCACTGTGACGATACCGATCGTAAGCATATTGGCCTCCTTGGCCAGCCGCGCCACCACAGGGGCCGCGCCGGTGCCGGTGCCTCCACCCATGCCGGCTGTGATAAACACCATCTCTGTGCCGTCTACAAACAGCTTCTTTATATCCTCTTCACTCTTCTCGGCACATTCCTTACCCACTTTAGGATTATTACCAGCTCCCCTGCCATGCGTCACTTCCCAGCCAAGTAATATCTTCTGCGGAACCGGCGACATTTCAAGGTGCTGCTTATCAGTGTTGCATATGACGAAGTTGACGTTCGGGATGTCTTGCCGGAACATGTAGTTCACGGCATTGCCACCTCCGCCGCCCACTCCTATCACCTTTATGATGGAGGCGTTGGGATCTTCAAGAAATCTTGAATCGTCGTCAAGGTTATATATCTGGTTATCGTCTTCCATATTGTCTGTGGGTTTGGACAGGTTTCTTATGTTGGAAAGTTAGTTGTAATGCTGCTGTCACAGTTCTATTCATCAATCAGATCAGATCCGTCCTCCTCCGGGTTTTTAAATATCTCACTAATTCTGGTTCTGAAACTGCGGAAAATACCGCCACGACGTCTTTTTGACGGCGTATCCGGATCAGGCTCCGGCTCGTAGTCGTCATGCGGATTGCTGAAAGTGTTATCCTTAGGAATTTCCTCAGCAATCGGTTCTATCAGACACTCACGGGTGCTCAGGGTAGCACCGGCATACATTACACTCACCACTTCTATGTATTCTGCGTTGGCAGCATTGGGATCATTGATCACCACATCTTTAGGCAACTCTCCCCTTCTGACAGGCAGATTGCTTTGCCTGCGGAGAAGCTCCAACATTTCCGGCAGCCGTGATGCGCCGCCTATACAGATAATTCCTCCCGGAAGTTTTGTCTCGTTAAGACCGGCATACTCCATCTGCTCCACAATATTGGCTACTATCTCTTCTGCACGGGCCACAACAAAATTATTGACATCCGAAAGCTTCAGCCCATTCAGATTGAGAGTTGAGGTCGTATCACTCACTATTGCCTTACCTGACTGTAGTTTGATCTCCTCGGCGCGTTCCTCAAGCACATTCAGGTGGGTGATGTCGCGAGTAATGTTGCGGCCCCCAAGAGGCAGTGTGACAAAGTAACGGAGACATCCATCTTTATAAATGGTCACCGTAGTAGTCTCTGCACCCATATCCACCATCATACACCCAAGACGTTTCTCATCATGGGTAAGGATAAGATGTCCGTAAGCGAGAGCTGTCACTACAAACCCCTCTATCTCTATGCCAAGTTTGTCGGAAAGAGTACGCATTATATTGCGTTTAAGCTCCGGACGACAAACGATAAGATCGAAAGTGGCTTCTACACGATTGCCAATCCTACCCTTCGGTGAATGAGTCTCGATTTTTCCTACACGGTAAATACGCGGCACGGCATCGACCACTTCCAATGTGTTGTCGATGGAAGTTCGCATAGCTTCCGTCTTCAGGCTATCTATGATTTCAGTGGTGATTTCAGTGTCATCAGGAAGATTACGCACAACTTCCGTAGGAATACTTTTGAGAGATCTACCGCTCAGACCGACAAATACACCCTTGATTTTTTTGGGCGCTATCTTAGGATGTTGCTCCAGACGCGAAATGATATGGGCGAGCTTAAGCGACGTGTCTTCAAGATTCTGAATGATCCCATATCTGACCGCCTCAACCCCCCTTTCCTGCTCAACAGCAATAACGTCAAGCCGGCCCACATCGGTCATGGTGCCGACGGAGGCTATGATTTTCGAACTGCTGATCTCAACAGCAACTATATATCTATCACTCATGGTGGTAATCTCTCTATTTGAATAACGTCGCTCAGGCGAGTTTGTTGAAAATTTATTAAAATAATTATTCAAGGGCCACCGGAGCAATCACCGGAAGAGTTGCTTCTTCCATATCTGCGGCATCATCATATATGCCGCCATGATCGGCCCGAGTCTTATTTCTCCTCGTTGCGACAACCTGGCCTTTGAACTTTAATGATATGGTGTCATACTCATTCCAGCCCTTATAAGGCATAACCTTACGATAGACTGCAAGCAAAGCACGACGCTTTTCAGCAAGACGGTTGGTGTCACCATAATTCACCACGTGGCCGTGTATGCGCGGAACAAGTATAAGATTGTCTGCATCCTTTGCCTCTATCATGCCCACAAGTTTGCTAAGCACCGGATCTCGCTCTATGAATTTCACAAGCGGCAGCACCTGCAAAGGAGTGAACTCAGAAGTAAAGTGACCTGTCACGACAGGCACGTCAACAAAAAAATTCGGCTTTGACTCTATCACTTTACCTTCTTTGTTGATGTAGTAGCTCTTCTCGCCATCAAAGACCCTTATGGCAGGCACCATAGGCTGTATCCTGACACTCAGCTTGCCGTCGGTGGTCAGAATGCACTCTACATCTTCAAAATTGGAAAAACGACTCAAATATTTTTCTATATGCCGTGTGTCAATCGACAGGAGGGGAGTACCGACTATTTTTCTTGGATAACGTGAAAGTTCCTCCAGCACCCCCCGGCTCGTAACCGTGTCGGCACTGGCGTTGCTCTCAATTGTCACCTCTATACCGTTGCATCCATGCAGGCGCGCCTCATTGTGCGCCCATATGGTAATGCCACAGGCGTAGCTAATCAACAAGGTGAGTATCAACCATTTGAGTAATGATTTACGCATTATGTTGTCAGTTATCGGTGCTCCAATATTTCCTTTATGCCGGGTAGCAGCCGGTCAATGTCAGCAGCCCCCAGTGTCATTAAAATGTCAAAATTACAATTTTTTATCAGATTAAGCAAATCTTTTCGCTCACAAAAGCATTTTGCGGGCGATGTAATGTCGTTTAATATCATCATGGAGTCTACTCCGGCAATAGGCAATTCCCTTGCAGGATAGATCTCGGGCATTATCACCTCATCAGCTTCCGACAAGGCTTGGGCAAACTCAGAGGCAAAATCCCGTGTCCGTGTATAGAGGTGAGGCTGGAAGATCACAGTCAGTTTTCTTCCCGGATAGAGTTTCTTTACCGACCTGATCGAGGCCCTCACTTCATTTGGGCTATGGGCATAATCGTCTATCAGGGCTGTGCTGCCGTCATGACCGTCACGTATAATCTCAAACCTGCGCTTTGCCCCCATGAAAGCACCCAATCCCTGCCGGATATCATCAGGAGTGGCCCCTGCAAGAAGGGATACGGCGGCGGCGGCAACCGCATTGTCTATGTTAATCTCCACCGGCACCCCAACCCCTATATTCTCAATCCTGACATCCGGACCTGATAAGGTAAAACTCAGTTTGCCATTGTCGAATTTTATATCTTCCGCATGCCAGTCGCCCTCCTTACCGCCGCTATAGGTAAACACCTTGACTTCATCATTAGGTCTCGGAATAAGTTTAAGGCCCGTGTGCAACAGCAAGACCCCTCCCGGACGGATCAGCGACGTGAAATGCGCAAACCCTTCCAGATAGCCTTCCTCATCACCATAAATGTCAAGATGATCAGGATCGGTAGAGGTGACTACAGCAATGGTAGGAGAGAGCTGATGGAAAGAGCGGTCATATTCATCTGCCTCAATCACCGACCAGGGAGAACTATCACTCAATACGAGATTACTGCCGACATTCCGCAAGATTCCACCTAAAAAGGCATTACATCCTATTTCAGAATTCCGAAGGATATTGGCAATCATGGAGCAAGTGGTGGTCTTACCGTGCGACCCGGCCACACAGATAGCCTGAGTAGAGCGGGTGATTTGCCCGAGAAGGGCGGCACGCTTCACCGGGGTGAACCCATGCTCCCTGAACCACCGGAGAATACGATTATCGGACGGCACAGCAGGAGTATAAACCACAAGCGTCTCATCCGGCTTGCGGAAAGACTCTGGTATAAGCGCCGGATCATCCTCATATATAATTCTTACCCCCTCTTGCTCAAGTTCCGCTGTCAGAGCGGAAGGGAAGCGGTCATAGCCGGCCACCTGATGGCCTTTGCTGAGGAAATATCTTTCAAGGTTTGCCATCCCTATCCCGCCCGCACCAATGAAATACAGGTTATCTGATTTTGAATCGGAAGGATGCAGATTTGATTTATTGTTCATCATTACATTTTTCTTTAAGAATCTTGCAGACCTCATCTGCAATCAGGTTGTCGCTGTCGCGGAGTGCCATTTTCAGGATTTCTGTCTCCATCTGCTGCAGGCGCGGAGCATCATCAATCAATGCAATGGCCTCATCAACCAATCTTTCTCTTGCTTCATTGTCAGGAATCAACACGGCAGCCCCACGATCTGAAAGGGCACGTGCGTTGTGAGTCTGATGATCTTCGGCCACATTTGGCGAGGGCACAAGAATCACAGGCTTGCCAAGCAACTGAAATTCACTGATGGAGCCTGCGCCGGCACGTCCTATAACCAGATTGGCTGCCTTATATGCGCTTGCCATATCAGTGATAAAAGAAGTGACTACAACGCCCTTCAATCCTTTAGCCGCCACTTTACCCCGGTCGCCAAAATTCTTTCCGGTCTGCCATATTACCTGAATCCCATGATCAACCAGTTTCCTTATGCCTTTCTCCAGGCTTTCATTGATTGTGAGCGCACCTAAACTGCCACCCACGACAAGCAAGGTTTTCTTCTCAGGATCGAGTCCGAACGATTCCCTTGCCTCCTTGACTGATTTCCCGGCCTTGAACAATGACTTACGCACAGGATTCCCCGTCTTTACAATCTTACCGGCAGGGAAGAAACGCTCCATGCCGTCATAAGCCACACAGATACATTCCGCTTTTCCTCCAAGCAGTTTGTTGGTGACTCCGGCATAAGAATTCTGTTCCTGAAGAAGTGTCGGCACATGCGCCTTCTGAGCCGCCTTGAGAGTGGGCCCCGAGGCATAGCCCCCGACTCCAATGGCTATGTCGGGCTTAAAATCCTTTATGATTTTTCTTGATTTCCGGATACTCCTGAATAATTTTATAAGCACTCCTAAATTACGCCATATCTTTTTACGGTCAAAGCCGGCCACTGGAAGACCAATGATAGGGTAGCCTGCATCAGGCACTCTCGTCATCTCCATCCTGTTTTCAGCACCCACAAAAAGTATGTCGGCATTAAGCTGTTCCTTGAGTATGTCGGCAATAGATAGGGCAGGGAAGATATGTCCTCCTGTGCCACCCCCGCTTATCACCACCCTCGGGCGGCGACCGCCACAAAGCGTTATGGAATTTTGTCTGTCGTTGTTCATGGTTTAGTTCTCTTTCCGATAGCCTGAGAAATTCTCTGCCTGCATGTCTTCCTGAAGCCGGTTAAGCTCTTCCTTAATATCTTTCGATGAGCCGTTGGTAACTGCAAAACGGCTTACCGACAACATGATTCCTATGGCACATGACATCACGATTATCGAGGTGCCACCCTTTGAGATAAGAGGAAGAGGCTGTCCGCTGACAGGGAACAGCCCTGTCACGATCGCCATATGGACCAGGGCCTGAAAAACTATCAGCACGGCACACCCCATAATTAGGAAGGCCGGAAAAGCACGCTTGCATTTATAGGCTATGCTGCCTGCCCGGGCCAGCAGAAACAGATAGAGCATAAGTAGCAGCACTCCGCCAACCAGACCGGTGTCTTCCACAATTATGGAATAGATATAATCTGAGAAAGCCAACGGCAGACGCGCACTCTCCCGCGAATTGCCGGGACCCTGCCCGAACACTCCACCATTGGCTTGGGCAATATTTGCAAAAATCACCTGCCGGTTATAATCATCGATAGGGTCGTCCGGATGCACACCCTCCAGGA
Organism: uncultured Sangeribacter sp.; assembly: GCA_964595885.1. Lineage (GTDB taxonomy): Bacteria > Bacteroidota > Bacteroidia > Bacteroidales > Muribaculaceae > Lepagella. Next base: position 19,311 of record CAZQSD010000008.1, read on the forward strand.
AGCGCGAAACGCGCCCTTTGTGGGTGCCCATACGGCCATCGCTCTTCTGTTCCGCCACAACCTCAGTACGGGTTACTTTGTCAAAATCGTCAGCTTTGTCATCCTGATATTTCAGCAGAAACAGTCCGCCGCCAAACACACAATAAACTCCCAACACAATGCCGAATTTCTTCATGCTCATGCCTCCTATGAGAAACATGGAAAGGCTCACTCCGAAAAGCAGGATAGTGTTGGTGAGGCCGTTTTTCCAAAGACACGCACCGAATATGATAACGACTATTGCCGACTGGATGACACCTGAATTTGACACCCCACGCGGAAGCTGGGTGCGCCCGAGGATAGTGGACAGCAACACCACCACCGTAAGTTTTACGATCTCGGCAGGCTGTATGGTGAAACCCGCCACCTTGATTGCACGCTGGGCTCCATTTATTTCCACTCCAAAGAAATTGGAAATTATCAGCAATCCCAACGAAAGCAATGCAAAAAAGGTCGCGAAACGACTGAAATAACCGTAATGGGTGCTTTGGAGTCCTATCACGCAACCAAGCCCTATGATCAGGAAAATACCATGACGGATCAAAGGCATATAGACATTGGCTGCCGAGACTTCAGTGCTCGACGCAGAAAACAGTTCGATCACAGACACCATCAGGAGCATGATATATATGCCCCATATATAAGAATCAGGCTTCTGCCTGCCGGCAGCCTTTACTTTCGATGACTGGCGTGAGTCCACTCCGTCAACCGCCACGCCATCGACAGTCTCATTTATTATTACACTCCCATTGGAGCCGGTTGAATTTGCCATAATTTTGTCTTCTTTTCTTTACTTCATACCCTTTACCGCTGCTTTGAACCTATCTCCCCGATCTTCATAACTGTTGAAAAGATCAAAGCTTGCGCAACAAGGAGACAGCAGGACAGTGTCACCCTCTTTTGCAAGCCGGCGGCAGGCCGCCAAAGCATCCTCAAGAGTGTGGGTGTCAGCAATATTTTCTACTTTTCCTTTGAAAAATTCAAGAAGTTTCTCGTTATGCACTCCCATGCATACTATCGCCCTCACCTTCTCCCTCACAAGAGGTTCTATCTCGGAATAATCATTCCCTTTGTCTTTTCCCCCCAGAATCAGCACAACGGGTGTGTTCATGCTCTCAAGGGCATACCATGTGGAGTTGACATTTGTAGCCTTGGAGTCATTTACATACCTGACTCCATCAACCGTAGCCACATATTCAAGGCGATGGGCCACCGCCTCAAAATCTTCCAAAGCTTCACGTATGGTGGCGTCTTTTATCTTTAACACAGAGGCCGAGATGCCGGCAGCCATAGAATTGTAAAGGTTATGGGTGCCGGGCAGCGACAACCTGTCGCGTGGAATCTCCCACACATCGCCGGGAGTGGCGAAACGCACTATGCCGTCATCAACAAACGCAGCGCTCCCTTCCTCCCGGTCAATGCCAAACGGCAGTTTGAACGCTTCACTCTGCACATGTTTGATCTGCTCCTTGATTATAGGATCATCCTGCCAATAGACGAAGTAGTCTTCTTTAGTCTGATTCTGTAGAATACGGAATTTCGCGGCCACATAGTTCTCCATCTTATGGTCATAACGGTCCATATGATCAGGGGTGATATTCATTATGACAGCGATGTTGGCCTTAAACTTATACATGTTTTCAAGTTGAAAACTGGACAGTTCTATCACATACACCTCATGAGGCTCTTCAGCGACTTGAAGCGCAAGGCTTTTCCCGACATTTCCGGCAAGCCCGACATCAAGTCCGGCTTTCTTGAGGATATGATAGGTGAGCAGGGTAGTGGTGGTCTTGCCATTCGATCCCGTGATGCACACCATCTTCGCATCAGTGAATCCGGCCGCAAATTCTATTTCAGAAAGCACCGGAATTCCTTTTTCAACAATAGCAGTGACCATTGGCACGGTAGGGGGAATGCCGGGGCTTTTGACAACCACCGTAGCATTCAGTATTTTTTCGGAAGTGTGTTTTCCTTCTTCATATGCAATGCCATGACTATCCAGCACTGCCTTATATTTTGCAGGGATAACCCCCATGTCGGAAAGAAACACGTCCATCCCTTTAGCTTTGCCAAGCACGGCTGCGCCGGCTCCGCTTTCACCGCCCCCGAGCACAACCAGACGCCCCGCAGTGTCGATATTATGTTTGTTGATACTCATCTGTTATCTGATTTTGAGAGTTACGAAAGTAAGGGTAGCAAGCAGAAGGCCCACAATCCAGAACCTTACCACAATCTTTGACTCCGGGATAGGGGTTTTCGGAAAGTTTATAAGACTCTTCACCAAGGGGTCGCCTGCCTTCTGGAAATGGTGATGGAGAGGCGTCATCTTGAATATGCGGCGCCCTGCACCATATTTTTTCTTAGTAAACTTAAAATATGCCACCTGTGTCACGACAGATAAATCTTCGATAAAGAATATCAGACACAGGAGTGGAATAAGTAGTTCTTTGCGTATAAGGATGGCAAACACCGCAAGGATGCCACCTATGGTAAGGCTTCCCGTGTCGCCCATAAAAACCTGGGCAGGAAACGCGTTATACCACAGGAACCCTACCAGTGCCCCTATAAATGCCCCAGCATATACCACCAATTCCTCGCTTCCCGGAATATACATTATGTTGAGATAGCCTGAATAGATTATATTGCCTCCCAAATAAGCCATGATGGCAAGCGCTACGGCTATAATGGCCGACGTGCCTGCTGCAAGTCCGTCAAGCCCGTCAGTGAGGTTAGCACCGTTGCTGACTGCTGTCACAACAAAGATCACCACCAACACAAACACGAGCCAACCTAAGGTCTGGGCAACCATAGGATCTCCTATCCAGTCGGTCAGCCATTCATAGTTAAAGTTATTGTTCTTCACAAAGGGTATAGTGGTCTGCGGTGACTTTATCATCGTGAGGGAGTGAACCACTTCAGTCTGATGATTGACCACATTCTCCACCTCCATATTCTCACTCATGACTATTGAAGGAGAAAGCCACATGGTGAGTCCGACAAGCAAGCCAAGTCCCACCTGCCCTGTCACCTTATACTTCCCCTTCAATCCGTCTTTATTATGATATTTCACCTTCCTGTAATCATCCAGAAAGCCTATCGCGCCCATCCATAGAGTCGCTATAAGCATGAGAATCATGTAGATGTTGGAAAGGTTGCCAAGCAGGACACAAGGCACAATGATAGAGATGATTATTATGATACCTCCCATCGTGGGCGTACCGGTCTTCTTCATCTGGCCTTCAAGGCCGAGATTACGCACCACCTCCCCCACCTGCATTTTCTGGAGCTTCCTGATAATGCTGCGTCCGAAAATCAATGCAATGAGCATGGAGAGTGTGAACGATGTCCCGGCGCGAAACGTGATGTAGTCCATCAGGCGTGTCCCCGGCAATCCACTATCCTCAAGTAGCTGAAAAAGATAATATAGCATCTATCTGAATTTCTTTAATTTTTATTGAGGGCTAAACCCGTAAGTCTGCAAAAGCTGCCTTTACTTCCTCACGGTCGTCAAAATGATTACGCACACCACACACTTCCTGATAGGTCTCATGGCCCTTGCCTGCCACAAGCACTACCGAACCGGGCCCGGCCGCACGTATAGCCTCGCGTATAGCCTCACGGCGATCAGTGATGCAAACCGTACGCCTCATTTCCTCGGCATTCAGCCCTGCAAGCATATCGTTTATTATAGCTTCCGGATCCTCTGTGCGTGGATTGTCACTTGTAAGGATAAGGCGGTCGCTACGGCAAGCCGCCTCTTGAGCCATCATAGGGCGCTTGCCATGATCACGGTCGCCACCCGCTCCGACAACCGTGATGATCTCTCCTTCCGCACCCACTATCTCGCGTATGGTGTCAAGCACATTTACCAATGCATCCGGAGTATGGGCATAATCTACGATGCCCGCCACCCCATCTGACGACATGAAAGGCTGGAAACGTCCTGCCACCGGCACCAGACGGCTCATGTTGACTATCACTTCTTCCGGATCAAAGCCGGAAAGAATGGAGGCTCCATACACATCGGTCAGGTTATAGGCATTGAAACGCCCCGTGAACTGCACTTCCACTTCCCTGCCGTTAAGGAGCATAAGGGTGCCGTCAAGGCGTGTCTCAAGCACCCGCCCCATGAAATCGGCATCCGACCGAAGTGAGTAAGTATAGACTTTGGCTTTAGTGTTCTGCACCATATAAGCCCCGCATTTGTCATCAGCGTTGGTGAGTGCAAACGCCGTGGGAGGAAGCATGTCGAAGAAAGCCTTCTTGGCATTCATATAATTTTCTACCGTGCCGTGATAATCAAGGTGATCACGGGTGAGGTTGGTAAAGATGCCGCCTGCGAACTCCAGACCGGCCACACGCTTTTGGGCAGTGGAGTGGGAGGATACTTCCATGAAGGCATACTCGCATCCTTCCGCCACCATCTCAGCAAGAAGGCTGTTAAGGGTAAGCGGATCGGGAGTGGTGTGGGTAGTCGGAATGGCCCGATCCATGACATAATTACAAACTGTCGACAGCAGCCCTGCCTTAAAGCCCTCAAGTTTTGCCATCTCATAGAGAAGGGTAGCGGTAGTGGTCTTGCCGTTTGTGCCCGTCACGCCCACAAGCTTTAGCCTACGGGAAGGATGGCCATACCATGCCGAGGCAAGACGCCCGAGAGCATCAGCGGAATCTGCCACTCTCACATAAGTGATCCCTTTCTCATAAGTGGAGGGCATCTCCTCACATACAATGGCTCCTACATGGGCACTCGCCACAACGGGTATGTACTTATGTCCGTCATTGGTAACGCCCTTGACAGCGACAAACAGGCCGTCTTTCTCAACCTTTCTGGAATCACTTTCCAAAGAGGTTATATTTTTATCTGTTTCTCCTATAATCTCAATGACATTGATATCTTTGAGAAGACTTGACAGTTTTGAGGTCATATGCTGGTATTTTTTAATTTTCGCTAAATTTTGAGGCTAAGGATAATCTGCTGGCCCGGTTTATAGGTAGCGCCTTTAGGCAGCGACTGAGCCACCACCCTTCCGGCGCCTGAAAGTCTCACACTCAATCCCCGGCTTTCAAGGAGCTTCACGGCAGTCGGCGCGTCAAACCCTACCACATTCGGCACAACTCCGTTTTCTGCGTTACCGTCTGCCTGCACTTTCTTCATTTTGCTGATACGCAGGGGAGAGGAAAGATCAGAAGGCTCACATTTATCTGAAGCTACAAGCACCGGCACTGTCCCGTTCTTTTCTGCGGTAAAGGTGGAGGCATTATTAAGCATGCCTCTGGCAAACATCTTTACGGCCATGTTCTTCACCACCTGTCCGGAGGTGCGGTTAGCACTGGTGCCGGCAGGGCCGAGAACGAGAGCCATGCAGGAATAGCGCGGATTTTCATAGGGAAAGAATCCCGCAAAGGCATAGCGCCGCTTGCTCTGGTTGTAGACACCTTTCTCAACCGGATAGGCCGTGCCGGTCTTACCCGCTATGGCTACCCGGTCATCTCGCACGGCGCGTGCCGTGCCATGCTCACCCCACACCACTTCCCGCATGCATTCCCTGACTTTGCGCGCTGTCTCCGCAGAACATATGTGGTCTCGGATATAATCCAAGGGGAGAAGCGAATCGCGCCCCTCTTCATTGATCAGCGAACGCACGAGATGCGGCCGCACATATTTTCCGTCGTTGGCAATGGCATTATAAATGGAGAGGGTATAGAGTGGCGGAATCTCAGTGTTATATCCGTAAGCCTGCCGGGCAAGGTCGAGATGGCGGGAGGTCATGGTGATATTGTTGCCTCGTGAGTCTGTTGGCAACAGCTTGCGAACCCTGGGCACACATTCTCCCGCAATTCCACTGTGCATAGGTTCAAAGAAACCTATTGAAGCAAGACGGTCATGAAATGCTGCTGGATCGTTGGCATATCCCCTGAAAATCACACGGGCAATCCCTGTGTTTGACGATGTCTCTATAACCTGCTTCATATTTTTCACACCGGGCGCATGCGGATCGGTAGTACGCTGAAACGGACTGCAGTCAATCCTGTCATACACACTTTTCACCAGTCCGTCTTCAAAAGCGATCATAAGCGATATCGGCTTCATCACCGAACCCGGTTCAAACGGAAGCACGGCACGGTTGAACGCTTCTCCATACGTGCCGTTTTCAAGAAGCTCTATGTTTGATATGGCTTTGATCTCCCCGGTCTCCACCTCCATAAGGATGGCAGTGCCCCATTCAGCCCCCGACTCGCGGCAAATATTGAAGAGTTCTTCCTCCAGCATATCCTGAAGGTCAATGTCAATAGTGGTGTGGATGTCGAATCCCCGCTTAGGAGCCTGCGACACCCAATTGGTGATGCCGGAAGTCAGCGCAACCTTCTTTGCAAGTCCCGGCTTGCCATAAAGAAGGGTGTCAAGGTCTTTTTCCAATCCCGAATAACCATGAAACTCTCCGGTCTCACGGTTTTCATTCACTCGGCCGATGCTCCTGTAAGCCATTCTCCCGTAAGGATAGATCCTTACATTCTTCTCTTCCTTATAAATCGGGATGCGATAACCCCTCCCTTTGAAATTTTTCAAGTAGGGGAAGTTACGGATCCTGTCAAAATCCTCAAGCGTTTTCTTTTGGGCAAGCCTGAGGGCACGGTTTCTTTTTTCAGGATTTTTTTCAAACTCCTTTTTAAGACGCGTGTGCCAGGAATACTTTTTAAAGGTATCAGGATGCTGTGTCAGGTTTCTGACGCGAGGATAATGATAATCCAGAGAGTCTGCAAGACTGTCTATACTTGCCCAGGGAATGGGATTTTGGGCAAGAATCTTATTGTGTCGGAGATCTATCTTTATATCATATACCTTCAGGTTGCAGGCAAGGATATTGCCGTTTGAGGCAAGCAGGTTTCCTCTTTCAGGAGGAATAACCGTAGTGCGCGAAAGCTCTTTTTTCGCACGCTCATTCCATGCCGGCGCCTCGATCACGGTGGTCTTGATAAGCTTCATGACCACCCCGGCCGAAAAAAGCAGAAACACCATAGTGATGATGCCATACCTGAATAGTATGAGGTTCTTATTGGTCTGTTTCTTTTTAACTTTTGGAGCCATTGTGAATTAATGTTTTATTCTTTGTCAATGACGAGTTCATAAGGAGGGAATTCCTGAAATTCAAGTCCGAGGCCTTTCTCCTCCACAAGGCGCCGCATCTCCGTCTCCCGGATAAGCGACATATAGGCAGCCTTTTCCTGCAGTTTGGAACTCTCGGCACGCTGAAGTTCCAGCGTCAGTTTTTTTATCTCCTCCATTTTTGTCTTTGTCTTGTAACGCAGACCCATGAGCGACAGGATAGTCACTATGAACACCATCAGCAGCCATGCGTTCTGTTTGAAATAGTCAAATGAGAGCGTTCTGCCATAGCGCACGTCAGCCACCCAGTCGGGCGACTGCAGTTTATGTTTTTTCTTTTCCTTTTTACTGTTCTTCTGTTTTTTATTTAATTTGGCCATGTTCAGGAGAGGTTAATTTAGAAAATGTTATGGATACGACTGTTTACGTCTTTCAGATCAGTTCTGCCACTCTAAGCTTTGCGCTGCGCGAACGAGGATTGGCTTCCACCTCCGCAGCCGAAGCTTCAATAGGTTTTCTCGTTATGACTTTCCAGGGACTAAGCACTTTGCCAAAAAAATCTTTGTTTTCCTCGCCACTTGTATTACCCGTTTTCATGAAATTCTTCACCATCCGGTCTTCTATGGAATGATAGGTCAGCACCGCCAGCCGTCCCCCCGGTTTCAAGACATTCACAGTAGCCTTCAGGAATCTGCTCAAATCTCCCATCTCATCGTTGGTTTCAATCCTTAGTGCCTGAAACACCTGCGCAAGCTCTTTCTTCTCCTGCCGGGGATCAACCACAGGTCTGACAGCCTCGGCCAGCTGGAAAGTAGTGGCAATCAGTTTCTTGTTACGGGCAGCCACTATGGCTTTGGCCACATTGCCCGGCGACTTCAGATCAGCATATTCCTTAAACATCTCTTTAAGTTTCTGTTCATCATACTCAGCCACTATCTCCGCAGCACTCCGGGCAGCCTTACGGTTCATGCGCATGTCAAGCGGAGCATCAGCCCGGAAAGAGAATCCCCGCTCAGAAGAATCGAAATGGTGGAAACTAACTCCAAGATCGGCCAAAATGCCATCCACTTTACCTGTGGCATGGAATCTCAGGAAATTCTCCATGAACCGGAAGTTGGAGTGTACGAAAGTAAACCGTTCGTCATCGAGACGGTTGGCATACGCATCCATGTCGCGATCAAATCCTAAAAGATGTCCATTGGGCGACAATTGCTCAATTATGGCGCGAGAATGGCCGCCACCACCAAAAGTGACATCAACATATATGCCATCTGGCTTGATAGCAAGCATATTAACACTCTCAGTAAGCAACGCCGGTATGTGATATGCGACCACTTTTGTATCCAATTCCATTCTGACTTTTATTTTGCGAATGTAAAGTTAGTTAAAATTATAAACAATTTACAAATCTAATTTAAGGAATTTGATATTTTTTGTAAAATTTTTTCTCTTTCCGCTTTTTTCCTCCGGATTTTATCCCCATTAAAAGCATTTCTGATAGAAATTAACCCTCATCTTTTGCAGCATGACAAATAAAAATCGCATTCCTTTTTGTGCAGAAGTTTATTTTTTATAATTTTGCACTATGCTTCCGGATATAATAGTCTTCCATAAGCCTCTTCATCCGCCCTTAGCATACTGATTACCTTAAATTTAAATTCATGCTGACGCAAGATGCGATTTTTTGGGTTATCAACAATAGTGCCGCCTTTGTGATTTCAACAATAGTGGCCGCAATACTTATTCCCAAAATTATACTTATCGCCTTTAGGCGCCGCCTGTTTGACGAACAGAGTGAACGCAAAGTTCACCAGGGGATAGTGCCACGCCTCGGGGGTATATCTTTTTTCCCTTCCTATCTTCTGGCTCTCTCGTTGCTGGCTGCCGTAAACCTTCGCATGGGCTGGCAACCGATGATCGAAAGCCTCGCCGGATGCACAACTGTGGTGTATTTTCTTATAAGCTCCATCATCCTTCTTTACATCACAGGCATAGCCGATGATTTGGTAGGAGTGAGATACAGGGCTAAATTCCTTGTCCAGATTCTTGCTGCCGTGTTGCTGATTGCATCCGGGATGTATATCGATGACTTTCACGGCATTCTCTGGCTTCACAAGCTCCCTGAATGGGTTGGAGGCATTTTCACTGTTTTCATAATTGTGTTTGTGGTCAATGCCATTAATCTTATCGACGGTATCGACGGTCTGGCTTCCGGCCTTAGCATGATCGGCTTAGGATTTTACGGCGCGGTGTTGTTCAATGGAGGCCAATACATTTATTCCCTGATAGCCTTTGCGGTGGTGGGAACCCTTCTCCCGTTTTTTTATTACAACGTGTTCGGAGATGCTAAGAAACAGAAAAAGATATTTATGGGTGACACCGGTTCTTTGACCACCGGTATGGTATTGGTGTTCTGTGCCTTATGCATAATGCGCACAAAACCGCCAACCCTGCAGATCGACTTTAATCCTGCAATCGTGTCAATCTCTCCTCTCATCGTGCCCTGCTTCGATGTGTGTCGCGTTTATTTCCATAGGGTCCGGCGTGGGAGAAATCCTTTTTTGCCTGACAAAGCCCACATCCACCACAAACTTCTGGCACTCGGAATGACTCAGACCCACGCCCTTCTTTCAATCTTAGGGGTCTCCCTTGCATTTACGGGAGTAAACATCATTCTTTCACCATATGTCAATCCAGGTATCATAATCTTAGGCGACATAGTGGTCTGGACCATAGCCAACATCAGGATCACCTCAGCCATCCGCCGCCGTGAATTCCGTCTTAACAGAAAATTGTTTGATTAAAATCAGTCATGAAGCCTCGTATTTCCACACTGTTTCTTACCGCTTTACTCCCATTTTTGGGTGCCAATGCACTCAGGCTCGAACCGATTAAATATGCCGATTTCTCCAACTGGGTGGTACGTGACATCTCAGAATCCAAAATTATAGGGGGCAAACAGAAGACCGTATATGAGATAGCTCCTAACGACCATATCGTTGGTAACAAACCCTATATAAATGCCGGGGGCTCCCCTTGGGCCACCAGCAATGTCTATGCTAAAGTATCAGGGGTGGTAAAGGGATCAAACACAGTGTCGCCGGCTGTAATAAATGGCAATAAATGTGCCAAGATGGAAGCCAAGATGGAAGAAGTGAAAGTGCTGGGTCTCATAAATATGGATGTGATGGTGGCAGGATCCATATTTCTTGGCAGAGTGTTTGAACCGATCACATCCACAAAAGGGCCATTCTCGAAGATGGAGATGGGCGTGCCTTACACAAAGAGGCCGGTGGCACTCGTCTACGACTTCATGGTTGAGATGCCTGCAACAGACACACGCACAAAATCAACCGGATTCTCCTCGAAGAAAACCATTCCGGGAAGAGATAATGCTGAGGTATATGTGCTCCTTCAGAAGCGTTGGGAAGACTCAAATGGCAAACTATATGCACAACGTGTGGGCACAGGACGCGAACGTTATTCAAAGTCAATACCCTGGACCAAGGGGCACGAACTGAAGATTCATTACGGCGATATAACCGGCCAACCGTTCTATAAGTCTTGGATGGGACTCCTGAGCGGTGAGAAAGCATATTACGCACGAAACTCAAAAGGCAAACTGGTGCCTGTTGAAGAAGTAGGATGGGCACCGGCTGATGCCACTCCCACCCATGTCCTGATGATGGCCTCATCCTCATGTGGTGTCCCTTTCATAGGCACCGAAGGTCTCACTCTATACATTGACAACATTGCCTTCGGCTTCTGAGCCTACAAACCGACTAAAGGAAACGCCTCAGATAACACACAACCGATTCCCCATCGGCCAATTCCAACTTCTTGCCTATCCGATAACGTGTCGATTCCACTGACCTGACCGACCTGTTGGTCACAGCTGCGATCTCCTTGTTCGACAGGTTCATTATTATATATCCGCACATTCTCACCTCTCCTGGAGTAAGATTGGGATAGGCGGCATAAAGATTCCTGAAAAATTTTGCATGAGCCTGTTCAAAATGTCGCTCAAACCTTTCCCTGGCATCCCGCTTGGCTTCTGATGACGCCAGCACATCCTCAATCGCTCTTATTTTATCCACCTCATCCGAATACTCTTCCGTGTCTCTCAAACAGTATTCTATCATGTCAAGGGTAGCCTCCGCAGCCGCCACCTGCAGCAGTTGGGTTGCGATCTTGCTATCAATGGTCTGGCTAAGTTCTGTATATGCCTTCTCAAGTTGCTTACATTTACTGTCACTATCCTCTAAGGAGGCTAAAAGAGTTTTCACTTGGCTCCCCTTCCGTCTTTCAAGCCATAAAACCAGTGCGATGACAATAAGGCAAATCACGACTAAACCTACGCACACCCAAAGCCATTCGGTCTTAGTCATGAGTTTTTGTTCAAGTGAGGCGACTGCAGTATCCTTTTCTGAGCCCTCAAGCATCAGCAGGCCGTCTTGCACCCCTGAACTATATGCAATGGAATCGCCCACTTCTTTAGAACGCAACAGAGTGGCAAAGGCTTTTTCATAACCCAACACCTTACTTTCGGCCATAGCCCGGTTACCCAAGAGATAGGAACTGTAAATATCGTGGTCAAGACATTTCCCAATATCCGCATACTTATCCAGCATTTCAAGCGTCTCTTTGTAACGTCCCTGCTGATTAAGCATATGAGTATAGTTCAATAACGACACTCCGGTGTTGTATGAAATGGTGCCGCTTTCCAATGCCTTTTTAAAACACTCCTCTGCCAAATCATATTTTCCCAATCTCATGTAGAAATAAGCTATATTCGTATTCAAGGCGTTGCGCTGATTTTTCGAAAGAGGCAACGGGGAGATGTAGTCAGTATAGGCGAGAGCCTTATCAAAGTCGCCACGTCCCGATGCATCTTGCATGCATATCGTATAATAACCATATTTTATATTGTCCACAGTTGCCGTCGGCCATCCCTTATCTTCCGCCTCTTTTAAAAGGGCCTCATTTCTTTCCAGATATTTTTGTGAACGCAACATTGAGGTGTGCTTGTTAAAATTTAAAAGCATACAGTCCACCCACGTATCATAGTATCTTAGGGAATCCGGCTTATCCATCCGGAGGACTTGCATACATTGGGCAAGGCACTCCCTAAGACGTTTTGTGCCGTGCAGACTGTGAATATAATGGAGCTGCAATTTTAAGCTTTCGGATAGTGATCTCCCGGAAGGATAAGCCGATTGCAAGCCCTCATATGCGTCTGCCGCCACCTCATATCTCCCAAGAGAGTAAGCAGTCTCCATTTTTTCTATCAGCAACGAATCTATGCCACTCTTTTTTGCTGCAATCAGTGAGTCCAGGCATTCCAGTCTAAAAGCATCGTTCTTGTCAGCCATCTTGAGCCGATGCATGTAAAAAAGCGTATCACACTCTCCCCACGCCAATAGAGGAAACAACAAGAGCAGTATCATATGGTAGGCATATCTCATATCTTATCAAAGCTTAATCCGACTGACAGCAAAATCGATTTTCAACGTGTCAAAACTATTTTTCTGTGTGTCAAAGTTAAGGATTATTTTTCAGAAATCCAATTTTCCTGCAAAATATACTCTGGCAAATCACTCTTTTACTACTCATCTTATTTTTACAATTTCACCTAATACCCTATAAATAAAAATGTTATCCTTCACAGTATTTTTGCAGTAGTACGCAAAGCCTCTTACAGCATTTGTGCCGTATGATTTTTATTGGTTTTTGTTTCTTTTCATTCTAACTTTGCCAAAGTTTAACTAAAAAGCTAAGACATATGAAGACTTTTTCACTTCTCTTCGCGGCAGCAGCCGCCCTCTCCTCTCTGTCGGCATCAGCCTCTCCCTCTTTGATATGGGGATGGTGTGAGGACTCAACAGAGGATGGACCGCTCCCCGCAGGTTTATATTGCAACTCCGCAATAGGTTTTCCGGAATCACTTACCCAAAAATTCGATGGGTGTTATGTGACCTCCATTCTGGTCTGCAAAGGATATTATGAGGAAGAACCCACAATTGATCTCTTCCTGACAAAGGATAATGAGGTGACTAACGACTGGGGAGGTATAACATTATATACTGAAGAGCCTTTTGTATCAATGACAGATGTGCCTTTCCCGGGTGAAGAATTCGACTGGGTGGAGTTTGAACTCCCGGAGCCATATCTTATTGTTGCCAATGAGCCTTTCTATGCCGGATGGGGCTACTTCAATACTAATGATAACAACCGTCCCTTAATATCGGATGGAGTATGCAATGATAACCTCGCTACATCATGGATGGAAGGATATGATCCTAACGATCCATGGTATGGGTATTGGAATAACTGTGGAACTGCAGGAGCGAACTGCATCCGTTTGCGAATCTCCGGTGACAATCTTCCTTCCGACGACATTGTGATAACCGGCATAGAGGCTCCCAGGGCTGCTTCTCCCGACACCCCTATGGATATTGTCCTTTCCGTAAGCAATGCCGCCTCCGCTGATATAAATGAGATCGAGGTGCAATATGCTTTTCCCGGAGCAGAGGCACACGCCATAACCATCAACGGCCTTTCCATCGCTCCCGGAGAAAAGGACACCATAACCCTGAAAGACATCACTGCCCCATATGCCGGAAATGTGACACTCGACATCAATATCACATCGGTAAATGGCAAGAACGATGCCGATCCAACCAACAACATGATTTCCGCAACTATCCTTTGTCTTCCTGAAGGGGTAGGCTATGAGCGTAATATCGTTGTGGAGGAAGGAACCGGGACATGGTGTGGCAACTGTCCGCGTGGCATTGTCGGCATGCGTGAGATGGCCGAGAAATATCCTGAAAGATTTATCGGCATAGCCGCCCACAGCAGTGATGATATGCAGATAGAGGCTTACCAGCCCTACCTGAACCGCTACATAGATATCGTTGGCTATCCTTATTCCACTGTTGACCGCGTAATCAGCGGCGATCCTAACTTTAATGAATTGGAGGCCAACTTCCTCCGTGAAGCTGAAGTACCCGCAATTGCCAAAGTGGCGATTGATGAGGTGTCTTTGATGGGCGATATGATCTACGTAAATCCATCAGTGAAATTTGCAGTGTCAGAAGATAATACCGAATACGGGTGGGCATATGTCGTTACCGAAGACAATGTAGGCCCCTACGTGCAGGTAAGCTATTACACCGACGGCTCTCTTCCGGGATGGGATTACACTGATCCTGCCGTGATAATGTATTATGACGAGGTGGCTGTGGCAGCCAACAACATCATGGGCATCAACACAATCCCCGCTTCTACCGAAGCAGAGAAGGAATACTCCCTTCCTATGACTTTCGATGGAACCAAAGTGCAAAATTGGGAGAATGCCCACATTATTGTGATGGTTATCAATATGAAGACCGGCTACGTTGAGAATGCAGCCCGCAAGTCGTTGGCAACTGTAGGGGTAGAAAGTATTTCCACAGACTCTGCCATCCGTCTGCAGGCTTCCAATGGCATGATAACTCTTGTTTCCGGTGAGAAGACTGACATCTTTACTCTGGCGGGAGTAAAGGTAGGCACCCTCAGTGCCGGTGAGCATATGTTCGTAAACAATGGCATTTATCTCGCGAAGACAAATGGCAAAACATACAAACTCATTGTAAAGTAACCACATCTTTTTAGGTTTAAAAGTAACCACACTAAAGCACTAACCGCTTACAATCACTGAAATGTCATGGGTCGGCAGCTTCCACTTCTGCCGGCCCGTGACATTTCATTTCTAAATCCACATTGATTTTGAAAAAGGGGAGGGTTATCGAAAATAAAACATGAGACTGATGCGTTATTTATTAATAGACGGTCGGCTACCTCCTGCCGAAGCCCAAAACATAAGAAAGCATATGAAGATAGCAATAGTTGGTTATGGCCGCATGGGCCATCTGATTGAAGAAGTGGCGAAAGAACGCGGTCATAAAATCGTCTGCATCATAGATGCTGACAACACGGCCGATTTCAACACCCATGAATTTAAATCTGCCGATGTGGCAATAGAATTCACCACTCCCGGCACTGCCGTTGACAATATCCTCGCAGCCTTCGCAGCCGATGTGCCGGTTGTGGTAGGCACAACAGGCTGGTCCAAGGCCCTTCCGGACATCAAAGACATGTGCGACAAGGGAAGCGGCACCCTTATGTGGGCATCCAACTTTTCTATCGGGGTAAACCTATTCATGGCTTTCAACCGATATGTGGCAAAGGTAATGAATGATTTTCCGGAGTATTCACCTTCCATGACCGAGATCCACCACATACATAAGCTTGACCATCCCTCCGGCACCGCCATCACACTCGCTGAGGATATAGTGGAAGAAGTGACCCGCATAGACCAATGGGAGGAGCCTCAACCCGGCAAAAAAATGTCGGAAAATTCTCTTCCCGTTGACCATATAAGGGAAGGGGAAGTGCCCGGCACCCACATTATCCGTTGGAACTCGGAAGTGGATACCATTACCCTTACCCATGAAGCCAAGAGCCGTCGCGGATTCGCCCTCGGAGCTGTCAAGGCTGCCGAATGGATGAAAGGGAAAAAAGGATTCTTCACAATCGGCGACATGCTCTCCGACGTGACTCACACCAAAGGACTTTTCGTATAACAGACTCTATCACAATGACTGACCAAAACAACAATATCCGCCCTGATAAAAATCCGTTTAACCCTGCTTCCCCACAGGCTGACCCCACAAAAAAGGGGATAAAGACGCTTAAAGAAAGAATTAAGGAAACGAAGACCACACGCTGGGTACGCTTCGGCATCGTTTCCCTCCTGTTCTTCCTCTGGGTAATATGGATGGGCAACCCCTGGCTCGCACTCATATGGCTACTCCTGATTGACATCTACATCACAGGCTACATACCCTGGACATGGTGGAAAGGCACAAAAGGCGCCACCCGCACTGTAATGGGATGGGTGGATGCCATTGTCTATGCGCTCGTATTGGTCTACATAATTTTTGCATTCATAGGACAAAACTATAAGATTCCCTCATCAAGTCTTGAGAAATCGCTGCTGGTGGGCGACTACCTTTGGGTAAACAAGACCATCTATGGTCCGCGTGTGCCCCAGACACCACTCCATTTCCCACTCGCGCAACACACTCTTCCCATTGTCAACACAAAGAGCTATATCGACAATCCGCAGCTTGACTACCATCGTCTGCCCGGACTCCGAAAGATCGAGCGTGGCGACATCGTAGTGTTCAATTATCCTCAGGGCGACACTGTCACACTGAAAATCCAAAATCCCGATTACTACCAGATCTCATATGATCTCCGCCGCAACGGCATCGAGAATCCTCGTGAATATATCGAAGCTAACCCACAGGTGTTCGGTGAGATAGTCTGGCGACCGGTTGACAGGCGCGAGAACTATGTGAAGCGTGCAATAGGTCTGCCGGGAGAAAGATTGGCGATACGCAACGATTCCATATTTATCAACGGGCAACCGATCGCCGAACCGGAACATGTGCAGTTCAATTACATCATTCCGGTCAACGGAGTGATCCCCGAAGAGAAATGGAAAGAGATTGGTGTAAGAAATGATGATCATGGCGAGATGCCTATCGACGGTAACGGCGCCGGATTCCGTTTCTACGATGTCCCTCTCACAAAGGACATGAAACAAATTGTAGAGCGCTGGCCGGAAGTGATCGGTCCGCTTCAGAAAGAAAGCGAGAGTGGATTCTACGACCTCTCAGGCATGTTCCCCCTCTACGCACCTTATGGATGGACACGCCCGAACATGGGTGAGTTCTGGATTCCCGAACGCGGGGCAACACTTCATCTCACTCTCGATAACCTTCCGCTATATGAAAGGGCTATCCGTGTGTATGAAGGCAACGACCTCCAGGTGAAAGACGGCAAGATCTACATCAACGGGGAGCAGACCGACTACTACACCTTCAAGATGGACTATTACTGGATGATGGGTGATAACCGCGACCGTTCTGCCGATTCACGCTACTGGGGATTTGTGCCTGAAGATCATATTGTCGGCTCACCAATGTTCATAATAGTGTCATTTGACGAGGAAAGAGGCCTCTTTGACGGCAAGATACGTTTCAACCGCATCTTGCGTGACGCCAACCCCAACAAAGGAGGTCTTTGAAAATGGTGCCCTACGCCGCTTCCTTCAGCTGGTATGCAGCGTGGTTTAAGGCGCTGGCTCTCGGCATGACTCCTGATAGGGCAGAGGCATATGCCAACCACACAGACAATGTAAAGGGAAAGGGTTTCACCCGCTGCCATATAAACGGCGTGGCCGGTGAAACTCTCCTGAGTATTCCTGTGGAAGGTGGGGCTGCCCGGTTGAAAAAGGAATCCGCAATTCCGGCTCTCAAAATATCGGAGCATGGCAACTGGCGTCATGTGCATCAGGGCGCATTGAATGCCGCCTACGGCCGTTCGCCTTATTTCCAACATCTTATGCCCTGCCTCGCCGAGGTCTACCATTGCGGGGAACTCTCTTTGTCGCGCTTCAACTCCCTGCTCCATGAGGCCCTGATAAGATTCCTTTTCGGCAATCCTGACCACATCTCTGCCTCTCTCCGTGCTATCAGTGGCAGCCATACACTCTCAGTCAGTTGCCGGAGCAAGGAATTAGCAGTCATGATCCAGTCGGGAATCTCTATAATTGATCCCCTCATGCGCTTCGGCAGAGAGACCCTTCTTCCATTGCTGAACGTGGATTCCCTCCTTCCCACGAATGATTCTGATGCTACTCCACTGACAGGCATTCCACATCTCAACAATAATTAATAAATCGGAAATAAAGATGAAAACAAGACATATGCCGGTGACCCTCACTCTCTTCTTGCTGTCTGCGGGAGTGTTGCTGTCGTATGCCGACAATAATAAGACAGAATCACTCCCACTCAATCCGGAGGTAAAAGTTACCGCTTATAAAGGGTTCTACCGATTCGTGGATGAATATGGCGACTCTGTCATAATGACTATTATCCGCGACGTCTACGTATATCCACCCCTGAAATTCAAAAACAAGAAACAGGAGGAATTTTATTGGCGCACGGTGCGTGACGTGCGCAAGACCCTCCCATATGCAAAGCTCGCGTTCTCCACGCTGTGTGAAACGTATGAGTATATCCAGACTATTCCCGACAAGAAAAAACGCGAGAAACACCTCAAGCAGCTCGAAAAAGATATATTCGAGCAGTATAAGCCTGTGGTAAAAACTATGACTAAAGGGCAGGGAAAGGTATTGTTGAAACTTATCAACCGTGAGACCGACCAAAGCTCCTACAACATTGTGAAGGCATTTCTCGGCTCATTCCGTGCCGGCTTCTGGCAGACATTTGGCAGATTCTTCGGCATGAACATGAAGGCCGGATTCCAGCCGGAAAAGAACGAGGAAGATGCCATCATCGACCGTATCGCCACCCTCATCGAACAGGGTGCCCTCTGACCCGATTTTATAATAACCAATTTATTATTCACTTGCGATATGGATTTTAAGCGCTTTATATTGGTGCACCGTGATCATCAGGTTAAAAATGGCTTGTTGGCAAAAGCCTTACATATGATTGTCTCCGATGAGAAAGAAGGAAAAAACATTATTGACTTTGGTAATCCTATAGGCTTTTCTGAGTTAGTGCCCGTAGCTGGAGATGAAGAGTTTTATGAGCAAGTGCGCGGCAACAGACCTTATCCCTCAAGATTTGTCAAGAATCGGTTGCCAATCGAATGCAGTAAATTATTTATAAGGTGGCGGCGTATAAATGATGAGATCATCCAGGTTATCACTGCCTATTTCACCGCTTATGACAACCTCGATTGCCCCGATGAACCCGCAAACATTCTCAGAAAATGTAAAAAAGGACACTATTATTCCCCGGCAGAATTGAAAGAGGCTCATGATTTCTGGGCAACCCATGCATTCGTAGAGCAAACAGTTAAAGTCAGGGATGCAGAGTGAGGCTACATCCCTGACTTTATAACCATTAGTGGGTTGATCAATCAATCCTTACTTTAGTTGTAAGGTTTCTGGCCGGAATCCTGACTAAATATAACCCTTTGGAAGGTACCGTAACAGTCTTACTTCCTCTTACAATCTCCACGCCCGACATATCGTAAACTATCAAAACATCGTTAGAGGCTATTGAGATCTCTTTGCCTTTACACGTGATGCCTTCTGAAGCCATCACGGCATCGGAAACACCCGACTGTCCGGAATCCGTGACATCGAATATTATCATTCCGTCTTCCTCCCTGATATTGCTTATCACAAAGTCCAGGGTAACCTTATCCCATGTTTTCATTGCCGGGCGAGTCTTAGCCGAGAAAGTTGTAATGCCGGCTACTCCCGGGAATGCATCCCCGTCACGGGTATCCTCTGACTGAATGCGGTCTGCCTCCTCAATGTCACAATACTGGTGGCCCGGATTATTGTTGACAGTATTAGTTCCCCAAACATCATTATCATAATCAACATGCCATATAAGCATTCCATGACCGGGAATAAACTCATCCCAACCTGTTTGCTGACGATTCTCCAAAAGGAAGTATTCCGAATCCTTTGGAGTGGGGATAATGATAAATTCATTTTCAATAACAGGAGGAAGTGTAATCGATTCCCCCGCTGTCATTTCAATTGGTGTTGTCCATCCAAGAGCATATCTTTCAAATGCCCCGTATAACGGCGGTGTACATCCATTGTTGTTGTATGGACCAAAATCAAGCGCACTCCATTCTCCGGGAGTAAATGCGCCGTTATAAGAGGTGGCATATAAATCCGGCAATCCTAACACATGGCTGAACTCATGTATAAATGTTCCTACTCCATCAGGCCGGTCAAAGACACTCCATTCGTTTGTACAGCCATAGTTATTAACACAGACATCATCTACCCACATTTCCCTATATCCGCTTTCGTTAAGATTCCATGAATGAGGCCATACGGTGTCGGGACCTCCACCCGTTGCTTCCCCTGCCCCGGCATAGATCACAAAAATGTTGTCTACATAGCCATCATTATTCCTGTCGTATTCAGTAAAGTCAATCTCCGGCTCAAGTATGTCGCAGGCTTCTATTATCATTTCAGGAGCATGCATATCATTATATGTAAACAGATTTCCTCCGTAGTAAGCCTGCTCATACTTCAAGCTAATTGGTCCGTACACATCGAAGACCGGCTTAAACATATTGTTAGAATTCAATCTGAAATATTCAGCGGCACTGCCTGTACCTCCTAAATCGCTAAATCCATCTTCATTAAGCATCCGGGAGAAGTAATCATGCGGGTCATATCGGTCATCAAATTTCACATCAGCATATTCCACAAGGACAACCAGTGCCTTCTGATCTCCAATACTGGGGAAACAGGCATCCGGAAAAAGGCCATATCCCCGTTCATTGGGAATCAGTTCATCATCCCCGTTATTAGAGATCTGCGATGCGGAGAAATGAGAAGGGTAGGAACTCCGTTCAGAAGGGAATTTTTTTATAGCATTGATCCTTGCCAAGTTCTCTATGCGATGGTTCATGTCAGTCATATCTATCGTAGACAGATAAGCGATCGCCTCATCATCTCTTGATTCTATGTTCCGGGCCTTTATGCCGGAATTAATAATCTCGCCAGTAGTTGAAATATCTGCAAAGTAAAAATTACCATCAATCTCTTCAAGGGGGTAGCCATCTTCACTCTTATACAAAGAAAAATGCTCATCACCTATGATTCTCACTTTCAACTTATCTCCGTCAGCTGTGGTAATGGTCAGAATCCCCGGAAATGCAGGTACCGCCTTACCCGGTAGCCAGCAACCCAGAGTCAATATTAGGATTGATAACCGTAATAAGTAATTATTCATACATACACTATTTAGAAATTAAGATACAAGATATTATCATTTCAAGAAAGTGTCGTCTGACGGGATAGGACAATAGCTCCCATCAGACGACACGATTTTTATTATTTGCTCAGATATTTTACAACCTTATCATTCGCACGAAGGATATAAAGTCCCTTTGGAAGATTCTTAAGATCCTCCTTACGAGCTGATTTCTTATATAAAGTGCCATCAATAGTCCATACTTCCATATTGGTCATGGATTCGATGTCAGACCTTAATTCCCCAACCGACACCATTGCAGGATCAATCTTGAAGGCTGGAGTAAGAGTCTGCCTTTGGTAATTATCAGCCATATCAGCGACAGTCACCCGTATATCATACCATTGTGCCTCTCCGTTATTCACTACATTATCAAGGTTAGCCCTATAGCAGTAGCCATAGCCGGGCATGTAGAATAATTCAGGTATTTCCTCAACCGGAAGTTCAACGAAATTCACTGTCCCCGTAGGTGCATATTCCACTTTCAACTCCTTGATAGGATTGGTGTCAAGGTAAAGAAACTCCTCTGCATAGTTTTGATTGAGTCGATTTTCCCCTTGCTTATAGAAGAAATCGGCAGCGAAGATTTCAATAAATGCACCTTCCCCGGCAGCCAGATAATCAGTCACCTTATCTTGATTGTTGCGTATCTGGAGCGATGTCACGGTAGGAGGAAGAGGGTCTTCATTTCCCCACCTAAATCCTATTTCAGCATTATTTCTACCGCTCATTCCGTCTACGAGAACATTATAGTCAACAACTTCAACCAGCATGTCGCAATCATCATAAGCAAACCAGTCTTTTTGGGCAGCTTCCTGATAGCTGGAGCATTCAAGCTCTCCGTCAGCATAGAATTTCATCGAATTGGTTTCAGTTCCCACCAACTCCAAATTTTCATCTTCAAAGAATCTTGACAGTAACGCACTGTCCGCATTCCTCACTTCACCGTATCTTCCTAAATAATAATGTGTGAATGGCACCCCATAAGGTTCCTCGTCATCATAGAAGAATGTACTGATAATCGGACATGCGTCTCCGAGCACCGGCACATCCTCAGCTAATGCCTGCAAACGAGGATTTCCCGGAATATTACGCTTTCCCCTCTCAGTGGTAAGCAACAAGCCATTGAGATTTGTAAAATTCTGGCCCGAGAACTTCAAGCCTTCCTTACTTCTGATCATCGGCAAGCTACGGGTAGAGAGTTCTAATGACCATCCCTGACTACCTATGAACATGAAGGAGTTGAATTTTTCTTCTGCACTGTCATCATAACGACCCCAGCTCCAAACTTTATCCTTTATATTCGAGTAATTACAGCCTGCTCCTGACACAAAGTAGTCTCCAATTGCACACCATGCAATACCATCTGTCAGCATTTCATAAGAATTCGAGTCATCTTCTGTCAATTTCTTATATTCAATTGAGAATGGAGAGGGAGCAAATTCCGGCTCATAACTCATCCATGTTCCTCCGGTGGTCTCATTGTTTTCTTTAGAGTAATCCATTTCTATTTGGGTATTTACCACACCATATTCCATAAGACGAACACTCATTATTCCTAAGGATGTGAAATTTACCTCCGGCATTTTACGGAAACTAAACAACATGTCACCATTACCCATTGATGTAGCACTTATCATTGGACAAGGATAATTTTTGTACCAATAACAGTGTATATCAATTCCAGCATCGCAATTCCCCTCTATTATCTCTTCATTATCATCATAACGCAAACGCATGATCTCCTCTCCATCAGGTCCGATGACAACATAGTTGGTTAGCTCTGTGGCTTGATCTACCCCGAAAGATAACTCTGTGTCACTGTATATCTCAACACCTGATTGTCCCAAAAGTATGTCTCCGTTATTACCACTCAAAAAGAACAGTAAATCATATGTCCCTTTTGGTATTTCACCTATGTACATACATTCGGTGGCACCCGTCCTTATTCCCATAAGAGTATAAGTAGTAGGATAGTCCTCATTATCGGAAGCAAGAGCATAGCCGTAGATCGGCACATCTCCTCCGGTTATGGTGAGATTGGCAGTAATATTAACCCTATCTTCTTCGCTTTCCTCTCCACGTGTCATCAACTCTGACTTGGACGGACAAGCGTAGTAAGCAATAGTAGAGCCATTTCTCTCCACTTCGGTTGATTCCCAGCCATTCGGACTCACATAGTCTGCTTGTGCAATAAACCCTGACGCTGCGATTCCCATCAGTAGCATACACGCACGTGCCTTCCTGAGAAGTTGTTTCTGTATATCCATAGATTTCAGATTTATGCCGACAACACCCAAATTCAGCTTGTTAATAATAATATCATGGTGAAGAGGTGGGTGTTATTAACGCCTTCACCGCTGTCGCAAAGTTATCTCGGATCCTATACTATTTCCAAATATATCGTAGCGTATATTTACAGTAGGACGAAAAATTCGTATGCGTATATCATACGTATTTATATAATAAAACTCTGAGAATCAATATAGAAATTATTTAAACAAATAAAAAATAATCATTAAAATACGTATGTATATCATAGGATAAAAATACATTTTAGTATTGGAAATTTAATATTATTTGATTAAATTTGCACTTTAGGATTTGCGTAAAACAGTTTAATCAATTTAAATTAAATGACTATTTGATGGATAAACTTCTACTACCTACCATTATATTTTTGATATGTATTTGTTGCCCAAACAATGTTGTCATGGGTAACCTACAGCAAAGAATCGATTGGTTTGAGCATCGGGCTAAAGACCCTAACATCTCTAACCTATCCCGAATTGAGAATTATGACTCCTTGATTTCTATCTATGGTGACAATGCGCCATATAAATTCCATCTTGAGAAAGCCGATCTTCTTGAAAAAGAATTGAGATTTAACGAAGCTTATGAAGCCTATGCAACAGCCTTATCTTCCATCCCTGTTGACTCTGTATCCTTAAAGAGCCATACATTGGCAATACAAATAGAATTAGGGTGTTATGCAAATCGTTATACCGATGCTGTGGAGTGTACCCAACATCTCTTAAAAATGTCTTTGCCGGATTCTTTAACCTACATGTATTCGGCAGCTAATTCTTCTTTGGCTGATATACACAGGATGTTACGAAATTATCCTGTATCAAAGCTTTATTTAACACGTGCAAAAGATGAATTAAATAATTATAAGCAAAAATATCCGGTAAACCAATATGTTAAGTCGCTTGAAGTAGAATTAACACTGATAGAGGCATTCACGGATCTGGATTTGGGTAAAAATGATGCTGCACGTGAAAAAATAAGATTGGTTCAAGCAATCTCTCAAGATAAATTTACAGTAATGCGTTGTCTTGCGGCACTTGGATTGCTAAGTGCGAGACTGGAACAAAGCAAGGAGGCCCTATATTACTACCAACAAGTTTTGGATATGAACCTTCCCCATCCCACAACCTACGTATGTGCAGGTCTATATATGTTTCAGGCATATACTACTATGTCAGTAAAAGAATTTGAAAACGCATTTCAAAAATATCACCACATACTACTGCAGCTTCAGGGAAGTACTAATGAGACTGTATACTATCGAATTCTGTACCTTTTGGCTATGAAAAAAGGAGATTTAGAAGCCGGGATTGAATATCTGGATTTGGCATTTAATGTCAACGATTCCATACATAGGACTTTAGAGCGTAATAACACCATGATGGCGATAGATCAGTTTGAGCTTAAAAGGCAGATGGAAGAGAAAAACGCTCTGCGTCGCCAGAATCTTGGCAAAACTATCGCAATTGTATGTCTCTCAGGTCTGATATTGGGTATTTCCATTTGGGTTTTTCTGTTGATACGCCGTCACCGACAGAAAATTAGAAAGAATGCTGATCTGGAGCATCAACTGGATAAGATTGATGAAGACCATAAGAAAGAAATGGAAGAATCAATTTACAATCTTAATTCAAGCAAGCAGGAGATTGCATTAATGTCAATGCAAAACAATCGTCTGAACGATGTATTGCAGGAAATCAAACGTCTTGCTGAAGACCCGGCTCAGTCGAAGGCTTCTGCATTAAACACAATCCGCCGCCTAATCACCGAACAGGGCCATTCTCCCGACAGTTGGGCTGAGTTTCAACATAAAGTGGAATGTGCCTATCCGGACTTTTTCAATAAACTTCATCGAATTTGTCCCGACCTAACGAATGCAGAGACAAGACAGGCCGCTTTCATACTGATGAATCTTACGGCAGCAGAGGTGGCGGAAATAACGAGCCGTAGTTCACGCACCGTCACCACCATACGCTACAATCTGCGTCGCAAACTAAACATAACCGGATCTTCAGAAGCCTACATGAAGGACGTGTGCCGCGCCACCCCTAAAGAGGTTGAGGCCCTACGTGCTAATTGCGCTGCCTCCTGATCCCATCCGGCAATTATTGTAAAAGCCGCCGGGCAGTGACCTGTCCCGGCGGCTTCATTATATATGGATATGAATTGTCTTACTCCCGTAAGAATTAGCACCCAACAAGATTAGAGGCTGCTAAGGTTGAATTTAGCGAACTCAAGATCATTCTGAGCCTGCTTGAGCATATTGCTGTCAAGGCTGATGGCCTTCTTGAGGTTGCTGATCACAGCGCTCTCATTGTTGGTGCGGGCGCCTACGATAGCTGCAAGATAGTAAGTTGTAGCATCGGGATTAGGCACTGCTGAAAGAACTGACTGGGCTGCTGAGTAATCTTTTGCAAGAATCTTGGCAAGGGCAGCGTTGTTAGTCTTGGCGTTGCCGAAAGCTGTGTTAGCTTTAGCCACCTCACCCTGGGTCAGATAGTAAACACCGAGAGCGTCAGATGCCTCAGGCACACCGGCAGCGGCACCGAGAAGCTCGTTAGCCTTGCTGTAGTTGCCGTTGAGAAGCTGAACAAGACCAAGGTTCATGTCTACCTCCTTAGAAGAAGGATCAAGCTTCTTAGCCTGCTCGAAAGCACTCTGGGCTGCTGCATAGTCACCAGCCTCATACTTGGTCATACCAAGGTTATTGAAAGCACGGTAGCTCTTCGGGAAGAGCTGAGTGGCCTTCTGATAAACCTGCATCTTGCGGGTATTGTCGTTAGTAAGGGTAGCAACGTAGAGAATCTCATCTTCTGTCAGCTTGGAAGGATCAGTGTCAAAAAGCTGGATGAGTTCCTGATCGCTCTTACCGATCACGTTGATAGAAGCCTGGATGCGTGAATAGCGGAGCTGAGGAAGTATCTGCTCGGCGAGCTCATTAAACACACCAGAAAGGTTGCGGATTTCCTGCTCTCTCTGCTCAGGATCCTTATACATCTTAAGCACGCTGAGGATAAGGTCCTTATCCTGGATGTTGCTCTTTGAAACGAGCTCCTGGAAACCTTCCCAGTCTTCGGGGGTGAAGGAAGAAGTAAGCTCACCAAACTCAGTGATCTTGTCTTTCTTAAGCTGGTTCTCCATGAAATTGGTGGTCACCTGCTCACGTTTCTCAGCAAGCTGAGTGTTGAAAGCGAGTGTGCCGTCAGGAGAAGCATAAGAGGCGATGTTCACGCCTGCGATCTCCTGATTGGGGGCAGTGTTAGCCTCCTCCAGGCGCTTGTTGAGGTCAACATAATCGGCAGCGTCAATCTGGTTCTTGCGGATGACAGCCTGGTTGATGAGGAAGCGGATTTCCGCGCTATACTTCTCATTGATGATTCTCTGGAAGTTATCCTTAGCGATAGCAGGAGTAACTGTGGCGGCTGAAGCGAGAGTTGAAGTGGCGATGATACCGTCACCCACCTTTACGCGGGGCAGCCCGTAGAGCTTGCCGTTCTGATCAACCTGGAAATCAAGATAGAGATTAGACTCTGCCATCTCAGGCTTATACTCTGTGTTGAAGGGGATCTGAACTGTTCCACCGTTGTCATAGCTTACCACCTGACCATTGGCGCGTACGTTCTCACCCTGAAGGATCACGGGAGTGCCCTGTACGGTGCCACCTGCAAATTCAAGCACGGGAGTGGCAGTTACTTTGGCATTCTTTACCATAAATTTGGCAGGGAAATTGCCGGTAAT
This sequence comes from uncultured Sangeribacter sp., assembly GCA_964595885.1. Classification (GTDB taxonomy): domain Bacteria; phylum Bacteroidota; class Bacteroidia; order Bacteroidales; family Muribaculaceae; genus Lepagella. The sequence goes on from CAZQSD010000008.1 coordinate 46,380, forward strand.
GGTTGCCGGTACGTTCTGTCCTACCGTCTCAAGCGGAGTCGGGGTAGTGTTAAAATAATTGCTCTGGAACTCACCGAGCTTCTTGGAGCAGCTCGTTGTTCCTAAAAGGGCAATACCCAGAGCAAGATAAAGAACTTTGTTGTTCATAACTTGTAATTGATATTAAGGGTTAAATCTATAAGTTTATTTATAATCAGGGTGGAAGCCCCCTATGAGTCATGACAAAAATGCATGACCCGGAAATATCGTGTAAAGATAGACATTATTTGTGACATACAAGATATAAAACCTAAAAAATCAACGTAAAAACATTAAAATTACAAAAACTTCAAAAAAAATGCGACAAAAATTTGCGTGAATAAAAAAAACTACCTAACTTTGCACTCGCAAAACGGAAACAACACCAACACCGATTGCAAAAAA
>CAZQSD010000009.1:0-44579 GCA_964595885.1 uncultured Sangeribacter sp.
TTATATTCACTTGCCAAAATCTTACGTGCCCTGCACATGTGTTGCCTGACACTTATTTCCGATTTGCCCAACCGCATAGCTATAATATCGTAGTCCATGCCGCCGCTAACCATTTCAAATACCGATTTTTGTGTATCACTAAGTTTGGACATCAGCTGGGCTGTCAATTCCTTCACCTCTGCCTCCTCCCATAGCGAGATGTCGTTAACCACTCCCTCGGCCGCACGCAATTCTGAAGCGTTATGAACTTCAATTGAATCAGTCTTGCGATTTTTCTTTCGACGCAGATAGTCTATGCATACATTTCTTACAGCCACCATCAGATGTCCTTCCATCGGAGCTTTATCACACAAATCTTTTCTGACCCACATTCGGCAGAATGCCTCCTGAAGAGCATCCTCAGCATCTTCTTCATTCCTTAGAATAAAGGTTGCCAATGCCTGCAATCGTTGCCGAAGGCGTGTGAAGGTGTCTGTAAGATCATGCCTACCCATGACTTGCGTGTTTTAGATCCATAAAATCGGTTGGTGTCTACCCTATTTACGTTCTGAATTCTTCTTTATGACATCAATCAAATGTTAATATTTGTTAACGTGCGTCATTTTTACGCACTATAATTTGTATGTGTCATTTTTACGCACTAATTTTGCGTCAAAATTACGCATCAGTTATGATTCCAGTTAAAAATGACATACCAAAGCTCAATGCCTCCGAAGGGGATAACGGCAGTAAATACTGCTACCGCTACCCGCATGCGGCTATCACGGCTGACTGTGTGATTTTCGGATTTACCGGCAAAGAGCTGAAAATTCTCCTCATTGAGCGTGGCAACGAACCCTATCTGGGTTATTGGGCTCTCCCCGGCGGCTTCATGCGAATAGACGAGACTATTGAACAGACCGCCGCCAGAGAACTTGCAGAAGAGACCAATCTGAAAAACGTTTACCTCGACCAGTTCAGGGTATTCAGTCGTGTTGAACGCGACCCCAGGGAAAGAGTGGTGACGGTGGCCTTCATCGCCCTCGTCAGACCAACTGATTACCAATTGCTCGCAGGTGATGATGCTGCAAATGCCATTTGGTTTAATTACGACATGCTCCCTCCCCTTGCCTTTGATCACCGTGAAATAATATGTGAGGCTCGCGAGTATCTGAAGGAGACATTGCGTCTCAAGCCGGTAGCGTTTGAACTTCTCAACAAACAGTTTACAATTTCGGAATTGCAAACTGTATATGAAGTGATCAACCGCACTTCTTACGACCGTCGCAACTTCCTCAGAACAGCCCTTGACTCAGAAGTAATCGTAGAAGTGCCCACTGCCGATTCTCACGTTAACAACCATCGTAATCCACGATTGTATACTGTTAATAAAGAATATGTCTCATCTTCAGGACTCGACAGCAGCTCATCTAAAGATTTACTTGGCGCTACGGTGTGTCACGCCATGAAAGCAGAGGAAGAGTTTAGGTCGCAATCCAACCGTAAAGCACGACAGGAAGAACGCAAAGCACGAGAGGAAGAGCCTAAAGCGCCTACCAAAGGATTGTTTGACTTCCTTCGTCACCTATCCTCCCGCTGACTTACATCTTATTCCACTGTCTTAAAACCGGGAAACAAAATTCCGCCATAACAAAATAGAAAAACAACCATCAAAACTTTCTCAAATCAAAATTAAATTATGGAGAAAACAACTGTATTCAACCTCATCATTCTTGATGAAAGCGGCTCAATGTCAGATCTTACAAAACAGACTGTTGATGGCTGCAACGAAACCCTCAATGTGGTCCGCTCCCTTGAGCAGCAGCACGGCGACACTCAGCGCAATCTCGTCAGCATCTATCTCTTCCAAAGCGGAACTGAGATCCCTTCACGCTATGTATATAAGAACCAGCCGATAGCAAAGGTGAACAACATGACCACCGACACTTATCGTCCTTGGGGATGCACTCCCCTCCTTGATGCTGTCGGATCTACTATCGTGGATCTTCGCGCCGTAGCTTCAACCCATGAGGATTCCACAGGCACTATCACCATCATCACCGACGGTATGGAAAATTCATCGCGGGAGTACACGTATGAAATGGTGGCTAAACTCATCTCGGAGATGAAGGAGATGGGATGGACCATCAATTTCATAGGTGCCAATATTGATGTCGATGCAGTGGCAAGCAAAATGAATATCAACAATGCCATGGCTTTCGACGCAGATTCCGAGGGCACCAAAAAGATGTGGAGCGACTTCTCCCGCAACATGCACTATCATGAAGAAGCACGTATAAAGGCTGAAAGAGAAATGGAATGTTGTGATTCACCTGAAGAGCGCCGAAAGCTTAGAATAGTCCATTCCCAAAATTTTTTCAAATACTAACTGATTTGTTATTTTTAAGTGTAGGCATCATAATTGGCGGAATCATTTTCCACCAATTATGATACTTTTTTTATAATTCGCGAAAAAATATTAAATTTGCAGCGCGAATGAATACGCAAACCATAGATGATATTTTAACGCTCTCGGAGCAAAACTAATCAGAAAAGTAATGAAAGCATATGTTTTTCCGGGCCAGGGTGCTCAGTTTGTAGGTATGGGTAAAGACCTCTATGAGACCAACGCTGAGGCACGCCGACTCTTCGACAAGGCAAACGAGATATTAGGATTCAGAATCACCGACCTCATGTTTGAAGGCACAGAAGAGGATCTGAAGCAAACAAAGGTGACTCAGCCTGCAATCTTTCTCCACAGTGTGATTCTGGCCAAAAGCCTTGGCGATGAATTCAAGCCCGACATGGTGGCCGGTCACAGTCTCGGTGAGTTTTCTGCTCTCGTTGCTGCGGGCGCCCTGTCTTTTGAAGAGGGTCTGAAGCTCGTTTCGGCACGCGCCCACGCAATGCAGAAAGCCTGTGAGGCACGTCCCTCCACGATGGCAGCAGTGCTTGCCCTCCCCGATGATAAGGTTGAGGAAATATGCAAAGAGGTGAATGATATTGTTGCGCCTGCCAACTTCAACTGCCCCGGTCAGGTGGTGATCTCAGGCACACTCGAAGGAATCGACTCTGCCTGTGAGAAGCTGCTGGCAGCGGGTGCAAAACGCGCCCTGAAGCTGAAAGTGGGTGGAGCTTTCCATAGTCCCCTCATGCAGCCGGCTCAGGAGGAACTTGCCGAAGCTATCGCTGTCGCCAAATTTGAGACTCCCGTATGCCCTGTATATCAGAATGTCGATGGTAAACCTCACACTGATCCCGAAGAAATCAAGGCTAACCTTATCAAGCAGCTCACTGCCCCGGTGCGTTGGACTCAGGATGTGGAGGCAATGATCGCCGACGGTGCGGATGAGTTTATTGAACTTGGTCCAGGTGCCGTGCTTCAGGGTCTTGTGAAGAAAATCAACCGCAATGTAGCCACTTCCGGCAAGCAGTAAAAAGTAATAACGATGAATATAGCTATAGTTGGAGCAAGTGGCGCGGTAGGCCAGGAGCTTCTCAGGGTGCTCAATGAACAGGATTTCCCCGTAAGTAGCCTTCGTCTTTTTGGATCGCCAAGAAGCGCTGGGAAGGAATATGAGTTTCGAGGAAAGAAAATACCTGTGGAGCTGTTGAGTCATGATTCAGATTTTTCAGGAATCGACATAGCCTTCACATCAGCCGGGGCATCTACTTCCAAGGAGTATGCCGAAGTAATCACACGTCATGGAGCGGTGATGATTGACAACAGCAGCGCATTCCGTATGGATGCTGATGTGCCTTTGGTAGTGCCCGAAGTAAATGGCGCAGATGCACTTGACAGTCCGCGCAATATCATCGGCAATCCAAACTGCACGACGATTCAGATGGTGGTGGCACTGAAACCCATCAACGATCTTTCCCCCATCACCCGCGTACATGTAGCCACCTATCAGGCTGCCAGTGGTGCGGGAGCCTCCGCAATGCAGGAGCTTGTAACCCAATTCCAGGAAATCGGAGACGGTCAGGAACCCACAATTGAGAAATTTGCCTATCAGCTTGCCTACAATCTCATTCCTCATGTGGATGTCTTCACTGACAACGGCTACACGAAAGAAGAAATGAAAATGTATAACGAGACCCGCAAAATCATGCACTCCGACAAGATAAAGGTAAGTGCAACGTGTGTGCGTGTACCCGTTTTGAGAGCGCACAGCGAGGCAATATGGGTCGAGACTGAAAGGCCACTCAACTTAGACGAAGTAACCGAGGCATTCAAAAATGCAGAAGGACTCGTGGTAAAGGATAATCCGGCCGAGAAAGAATATCCTATGCCTCTTGATATCGCCGACAAGGATCCGGTGTATGTGGGGCGTCTCCGCAAGGATCTGTGCGATCCATGTGGCCTTAGCTTCTGGGTGGTGGGCGATCAGATAAAGAAGGGGGCGGCCCTCAATGCCGTGCAGATTGCCCAATGGCTCCTCAAGCATGATCCACGCCTAAAAAAAGCATGACATAGAAGCTTAAGCAAACAATGGCAGACGCGTATTTTAATTGCATATCCACACGCTAAGCCCTCAGGTTTGCATAGAATGTGTTCATTCTATGCAAACCTGACAAATTTTTAATGATTTTTTGCTTTTGAATACCTTTTTTATTTCAACAGCTTATTTTTTTTGCTTAACTTTGCACTGGTTTTCAACAATGTCATCGCTGCTGAAGCGACTGATGTCAACACCCACTCTATAAAGGATAGAAAAAATGGGAATATTTTCATTCACACAGGAAATAGCAATGGACTTGGGCACAGCCAATTCCATCATAATACATAACGATAAGATTGTAGTAGACGAGCCCTCTGTAGTGGCTATAGAAAACAAGACCGACAAGCTGTTGGCTGTCGGCACGGCCGCTCACCAGATGGAAGGGAAAGAGCCTCCCGGAATACGCACCATCCGTCCGCTCCGCGACGGCGTCATAGCTGATTTCAATGCTGCAGAGCAGATGATCCGAGGCATGGTAAAGATGGTAAGCTCAAAACGCAGATGGTTCTCCCCCTCTCTCCGCATGGTGGTCTGCATCCCGTCAGGCTCAACTGAGGTGGAGATCCGCGCAGTGCGCGACTCATCAGAACACGCCGGTGGCCGTGACGTCTACATGATCTATGAGCCGATGGCAGCCGCCCTCGGCATTGGCCTTGATGTGGAGGCTCCGGAAGGCAACATGATTGTCGACATAGGCGGTGGAAGCACTGAGATTGCCGTCATCTCCCTCGGAGGCATAGTCAGCAACAAGAGCATCCGTCTTGCGGGCAACGATCTCACGGCCGACATCCAGGAACACATGGGAAGGGTTCATAATCTTAAAGTAGGAGCAACAATGGCGGAAAAGATTAAGATCAATGTAGGCTCTGCCCTTCCGGTCCTTGACAATCCGCCGGAGCCGTTTATCGTGACCGGTCCAAACCGAATGTCGGCTCTCCCTATGGAAGTGCCCGTCACTTACGAGGAAATCTCACACTGCATCGATAAATCTATCTCCCGGATGGAAGCAGCCATCCTGGCCGCCCTTGAGGAAACTCCACCGGAGCTCTATGCCGATATCGTTAAAAACGGCATCTATCTTGCCGGAGGCGGTGCCCTTCTCAAAGGTCTTGCCAAACGATTTACCGACAAGATAAGAATAGAATTCAAGATAGCCGAAGATCCGTTACACGCAGTGGCGAAAGGCACCGGCGTGGCTCTTAAGAACATCAATAAGTTCTCGTTCCTTATCCGTTGATATTTATTCCTTGTCCATAATTCAAGAGAAGGAATAAATTGTCAGATACGACAATAACTGCTGCCATCCTTCCGGATGGCGGCATTTAACAATTATAAGGTGAGAAATCTGCTAAACTTCATAATCCGCTATGGCACATGGTTTCTGTTTGCATTCTATGTGATCATAAGCTGTGTGCTCCTGTTCAGTCATAATGCCTACCAGCAATCGGTATTCCTGACTTCTGCCAACACGGTCACGAGTGCCGTCTACAGCACAGCATCAGAGGTGACAGGTTATTTTCATCTTAGAAGCATCAACGAGAGTCTGCAGGCAAGCAATGCCCGGCTGGAGAATGAGGTGCTTAACCTGCGTCATCAGGTGGCGGAACTCAATACACTCTTATCCGATACAATCCAGTATGTCAAATTCCCTCAACGATTTGATTATGTATCTGCAACTGTGGTCAACAACAGTGTGCGCCACCCACGCAACTACTTCTCAATCAACCGAGGCACCCTTGACGGAGTGGAGACCGGGATGGGAGTGGTAGACCAAAACGGCATAGTCGGCATTATAAATGTAGCCGGCAAACACACTTCCCGCGTGATTTCGCTTCTTAATGAAACCCAGCATTTCTCTGTCAAGCTTAAAGACACCGCATATATCGGTTCATTGGTCTGGAAAGGCGGCGACCCTTCTATAGGTTATATGGAGGAAGTGCCCCGTCATGCCAAATTTCAGGCGGGCGACACAGTCGTGACAAGCGGCTATTCCACAGCTTTCCCGGCAGACATACCCGTAGGTGTGGTCATGAACAGCATAAGAGGACGAGACGACAACTTCTTTATCCTCAAACTCAGACTCACCTCAGATTTCAAAGCCCTCAGTACGGTCAGAGTGATTAAAGACGATTTCAAGACCGATATTGATTCACTCCAGTCGTTTGATTTTAATCCTACAAAATAACATTAAGCTGCGGCAGACATGAATAAAGACATAATCATTTTTAGCATTTTGTTTATAGTAATGGTGATGGTGCAGGTGCTTATATGTAACCACATTGCTTTATTTAATGTCGCGGTGCCTATCATCTTCATCTATTTCATAATTCGCCTTCCCATCGCTCTCGGCAACGGAGCCTTGTTTACAATGGCATTTCTTTTAGGATTGTGTGTGGACATTTTTTCCGACACCCCCGGTGTCAATTCCCTTGCCTGCACCATCCTGGCCGCCCTTAAGCGACCTGTCTACTATGCTTATATACCAAAAGATGATAAGACAAAAGAGCTGACCCCTACCATTTCATCAATGGGGGTAAGTGTCTATTGCAAATATCTGGTGTCAATGGTGGGAATATATTGTCTGCTTGCCTTTACAATAGAATATTTTAACTTTGCCGACGTTAAAGAAATAGTGATACTCTCAGCTTCCAGCTGTGCGCTCACTTTTGTTTCCTTATTAGCAATTGATTGTTTAATCATTAGTAAATCGTGAGAAAAGACTATAAGTTAGCCAAACGCAGATATGTGATTGGCGGATTTATTACCTTAATAGTCATCATCTACGTCTTCAGACTTTTCACACTGCAGGTAGGCGATGAGAAATATAAGGAGAATGCCGAAAGCAATGCGTTTTTAAGAAGAGTTATTTATCCTGCACGCGGACTTGTATATGATCGTAATGACAAACTTGTGGTTTTCAACCAGCCCGCATATGATGTGATGCTTATTCCTAAAGATGTGGGGCATTTCGATACTACAACCCTTTGTAACGTACTGAACCTCACCCGAGAGCAACTTGAGGAAAAATGGGCGGAAATGAAAAATCCGCGAAAAAATCCCGGTTACTCCTCTTACACTCCTCAGAAGCTCATCTCCCACCTTTCTACTGAAGACTACGGCCGACTACAGGAGAAACTTTACATGTTTCCAAGTTTCTTTATCCAGACACGCACCATCAGGCAATATAACTATGCCGCCGCCTCCAATATTCTCGGCAACCTCAGGGAAGTGTCGGCAAAAGATGTAGAGAACGACCGTTATTATCGTTCCGGGGATTATACCGGTGACCTGGGCGTGGAGAAAAGTTATGAGAAACACCTGAGAGGCGAAAAGGGAGTGGAGATCCTTATGAAAGATGCCTTAGGAAGAATCAAAGGTAAATATGAGGATGGCATGCATGATGTGGCGCCTACATCCGGAAGAAACATCAAACTCTCAATCGACATCGAACTTCAGGAGTATGGAGAGAAGCTCATGCAAAACAAGATTGGTGCAATCGTGGCAATTGAACCCAAAACAGGAGAAGTCCTGGCACTGGTCACCTCCCCGAATTACGACCCATCCCTGCTAATCGGTAAGGAACGCGGGAAAAACTATGCCACATTGGTCAACGATCCCCTGAAGCCATTGTATGACCGGGGACTGCAAGGTGCATATCCTCCCGGCTCTACTTTCAAGCCTACTCAGGGTCTGATTTTCCTTCAGGAGGGAGTCATAACCACCTCCACCATGTATCCCTGCTATCACGGTTACGTCAATGGCCTGCGCGTGGGATGTCACGGACACGGTTCACCCCTTCCACTGAAACCGGCACTTCAGACCTCATGCAATGCTTTCTTCTGCTGGGGATTCAAAAACATGATCGACAAGAGAGGCACAAAGACCTATGACCAGCTTACTAAGTGGAAAGATTATCTTGTCGAGATGGGATATGGATACAGGCTTGGTATTGACCTTCCTTCAGAAAGCAGAGGCTTCATTCCCAATGCCGACTTTTATTCAAAATCATTCCGAGGGCCGCGCTGGAGTGCCAACTCCATCATATCAGTCTCCATCGGACAAGGCGAGGTGCTTGCCACCCCCTTGCAGATTGCCAACCTGTGTGCCACTATCGCCAACCGGGGTTATTTCTACACTCCACATGTTGTCAAGGCTATCTCTGACACAGTAATAGATGAAAAATACCGTGTCAAGCATGCTCCGAAAATCAATAGGGAGCATTATGAGGCGGTAGCGGAGGGAATGCGCATGGCTGTGACCGGAGGCACCTGCCGTCTGGCTAATCTCCCGGGGATAGAAGTGTGTGGAAAGACCGGCACAGCCCAGAACCCTCATGGTAAAGACCATTCAGCCTTCATGGGGTTCGCGCCCTATCATGACCCCCAGATCGCAATAGCTGTCTATGTGGAAAATGCCGGTTTTGGCGCGGCCTTCGGAGTGCCTATAGGTAGCCTCATGATGGAAAAATATCTTACCGGGAAAATTGCTGATGGCAGGAAAGGGCTTGAAGAACGCATGTTTAACTCAAATACAATCATTAACAGTGGAGTCACGAAACACTGAGGCCAGCATATCTGTTTTCCGATCGCTTGATTGGATAACAGTTATCCTCTATTTGATATTAGTGTCGGCAGGGGCAGTCAGCATCTACGCGGCAAGCTATGATTTCGATAATGCCAGTATGTTTGATTTTTCGGAATTTTCCGGAAAGCAATTCATCTGGATAGGACTGTCTCTCGTAATCGGTTGTGTCATACTGCTACTTGACTACCGCATCTACGAAGCCTATGCTTATCCTATTTATGGGGTCGTCATTCTCGTGCTGATAGCCACTATCTTCCTTGCCCCCGACATCAAGGGCTCTCGGTCGTGGCTTGTATTCGGGCCTGTCAGTCTGCAGCCGGCAGAGTTCGGTAAGTTTGCCACTGCCCTTGCCCTGGCAAAGCTGTTTAATTCATATAACTTCTCGTTAAATGCAAAGATAAGCAACTATTTCCGGGCCCTGATCATAATATTTCTCCCCATCTGCCTTATCCTATTGCAGAAAGAGACAGGAAGTGCTTTGGTCTATCTGTCGCTGATATTCGTGCTTTATAGAGAAGGAATGAGTGGATTGGTGCTTTTCTCAGTGTTCTGTGCCGTGCTCTATTTCGTAGTGGCTGTAAAGTTTGCCACTCCCCTGGTCTTGGGTATTCCTGTGGGAGATTTCTCGGTGTTTATAATCATTCTGCTCATATATAGCCTTATGCTATTGTTTTATTGCAAAGATCTGTTCGTAGCAAGAAATGTGATATTAGGCTTCGTGGCATCAGGCATCATTGTGACTGTCCTGGCCATGTGCGGAGTGATTATAAACGGTATCGTATTTTTCTGTACTGTCTTGGGATTGGCAATCATCTACACACTTATTGCCATGTTCCGGCATAAGATTCAGAAATTTCTTATCACGGTGGGGTTTGCACTTATGTCTGTCCTCTTCCTGTTTTCGGTCAACTATGTATTTGGTAATGTCCTTGAGCCCCATCAGCAGATGCGAATCAAGGTTGCACTTGGCATTGAGGATGACATCCGAGGAGCCGGATATAATGTCAACCAATCAAAAATTGCCATAGGTTCAGGTGGATTTACAGGGAAAGGGTTCCTCAATGGAACACAGACCAAACTGAAATATGTGCCCGAGCAGCACACCGATTTCATATTCTGCACAATCGGGGAGGAGGAAGGATTTGTAGGTTCAGTGGCAGTGCTGGTAGTCTTTCTGGCGTTTATACTGAGAATAATTCATATTGCAGAACGACAACGCCGACCTTTCGGCCGGGTTTATGCCTATTGTGTGGTGGCCTGTCTGATATTCCATGTATGCATAAATGTGGGCATGGTCATTGGCCTCTGTCCGGTTATCGGTATTCCGTTACCATTCTTCAGTTACGGAGGCTCGGCCCTATGGGGCTTCACAATTTTCCTTTTCATAATGCTTCGCATTGACGCAGCCCGCAAGGAACGCGGTGAATAAGTCATCTAAAAACGAGGCCCGGACTGCTTCAATTCAGTCCGGGCCTCTCACACTAAAATATGATCAGGAATTTTAGTCACATATCAGAATGGGCACGTTGATCGCTATGCCGTGATTAGATGTGAATTTAACCTCACCTTGTTTCAGCGCTTCAACAATATGGCTATTGACTTTACCCAATATCACCGTTGTCTGACCTTGATATGCCTGGTCAATCATGAGAAGAATCTCTGAGACATTATTGTCTATAGGCTTGGCATAGATGTAAACCAGGTTCTGAAAATCTGCACCTGACAAGACGAGTTCGCTTTTCGGAAGTTGCTTTGACAACTCCTCTACTTTGCTACCGTAGTAAACAGTCTGACCATTACCAACCTCATGAAGTTTGCTTGTCACCTTTATGTCTTCCATGAGGATATTTCCTACCCAACCCGCGCCTGCATCACTCTTATTAAACGATACGATACCGGAGAGATCGGGCATTGCATTAATCTGATCAAATGCCTCCTTAAAGGTCAAGGCATTTGCACTGACCACTGTGAGAAACATCAGTGCAATAATTGAAAATAGCTTTTTCATAACTTCTATAATTTGAATTGATTTATAAGTTCTTAAATTGTATTATTTATTCTTTAAACAATTCGTATATTTGAGAGGTTCAGATCTATTATTCTGCATTCACCGGCACACCGTGCATATTGACCTGAATACGGTTTTTGCCATCGTAAAGATTACGCATGAAGCCATTAAACTCTTCAAGAGTAAGGTTTTCAATAGCCTTCCGGTGATCTGTAATGAAGTCTTTTCCCAAGAGGTCATACAAGCGTATGTTATTATGCCAATAAGGATTACTTCTGACCGTATTCTCATATTGAGAAAGCATGGCACCTTTTACACGATTGAACTGCTCGGGAGTGGCACCTTCTTTCAGCAGAGACATAAACAGTTCGTTAGCCAACTGGAGCATATGGGCTGACTGCTCTTCGTTCGTCTGTAGGAAATAGACTAAGTTCCATTTGCCATTATTGACATCATACATAGAATAAACCATCGGTGTATATACGCCCCCCTCTTTTTCACGGAGAATCTCAGTGTAGATGATTCCAAGCACGTCACCAACCAGTGAGGTCATGACCTGATTCTGAATATCCCCCTCAACATTCGCGCCACTATAGAAGCCAAAAAGCCAATCGCCGGGTGTGGTCATCTCAACTGTATAATTATCAGTCACCTGACCATCAACCGTATTTATCGGAGTGATCAGCTTAGGTTCTTCTTTCTTGCCGGTGGGCAGAGAAGCGATATACTGCTCCAACAAAGGCTTGAGGGTATCCATATTCACATTCCCGGTAAACAGGAAAGTATAATTGGCGGGATTGGCAACTGCTTCCTTATAAAGATGGAACATACGGTCATAATCAGCACTCTTGATAAGATCAGCTGTAAGGGTTGCCTGCATCGGATTTCCTCCGTAAAGAGCATTATCCTTGTGCTGACCAAAAATGAATTCCGGTGATTTCTCAGCAGATGCCAGCTGAGGGATTATCCTTGCAATGTAGTTGTTATAGCTCTCTTCATTAGGACTGATATTGGTGAAGGCGGTATATATCAATTCGAAAAGAGTAGGAAGGTCTTTCACAGAAGAAGCACCCTTCAAATTGTCAGTGAATTGCCCGATAGAAAACTCCATGCTCACATTCTTACCGGTAAGATAACGCGCGATAGACTTATTATCAAACGGACCGAAGTTTGACATGCCGATTGCATCGTCAATCATCAGTATGTTTGCCGCGTCTTTCGTGGATTGTGCCATTTTCCCGCCTTTCTTAAAAGCCTGAAACAACACTTCGTCTTCCTTATAGTCAGTAGGTTTAATTATTACCTTCACACCATTGGAGAGAATTATCTCCGTAGTGCCGAATTTTCCCTCCTCAATTTTTGCTATGCTTCCTTTTGCCGGGAGTGAGGCAATAAGAGGTTCCAAGATGACCTCATCCACATATGCCTCATATTGACGGGAGAGCACGTCATTCACCAACGCGAGGGTCTGTTCTTCAGTAGGCAATAATTTCCCGGCTTTCTTCTGCTGCTGGATAAGCACCACCTGATTGTTTGGCGTGATTATCTGTGAGGCACCCTGATTATATGCCTCCAATGGAATTTGAGTGACTAAATTATTGAATAACTCCCTTTCTGCCTCAATTCCCATAGCAGGCACGTTATCCTTAAAGGCATTTATAAGTGCTTTGGCGAGACGGGAAGTATTGGTGTTATTGCGTTCATTATACCTTTGGTCATACTGCGACCTCATATTTTCTATGGCGCGATCAAGTTCCGACTGAGTGAATCCTGTGCGGCAGGCTCTGACCACAATCTGCAGCGCCTCTTCAAATGCGTCAAGTTCGTTATCCTTAGCTATAGCAGCCACATTGAAAATTTCTTTGGTCTTTGATGGATACATATCCGCGAAATATACTCCCGCATTGGCATACTTACAATCAGCTTCAAGCGTATGCTCATATAGTCTTGTGGTGATCATATCCGCTATTATATCCTGCATCAAGGAAGTCACAAATGCTATATCTGTATTCCGATATTCCAGTGGTATCTTGTCAAACTTTATCTGAAAATCCACTCTGCCGTTTTTTAGTTCCGGATCTTCAAAAGCGAAAAACAACGGTTGCTCATTGTCGCTCACATGGACATATTCACGTGGAGCGGCATTGTCAGGCATGGGTATTGAGCCGAATATATCAACCACTTTTTTCTCCATTTCGTCCACATTGATGTCTCCCACAATTATAATGCCTTGCTGATCCGGACGATACCATTTATGATAATAATCACGCAGTGCCTTATAGGGAAAGTTCATCACCACTTCCATGGTCCCTATCGGTGTTTGATGATACTGAGGCTCTGAAAATATTTTGGGAGCCATTGCCGCACGGAATCTGAAGCTCGGATCGTTGCGCATTCGCCATTCCTCTTGAATCACTTTTCGCTCTGCATCGATTTCATTATCTTCAAGAAGCAGGTCGCAACTCCAGTCGCGCAAGGCAAGAAGCACACTATCCATAAGAGCGACATTGTCGGTGGGCACATTGTCAATGTTATACACCGTTTCCTCATAATCGGTGTAGGCATTGATATCTGCACCGAAACGTATTCCGTTTGACTCAAGATAACGTAGCATCGAGTCGCCGGGATAATGCTTTGTGCCATTAAAGGCCATATGCTCCAGAAAGTGGGCAAGTCCATATTGTTCCGGAGTTTCAAGTGCGGACCCTACCTTTTGTGCTATATAAAAATTAGCACGATTGCGAGGTTCTTCATTGTGGAGGATGTAATAGGTCAATCCATTTGAAAGCACCCCGTGTTTCACCTGAGGATCGAGAGGGAGTGGTTGCTGGGCTTGGCTTAGGAACACACACCACAGCACCATTGTCAAGGATAAAATTTTCCTGATCATATTAATTGGATTAGTTGGTTTTACACTGCAAAATTAGGTAAAAAACCATCCCGTTCCAACCACATGACCTTACATTTATTGACTTAAAATACTTATAATCAACAATGATTTATAAAAATTTCTTACATTGCCTAACACGCCATGTTAATCAGGTGAAATATGATAGATATTCATCCTTACGCGGTGAATCACTCTTATTTATGCCCCCTTTCAGACGTGATTTGTAGACGTAGATATTCTTAAGTTCTGTGCCCGTAAATATGCTTATCGACTGCAGAGAAAAACCACAGAACAGATACAGTGCAAGCCTGTATTGTGCGGCACTAAGTTTAGGGAAATCCTCGCGAAACCTCATCATGAGATTATCATTATACCCGTTGACAATATCTTCCAACTCTTGTGTGGAGGAATTGGAACTGAAGTTACTCAATGATGCCTTCACGTCTGCATAGATGCGTTTTTGCTCCTGGCCCGTTTCCTTGGTCTCAAAATATGATGCCGCAAGACTGTCTAAAAGTTTGAACCGCGTATGAAATAACTCAGATATCTTTGATGAGACCTCCTTATGCCTGATGTCACTTTCAAAAAGATTATCCTGAAGTGCTCGGATTTTCAGCAGGTCGTTCTCATGCTCAAGTTTTAAAATTTGATTCCTTTTACGCAGATATAGGAATATTGATATCGCTGCTATGGCAAACACTATCGTGGCAAAAAGGAAATAGGTGGCACGATTACGTGCCTTTGTTGCTGCAACCCATGCGTTTACCGTTGCCGACTCATTTTTTACATTTATAATAAGACTCCTCTCTTCAAGTTTATTCTCCTTATCTATATTCTTAAGGGCTACATTCCGTAGACTGTCAATCCTCGCCAATTCCGACTTTCTCCCCATTTTCTCAAGAATATAATATTCCACATTCCGACATAGATATTCATCCCTGCTATTATGAGGCAAACTATTGGCTTGCGTTATAAGTGTGTAGGCGCTGTCAAGTTTATTGATTCTACAACAAGCATTTGCCCAATGGGCGAGTGTATTGGAATTTATTTCCTTGCCATCATATATTGAATCCCATATAGCTATCCCCTTTTCGCTCTGACCGTTTGCATCGTATGTCCTTGCCAACTGATCAAGGAAATACACCTTATAGCTATCATGAGCGTTTGCCATGACCTCTTCTTTCATGGCGAGTAGGGAATCAAGCATAGTCTTATAGTCCTCCTTAATTCCGTATGCACCCACAATATTCATTTTTGCCTCCCTGATCTGCTTAGGACAGTTTAATTCTCTCAGCAACTCAATGGCTTTTTCGGCATAATACTTACAGACCGTACCATTGTAACCTTGTTGATACACTGAGGCTAAATTCCGATACACCATTGCCAAATCAAATTTGGAATCCAATTGCATTGCCAAAAATTCAGCATCTTTCAGACTTTCTATCTGCGCAACATAATCCCCTCTCAATTTTGAGACATCTGCTCTAATAATTAACCATTTTACCTCGTCGGTGTTAAATTTCCCCCTAAATAAACTGTCACATTGCCTTATGGTCTGATCATGCAAATCTATTGAGTCAGCATGCACCACAGCGTTGTAGCCATAAAGCACTTCCAAATGCAATCTCTGAGAATATGACATTCGGTTGGTATCCATTTCTGTAACGATTTTCCAAACCGAGTCAGGGCGATTAGGAATAAGTTTTTCTATAGCTTCCAATTGTCGGTCCGCCTCCCTGCTCCCACCGCCGCACCCGGTCAACGTCCCCACACCGCATACCATCATCCCCGCCAACATGCATTTAATTGCCAAAGACTTAACCCTTATATATGATGACATATTATAATCTTTTATTTTCTTTCAAGATTGACCTGATTCTATTTTCAATATCTTCTGGAGTAACTTGATATTTAGGATTTAGAGTTGAAAACTTAATATCAGGTACAAATCTTTCCCCTCTGGTTATCATAGCAACAAGATTCTTTGTTTTTAATTTGTGCCCCGAGTACTTGAGAGCCAGCTCAATCATTTCCATTAAATTCTCACCAGATTCCAATAAAGCATAAAGATCATAATAGTCACGAAACTTAGAACGTCGCAACATAACTTCAAGTTTCATTGCCCCGATAGAAGTCTTATCAGCAAGTCGTATATTATTCAAAAACGGAATTTCTTCACGGAGTGGGGAATAGTTTGGATTGGCATAAAATGATATTTTCACACCATTGACAATAAACTCTACATGATCAAAATCCAGTATATCACATTTCTCAATATTGCCAATTGTCTGTAATTCTTTTTTTATTGTAGGCCAATCTACTTCCCTTTTATCATTTCGTTTTTTTCTCCATGACATAAAATCAAGATCTTCACTATTACGACTATTCAATTGAAGAGCTAATGCCGTGCCTCCTACCAATACATATGGCTTTATACATTCCAAATGAGAAATGGCATTAAATATAGTTGAAGTATGAGGTGCAAGCCCTTTCATAATGCAGATAATGAGTTTATATAACGTGTCTGTAAAGACTTAAGATATGCATCAGGTTTTTTTGCATTGAAATAATACCAAGCAAAAAAACGATTTAACGTATAGAGATATTCTCCTTCTGGTACAAGCAAAGTCTTCCATGCTTCTTTTACCCTATCATAAGAAAATATTTGAAAAAGTTGTCTTATTTCCGATAAATCCAAATACCTCATAGTCATAGCAATCAAGTGATTATCATTAATGTTTTCTAATGAAACAGACTGATCTGAATAAGACCAAAAGGCGTGTTCCTCTTTAAGCTTATTAAGGAGGTTATCTTTTATCTCTTTTATTTTCTTTTTATCCTTGAGCAACATCGTATATTACCTATATTTATTCCCCTTCCACTTACCAACAACAAAATTAATAATTTTATCAATATACACCAACAATTAATTAAGGATATTCTTCTGAAAACTTAACTAAGAAGAAATTAATCCATAATAAATCATAGGTTCCTATGTGAAGACAGCAGGGACTCGGTAGTTTTTTAAGTGGTGGCGATAATAAAAAACGGATTTTAATTGTTATAGAGATAAAGAACATATTTTAACCAATAGGTAAAACTATTAAAATTTATAAAAGAAAATGGCAAATAAACGTGAATTCAAGAAATATGCAGATGCCGTAGGTGCTTCTGTTTGCGAGGAAATGATGGAGGCTTATTACAATGTTAAAGACGTTGACAAAGCTGCTATCGAACAGGCAATAGCCAAAGTGCTCGGTGCAACAGCAGCCGCTAAAAGCAACGCCAATGTATTCTTCGACAAAGGCCACAAGGCATTTGAAAACCTCAAAGAGTATTCAAAGGCTAAACAGGCTTTCTTTGTTCAGCTCTTCGCAAAGATCAACGATGACTTTGCAAAAGAAATTGACGCTGCCGTTAAGCAGTTTAACGCAGCCATTCCTCAGAGCGTAAAGGAAGAACAGAAGCTGGCAGCGGAATAAGAGTAAAACGCTGTAACATTTAAATACCCTAATTTTAAAACCAGATCAGATGAATCTATGGGGAAGACTTCTGCAAATGTCAGGGTGGAGCGTAGACATTACTGCCCCACGCCGCGATAAGTGCGTTATCTGCGTAGCGCCCCATACTTCCAACTGGGATTTCATTCTTGGTCTGTTCGCTTACAAATCATTGGGAAGGGAAGCCAACTTCCTTATGAAGGATTTTTGGTTTTTCTTCCCATTGAAGTATATTCTCCGTGCCTTAGGAGGCATACCGGTTCCCCGCAAAAAACAGGGAGGCTCACTAACCGACTCTGTGATACAGCTATTTAAGACACATAATTACGTCAACCTTGCAGTCACCCCTGAAGGCACCCGCAGTTACACCGACAAATGGAAAACCGGCTTCCTCTACATAGCCTATGGGGCTGATGTACCCATTCAGCTCGGAGTGATAGACTACAAACATAAAAAGATAATTATCAACGATGAGTATCAGCCCACAGGCAATGTGGAGACTGATATGCACAACATCCGACAGTTCTATTCCAATTACGGGTTTGCCGCACGCTATCCCGACAAATTCAATTCTTGACATCGTGACTCCCAGCAATCTTAACGTATGCCTGATTCCTCTTGAAATAAAATGGGAAAACAAGGCTGAAAACTTGAGAGCCCTTGAGAACAAACTCAAACTCGTTCATCCCCATACCGATTTGGTAATTCTTCCGGAAACCTTTTCCACAGGCTTCCCTTCAGGCGAAGACAAGGAGCATGTGAGACAATTTGCTGAAAGAAACACCGGGGAAACAATTGACTATCTCAAAAAGCTATCCGAACACTATAATGTGGCTATAGCCGGTACGTTTATCGCCGACTCAGCCGGTTCCATCTATAACAGGGCTTTTTTCATTGAGCCGTCCGGAGATGAATACTTCAGTGACAAACGCCATCTTTTCACAATGGCAGGCGAGGACAAAGTATTCTCAAAAGGTCATCAGCGTCTGGAAGTGAGATTCAGAGGCTGGAATATAGCTATGGTGGTATGCTACGACATTCGCTTCCCGGCATGGTGCCGCAACGTCAATAATCAGTATGACTTGCTGATTGCCGTCGCCAACTGGCCAACTGTAAGAGTTGACGCATGGAATAAGCTCATCAATGCCCGCGCCATAGAAAACCTGGCCTATGTATGTGCGGTCAACTGCAAAGGCACTGATAAGAAAGGCTTTGAATATGATGGCAGTTCAATGGCAGTTGACTTCAAAGGCAAAGACATCACAGTTAAAGTGGACGACAATGATCTGCTCTATGCTACTCTTTCACATGAAAAACTGGATGCATTCCGAACTAAATTCCCGGCGTGGGCTGACGCCGATGCCTTTACTTTGAATAAGTAACGCATTCTTCATCATGATCTTGCATTGACAATGACAGCAAACTAAACGGGGAGACACCTGAAAAAAGCGTCTCCCCGTTTATATGTCTATGTATACCAATACTTAGTCTTGGTGTTCATCATTGTTGCGAGGTGTGAATCTTCGTTGCTGGCCTCCTTCGTTATCGCGGCGCGGACCGTTGAATCCACCCTCGCGACGAGGTCCGTTGAAGTTGCCATCACGGCGTGGACGGTTGTCTCCTCCTTCACGACGCTGCCCATTAAAATCACCTTCGCGACGCGGACCGTTGAAATTACCATCGCGGCGTGGACGGTTGTCGCCACCTTCACGACGCTGCGGACGGTCGCCACCCTCACGGCGAGGACGAGCCTCACGCTCCACATAACCTTCCGGCTTCTCTGTAAGAACACGCATTGAAAGACGATACTTGCCGGTCTTCTTATCAATCTCGATAAGTTTTACCTTAACCTTATCGCCCTCCTTTATGCCGCTCTGATCCATTGAGTCAAGACGGTTCCATGAAATCTCGCTGATATGGAGAAGACCATCGCGACCCGGCATAAACTCAACAAACGCACCGAAGTCAAGAATGGAACGCACTGTGCCGTCATACACCTCACCCTCTTCAGGCTGAGCGACAATAGCCTTAACTTTTGCCAAAGCAGCATCTATGCTCTCCTTATCTTTAGAAGCGATCTCCACTTTGCCGATTCCGAGCTTTTCATCCTCTTCGATAGAGATAGTTGTGCCTGTCTCCTCCTGAATGCCCTGTATAATCTTACCCTGCGGACCGATGACAGCTCCGATAAGCTCTTTGGGGATCTCAATGGTGACAATACGCGGCACATGAGGTTTGTAGTCCTCGCGTGGTGCGGGGATTGTCTCCTTAATGATATTAAGGATATGAAGCCTGCCCTGACGCGCCTGCTCAAGAGCCTTTTCCAGAATCTCGTAGCTCAGACCGTCACACTTTATGTCCATCTGAGTGGCAGTGATGCCGTTCTCAGTGCCAGTCACTTTGAAGTCCATGTCTCCCAAATGGTCTTCATCACCAAGTATATCGGAAAGGACAGCATATTTCACGGCACCCTTATCGGAAATAAGACCCATTGCAACGCCAGCCACCGGACGCTTCATTTGCACACCGGCATCAAGAAGTGCGAGTGTTCCGCCACATACAGTCGCCATTGATGAAGAGCCATTACTCTCAAGGATGTCGCTGACAATACGGCAGGTGTAAGGGAATCCATCAGGGAACATGCGTTTGAGCGCACGATGGGCCAGATTTCCATGACCCACTTCACGACGGCCAACGCCACGCACCGGACGAGCCTCCCCTGTAGAGAATGGGGGGAAATTATAATGAAGCAAGAAACGCTCCTTGCTCTGATTAAGCACATCATCCACTATTTTCTCATCCAAAGTGGTGCCGAGTGTGGCAGTCACAAGTGCCTGCGTCTCGCCACGCGTGAAGATAGCCGCTCCATGAGGGCCCGGCAGATAATCCACCTCACACCAGATGGGGCGTATCTCAGTTGTCTTACGTCCGTCAAGACGAATACCCTCATCGAGCACACAGCGGCGCATAGCCTCTTTCTCCACGTCGTGGTAATAGCGTTTCACCATTGCCACACGCTGCTCGGGAGTATAGAGAGCAAGCTGCTCCTCAGTCATCTCAGGGAGATTATTGATATATTCTTCACATACAGCCTTGAAACTCTCATTGCGCCACTGCTTGTCGGCACTGCCGGTGCGGGCAATGGCATATGCCTTGTCATAACACTTTGCCTCGACGTCTTTGCGAAGATCCACGTCGTTTACTTCATGATTGTATTCACGCTTCACTTCCTTACCGGCCTCTTTCATAAGTTCGATCTGAGCAAGGCAGTGCTTCTTAATCTCTTCATGAGCAACTTTGAGAGCTTCCAGAAGCTCGGCTTCCGACACCTCGTTCATCTCGCCCTCCACCATCATGATATTATCATAGGTGGCGCCTACCATCAACTCTATGTCGGCACACTCAATCTGTTCAAAAGTAGGATTGATTACCCATTCACCATCGACGCGCGCTACCCTTACCTCTGATATAGGACCTTGAAAAGGGATGTCACTACACATCAAGGCAGCTGAGGCAGCTATGCCTGCAAGAGCATCGGGAGCATCGTTTTCATCAGCAGAATAGAGAGTGACATTTACAAATGTCTCCGCATGATAATTATCCGGGAAGAGCGGACGGAGCACACGGTCAACAAGACGAGATGTGAGAATCTCATAATCACTTGCGCGACCTTCTCTCTTTAGAAATCCGCCCGGATATCTGCCAATGGAGGAATATTTCTCTTTATACTCAACTGTAAGAGGCATGAAATCAACCCCTTCATTTGCCTCCGCGGCAGAACAAACAGTGGCAAGGAGCATAGTGTTGCCCATTCTCACTTCCACTGCTCCATCAGCCTGTTTCGCAAGTTTGCCGGTTTCGATAGTTATTTCCCGGCCATCGCCAAGCATGATGGTCTTTTTTACTGGCTGTAACATATAATACTTTCTTGTTTTTCTTCTCTATGTGAAATTTCATGCAAAGTTAACACTTTTATTCCGTATAAACCACTTATTTTCGTTATATTTGCAGCCTAAAATCGAAATAAAGGATCATGAAGCAAAATTTTGCATACATCTCAAGAGTCAATTTTATGGCGGCAGTCGCTGCCTGTCTGGTCGCAACTTCTTGTGGCCAAGACGATTTCAACATCAAAGGCGAGATATATGGTGCCGACGGCGAAGCAGTGGTGCTTGAAAAATCTGATTTCTACGGAAGATGGGTTGCAATCGACTCCACACGCACTTCCTCCACCGGAGCCTTCTCCATAAAGCGTCCGGCCCCGGCCGCCCCGGAAGTGTTCCGTCTTTCCATAGGTGACAAGTTCATATATGTCCCGATTGATTCTACCGAGACCGTCACAGTCACTTCTTCAATGGATAAATTCGGCACCGAGTTCACCCTTACAGGATCCCAAAAAGCTGAGACCCTGGAAAAATTTGAGAAAGACGTGATGGCACTTCCGGCTGGAATCTCGCCTGACTCACTTGATGCGTTCAAGAAACAGGTATATGCCAAATATCTCATGAATGCACAAGGGTCTGTGGTAAGTTACTACATATTGACCAAATATATAGGTGGCAAGCCCTTGTTTAATCCTCAGAATGACACTGACGTAAAATATTTCGCTGCGGTGGCTACCGGTTTCAGGGAACTGAGGCCTGACGACCCACGCACTGCCCTTCTTGAACAGACATCGGTAGATGCCTTGAAAAGAAAAAACAGTTCATCGGGAAGAAAACTGGAACTCCAGGCAGAAGAATTGACCGTGCTTGAGATTGATCTGCCCGATGAAACCGGTGTAAATAAAAAACTTACTGATTTTGTAGGTAAAGGGAAACCGACAGTGGTGATCTTCTCCTTTTTGACTCATCCCGATTCTCCCGCGCTTAACATTGAACTGGCAAAACTTTACAATTCACGCGCCGTAAATTTCTATAATGTGTCGCTTGATCCTGACCAGTATGCCTGGCGTGAAGCAGCCAAAAATCTCCCCTGGATCACCGTGTTCGATCCCGATGGTGAATACTCAAAAGCCGCTTTGAAATATAACGTATCAGATCTTCCCACTTATTTCATCTATTCATCCGGAGGCGAACTTATTGACAGAGCGTCGACTGTTGATGAACTTAAAAAGAAACTATAACGGTAAATCCTATCCATTTTATAAACTTAAATCTATTTTCTTTACTTGAAATGAAACGCACAATGCTTTTACCCCTGCTCCCGTTGCTCTTTTCAACAGGAGCTAACGGCGAGGAGCCGGCTTTGAAAGTGGCGCCAATGGGGCGTGTACTGATTGACGGTGCGCTCTATGCGTCGCCACAAAAAGAGATGTTTCCTGACGGAATGGCCATTTCAGAGGCTCGTCTTGGAGCAAAGATGAGCTATGGCAAATGGAACGCATTCCTTGATGTGGCATACTCTTACGCTAAAATCGGCCTACGTAACATGTGGATTGAATATCATATCGATGATAAACACCGCTTACGCTTCGGCAACTTCATTCAACCCTTCGGATTGGAGTCGACTTACACCAATTCCCTGAAATGCACTTTTGAACCTCCGATGGCCGGGGCAATTTTCTCACCGGGAATACAGTTGGGAGTGATGTATGGATACACAAGTAATCCGTTATGGATTGGCGCAGGCTTCCATGTTGAATCAAGCGCACTCTCAACGGTTATGAACGCTCCCCTGTTCAATCAGCAGGGCTACGGGATTATTGGCCGGGCTGTGTGGCGAAAAGACGCCAAAGGGAGTCCAATTCTCCAATTTGGCATAAGCGGAGAATTTGCCACCCCTCAACGGAGACTGGAAAATAATGAAGACGTGCATGACGGCTTTACAATCTCCACCAATTATCCTACAAAGGTGGTGCAGCAGACTGCTGTCGGGACTACTGTAGACCATTCCAAGAACCTGTTTAAATTCTCGCCGGAATTTGTAGTGGCGAAAGGGCGCCTCGCTGCCGAAGGACAGTATTTCTTTCAGACCATAAGCAGGCGCAATAACCTTGAAAGATTTAATTCACAGAGTGGCTACGTGTCACTGAGAGGGTTACTGACAAGAAGCGAATATACCTACTCATCAGAGCTGGCAGCACTTGCGCGCCCGAAATCCGGTTCGCTTGAATGCGTGCTGACCTATAATTACATCACACTCTCTGATCCGAAGGCGGCAATTTTTGGCGGACGTGCCAACAATGCCAACGTTACCCTTAATTATTATATCAATCCCTATGTCACGGCACGCCTTAATTACACCTATACCCACACATGGGGCCGCGAGGACTATGCTCCTGTTACAATGAATGGGTTTCAGGCAAGGATCATGGTGTTGTTCTGACAAACATTAATTCACACAACAATATGGACTGGAAAGATGCCCTCGGTGCATTAAAGAGTTCAGGGACCCTCCCCGTTGATGACACTCCTGAACCCGAAGCCACCCATCGGGAAAATGAAACGCAGAAGACTCCACTTCACGTGGTGATTGACAATAAGGGAAGAAAAGGGAAATCAGCTACTATAATTGAAGGTTTCTCCGGTTCTGATGAGAAACTTCAGGAGTTGGCCCGCACTCTTAAACAACGCCTTGCCACCGGCGGGAGCACCCGTGATGGAGAAATACTCATTCAGGGAAATCGCCGGGAAGATGTGATGGCAATTCTCAAGAACCTCGGATATAAAGTAAAATAAAAGTAATGTTAAACCTTCAACGCGCTTCAGCAGGGTCAGGAAAAACCTTTACCCTTGCGAAAAAGTTTATCTGGTATTTAATTACTATCAAAGATCCTGAAAAGGGTTTCCGACTCCGCAAGGAGCCGGAAATCCTTGACGGAATATCCCGCATACTTGCCATCACCTTTACAAACAAAGCAACTGCCGAAATGAAGCAACGCATCATTGACAAACTTGCCTCATTAGCAAAAAGTGAAACCTTACCGCTTACACCGCAGCTGCTTAAAGACACTGACTATCTTGAAGAATTTTCTAACCAACTTAATGTCTCACATAAGGAGATTGCAAGGGTAAGCAAATTCGCACTCTCCGCAATTTTAAATCAGTATTCCGATTTCAATGTCTCCACAATCGATTCGTTCTTTCAGACCGTGCTACGCACATTTGCCTATGAGTCAAATCTAAACGACACTTATCAGGTGGAGATAGATTCCGACTACATAGCTACCGCCGCAATTGATGCCACTCTTGACGAAGTCAACACCGCCTTAAATCCTGAATCCGTGTCTGCCTTTTGGCTGAATCTTCTGATGAACGATTCCTCCGAAAAAAAAGGATCTGTCTGGAATGTGTTTCAGAAGAATACTTCTGATGAGACAATATATTCTAAACTCAGAAATTCCCTGACCAAAATGGAGAATGAGGAATTTAAAGAAAAGAGAGGGGAGCTTGACAGGTATCTTGCAACTGAAAAAGGGCCAGGACGGCTCGTGGATGCATATAAACAAATCCGCACAGACATTGAAATCGCATTGACATCTGCCTTCGATGCCATGCAGCAGGAGGCAAACAAATTCAAATTGCTCCTGAAGCAATACGGACTGGATGCCAAAGAACACTGCAAACAACATGTAGACAGCCATCTTACGAAAATTGAACGCTTCAAGTATAATGACTCCACCAGCAAAAACTGGTTTAAGCCTGTGGATCTCTCCAACGGAAAATCTATATTAAAAAAAGGGATGAAATGTGAGGCGGAAACTTTACTCACGGAAAACGCACGCGAGATGTATGCTGCCTATGAAAATTGGACATCTCTTTTTGAGTCAGAGAAATTAAAGATTTGGAAAATTTATTCCTCAACTCTCCCCTATCTGGGTCTTCTTCTGGAAGCCAGAAACAAAATCACAGCTTTCCTTGACACCAACAATCTGATTCAGCTCGGAGAGACCAACTCCATGCTTAACAGAATAATCGGTGATTCTGACACTCCTTTTATATATGAACGACTCGGCACATCGCTTAACCATTACCTCATAGATGAGTTTCAAGACACATCACGCATGCAGTGGGAGAATCTCCGGAAACTACTTAAAGAAAGTGATAGCCGGAATGAGGAGAATCTGATCATCGGAGATGCAAAACAGAGCATCTATCGTTTTAGGAATGCGGATCCATCATTGATTACGTCTATCGTGCCTAAAGAATTTGCGGGGAGAGTGAAAGAGCGAGGCATGGAGAAGGAGGAAAATACAAATTGGCGCAGCAATCGCAGGATAGTGGAATTTAACAATTATTTTTTCCGCACTCTTGCGCATAGGGTGTCCCAATTCCAAAGCGAAATGTATCAGGAAGCCGGAATTGACCCTAAAGACGATATGGAGTGTATTGATTTTAAAAATCTTTATAGTAATGTAGTGCAATATCCTAATAAGCAAGATGACAACGGATATGTGGAGATACGTTTTTTCGATAAGCCTGCGATAGATAAAAGTGAAAATAACGAAGACGAGGAGAAAGATAAAGAACAGGATCGCGCCCTGGATGATTTAGGACCGCTGATTTCATCACTTATTGAGCGAGGCTACCGCCAGAAAGACATTGCCATGCTTATCGATACAAAAAAATTGGGCAAAGAGGTCATAAATACTATCGTAGAGTATAACTCAACCCTGCCGCCGGAAGCAACAAAAATAGAATTCATCAGTGAGGATTCTTTACTGATCTCATCATCGGAAGGGGTGGGAATCATCATAAACACCCTTCAGAAAATTGCAGACGGCACATCTTCAGATAGACCACAGAAGCATGAAGCTGAAAACGAGACATCTGAGGATAGAAAAATAAAATGGAACGATATAAAAAGTGACTACGCATTTTTTGCTCTTCAGCATCCTGAACTTTCTCCGGCACAACAAATCTCTGAATTTATAAAGACAGGAAAGTCCGTAGACGTAATAAAGATAATGCTTGACGAAATGCAGGCAGTGACTCTCCCGTCTCTTGTGGAAGCAATTGTCAAGAACTTTGTTTCGGAAGATATGCGCCGGTCACAGGCAGTCTATATAGCCGGCTTCCAAGATCTTGTGCTCGACTATTGTGAGCGTTACCCTGCCGACATTGCTTCTTTCCTTGACTGGTGGAAATCAAGGGGTAGTTTTTTATCAATATCTTCACCTGAAGACACTGATGCTGTCAGAGTCATGACAATCCATAAATCAAAAGGACTGGAGTTCAAGTGTGTGATTCTTCCTTTTGAGGCAAAAGACATTAAACCCTACCATAAGAAAAAGGAGTGGCGCTGGGTAACCCCTTCCCCGTTATACAGTGATTATGACCTTCCTAACTGGATTCCGGTGGAAACCACAAAAGACATGCTTGGCACTGAGTATGCCGATATCTATCGTAAATATTGCGATATGTATATGATGGATCGTCTGAATTCACTTTATGTAGCGTTTACAAGAGCCAAATGCGAGCTTTATATCTTTACAAAAAAGACAGATGAAAATAATAAACGCACTTCTAAAACAACCTCTGCATGGCTTTTAAGGGATATATGCTCAAACATAGAGCCTCATCCGGAAGATGGTGCCGACCTTATACCTCCTGAACTCATGCAGTATGAAGAAGACGGCAGTGTGATCACATTCGGTGTAAAAATTGATCCAAAGCCGGAAGAAGAGGAGGCAGTGCCTAAGCAAAAGGATGAAGACATTTCGCTTAATGAAGAAAGAGTGGTGGAGGAATATGGCGTGACCTATTGCCCGACCATATTACATACGGTTGAAAACGAACCTGTAAGCAACGAGCTGTCTGCCGCTTCCGACCTTCTTGAGACAGAACTGCAAGATTCCGCCACCATAGCTCCGGAGGCAGCAGACAACGATCCCCGTTCGGATGGCAATCTGCTTCATGCCATTATGGAGAAGATCAAAACTGCTGACGATCTCCATAGGTCAATATTGGGGTTGAAGATGCATGGGATAATCACATCCCAACAAGCAGTCGAATGGGAACCAATGCTTGAAAATGCTATACGGCATGAGAATGTGAGAGAATGGTTTGATGGCAAATGGCGTATAATGAATGAACGTAACATCTTTGTAAATCCTAAAAACACTACCGATGGTAAGGACACCAAGAAAACAATACGAAACAGGCGCCCTGACAGGGTCATGATTTCTGCTGACAATAAGAAAGCAGTCATTGTTGACTATAAATTTGGTGAAACTCCGGAAGACGAGCATACCGATCCTCTGCTCAAACGTTATTTCCGTCAGATAAAAGACTATGGATTCTGGCTTGAAAAAGCCACAGGCATCCGGGATATCTCATCTTACATATGGTATGTACGCAGTAATAAAATCTTCCAACCTTCTTAATCCGTTCAGGCCGGAAAAAGAATTGGAAGATCTACAATTTATAATTTTGTTCTGATAAGTTCAACGGCTAAATTTGCACGATTCAGCGCAAATTATTAATTTTGCATTGTAGAACCAACACATTATAATTTTGGATACAGACCCTTTACCATCGGATTCACCTACTATATCATTGCTTATACTTTTGACACAGGCAATAGAACTTCATGCACCCGAAAACTGGATGTCATGGGTAATAATAGTAGGAGTAGCCTGTCTATGCCTGTTGATTTCAGCCTTTGTGTCAGGAAGTGAAATTGCTTATTTCGGTTTAAGCCCCACTGAAGTGGAAGAACTCGGCGAGGAAGAAACCCCGCAATCACAAAAGGCTTTCAAGCTGCTCTCAAACAGCGAACGGTTATTGGCCACCATTCTGATCTCCAACAACCTTGTCAACATCACAATGGTAGTGCTCTTGAGTTTTGCATTTAACCAAGTGGCAAAATTCAACAGCGCTGTGCTCGATTTTCTTATCCAGACTGTCCTCCTTACTTTTTTGCTACTGTTATTTGGAGAGATTTTCCCGAAATTAGTAGCCCGTAATCGCACCTTGAAATGGGTTAAATCGGCCTCGTCCCCTTTGGGATTTCTCTACACCATCCTCGGTCCACTCGCAAAATTAATGGTCCGCTCAACTTCTCTCGTGAATAAAGTCGTCACCAAAAAGGATGAACAGATTTCAACAGATGAGTTAGAAAAGGCCCTGTCGATTTCCGACATCACGGAAGGGGAAGACAAGGAAATGCTGGAAGGCATCCTGACTTTTGGAGAAAAAGAGGTGAGCGACATCATGATTTCCCGCGTTGACATAACGGCCATCGAATATCACGACACATGGTCAGAAGCAATGGACGTGATTTTGAAATCAGGATACTCGCGCATACCTGTCTACGACACTTCTCAAGATACCATACGAGGAATTCTCTACTCTAAAGACCTTCTCCCCTACATCGGGAAACAGAACGACTCTTTCCGTTGGCAAACACTACTGCGGGAACCTTATTTCGTGCCGGAGTCACGTATGATCGATGACCTCCTGGAAGATTTCAGAAAGAAAAAAATTCATATCGCCATAGTGGTTGATGAATATGGGGGTACGCAGGGAATGGTCACTCTTGAAGACATTATTGAAGAAATTGTCGGAGAGATTGATGATGAATATGATGAATCGACGGCAGTTTATAAAAAAATAAATGCCAACACATATATATTCGATGGCAAAACACCGATAGGCGACTTCTGTCATATCACGGATATTGACGAAGAGACTCTCGGCGACTGTGGAGATGCGGAGACCCTGGCAGGGTTGCTACTTGAAATAAAGGGCGATTTCCCGACTTTGAAGGAGACTTTGGAACGCGGGCCACTGAAATTTCAGGTGCTCCAGATTGATAAACACCGCATAACAAAAGTAAAGGTGACTATCAGTCATCACAACCCTGATAAGCAATCATGATGATTGCTTATCTTTTATAAATAAAAATGTATTGACATTCTAATATAATCTATTACAATGGAAACTGAGTTTATATATTGGCCCCATCATACCCCCGTAGGAATCAAGGTTGAAGAAATTTCCGGAATGGAAACAAAGTCAGGAAAAGTATGGCGGGAGATGGCAAAACAAATCTATTGCGAGAACGGTCGTGACGGTTATAGGGAATTAGGCCATTTCTCTAACGGCGCACCCTTTGTCTTCGGAATGTCAGCAAGAATTTCAATGACCCATACTGAGCATCTTCTTGCCGTAGCAACTCTTCCGAAAACCCCGGAGGCAGATCTGGCGGTGTTTACTCCCCGCACAGCAATGGGTATTGATGCCGAACGTCTTGACCGCGCCCAAGTGATTAAGATAAGGGATAAGTTTCTTTCCGAACCGGAGAAAAATCTGATTGCGGAAGACGATTTGGAGAAAAACATAATAGCCTGGACCTGCAAGGAAGCGCTCTACAAAGCCGCCATGACCGAAGGACTGGATTTCAAAAATAATATAACCATAAAGACTCTTCCGGTGATTGACCGCCAAATGAATCTTCCGGGTGCGTCTGAACCCATATTAGGTAGAGCCGTCCTTACACTTCCTTCCGATGATGGTCCGCAGAGATTCGACATGGAACTTTACACCTATCTTTCTGATGACCATTGTGTGGCCATAGCCTATTCTCCCAAATGTGCTAAATTCGGAAGGAAAAAATAAAACCAAAAACAAAAAGAGGAGACGGATGCAGATTGACCCTACATCCGTCTCTTCATGCAAGTCATAAAGGCTTTCAGTCATTTTTATCGGTTTCCAACAAAAATGTTCTCAGTTTGCAATCTATTAGTTAATTGCTGTGCAGCTTTTACCCTAAAAGGCTTCTCAACTGCAATGCTATGATGGCCAAGCCAAGCGAGTAAATCACCCACAAGCCGGGACGCACCTGAAAGTTGTGCTTCTTAATCAGTTCGTTCAGTTTCATAACTCTAAGTTTTTTGCGTTGATAATTATTTTGTCTTGGCGACTCAAAAAGCAACTGCGCAGATTTAATGCCTTGTCTGAATCACGGTGCAAAATTAAAATATTTTACTGCCAACTATTTGCATCTATTTGTTAATATGTATTAATTAGAATCCTTGTCCAACACAATTCCATCACCCCACCACTTATCTCGGTCTTTTAGAAAAACCTATTATTCAATATTAGGCTTAACATTTTTTTTGATAGTCACATCTAAACCTTATCATAATTTGTTGTCATAATAAAAAAGTTTCACAATTATAAACACCACTTATTATGAGACCCACACTGATACTTCTGCTTCTCTCCATGTTCCTATCAGCCGGGACAGGAGAAGCCTTTGCCGACAGACATGACAAGGGCAGTCCGCGTCAGGAACAGACAGGCCACCAAGGAAAGAAAAACCATAAGGGGAAGAAAGAGCATAAGGGGAATAAAAAGCATTATGGTAAAGATAAGCATAGGCCCGGGGGTCGCCCGACACATTATGCCCCTCCCCCGCCACCATCACACCACTTGCGGCCCGGCACCCCGCCTCCCCCACCGCCACCACCCCCACATTTACCTGATATGGTGAGATATGCCACTAAAGGATGTCATGATGTCAAGGTGTGGCAGATTAATAACGACACGTATATTGTAAAATACAGAAAAGGAAGGAAACTTTATACACGACAGCTCTATCCTTATACACAAAGATATGGTGATGTTAACCTTATCAATGTAAATTGGCAGCCCCTATCCCCCTGGACATTGATACCCTCCGTGCAACTTAATATCAACCTATAGAGTGTTAATCAACCGAACCATCTTAAAATAAAAAATTGTTGATAACTTTTGAGGTTTAAAGTTTGCATAATACAACCAATTGTATTAACTTTGCGTTATAAAAATAAAGAGACAACGAAGCAAGAGAGCTTCCAATCCCATACCACATCAAAGCATATTGGGAAACTCATCAAATATTTATGAAATACCGAGCGAAGCTGCCGCTTCAATGGCGGGCCCCCCACCTTCGGGTGGTGACATTTATGTCGCAGGCGGATTACAAAGATGCGGTGGCACTCAAATCCTGTCATTCGGAGTTTCATCACAAATTCCTTTGGTGTGGCTTTATAAAAGCTGATGATAAGGCATAGCCCGTTCATCAGCTTTCTTTATTAAGAAACATCCCTCCTCTGATAAATCTCCCTCAACCATAAATCCTCTAAATCATAAACTAATTCAAAACATGGAAAATGTAGAGAAAGTTCTATTGGAAAGAACAAGCGTGCGCCGCTATGAAAGAGAAGCGATTCCTGAAGAGACCATGCAGTTTATCTATGATGCCGTCCGCAATACCCCCACAAGCTACAACGGACAACAATTCAGCGTCATTGATATTGACGATCAGCAACTAAAAGAAGAACTGTATGCACTCACCAACCAAAAACAGCTTAAAACCTGCAATCGCTTGCTCATTTTTTGCTCTGACTACAACAAGATCACACGCCTTGCTGAGGAAAAAGGCCTGGATGTGCCGCCATTTACCAACACTATGGATGGTGTGGTGATAGGTATTATTGATGCCTCCCTGGCAATGATGAGTGCAGTAGTAGCAGCGCAGGCATGTGGGCTTGGAAGCAATTGTGTGGGTTATCTCCGCACGGTAGATCCTGCCAAAGTTGCGGAACTGCTCCATCTTCCAAAGGGGGTGTTTGTCGTGTGTGGGCTTGCATTAGGCATTCCGCGCGAACATCCGGATCTCAAGCCGAAGCAACCTGTTGAGACTGTTTTCTTCAAGAACCGTTATTGTGCTGACGAAGCCAAGCTTGTGGAAGATCTTTCCGCCTATGACAGCATCGTGAAAGAATATAATGCCACCCGTTCAGGCACCACCACCACCAACGACTGGTGTGCCCATATCCTTGATTATTACCGTCATGCAATGGAATATCGCATCCTTGACTACCTGAAGGCGCAAGGATATGATATCCAAAGATAAAAAATAAAGAGCGGAAACAAAAAGAGCGGACCTATGTAAAGTCCGCTCTTTTTGTTTCCGGGTCTGGCAGTTATTTCACTTTGTCAACGATAGCCTTGAAAGCCTCGGGATTGTTCATAGCGAGGTCAGCGAGCACCTTGCGGTTAATCTCGATACCAGCCTTATGGATAAGACCCATGAGCTTTGAGTAAGAGAGATCCTCCATACGGGCAGCAGCATTTATACGCTGAATCCAAAGAGCGCGGAAATTGCGCTTTTTATTCTTGCGGTCGCGGTAAGCATATGTAAGACCTTTTTCCCAGGTGTTTTTGGCTACGGTCCACACGTTGCGACGGCTGCCATAATAACCGCGTGTCAGTTTGAGTATTTTCTTTCTTTTTGCCCTTGAGGCAACATGATTTACTGATCTTGGCATTTTTTGTTCAGTTTTTGAATGTCAGCGGCAATAATTTCCTTTTGCTCTTGCGGGGCTGACCATTCGGTTAATAAAATGAATGATAAAATGATTTGAAGAGTTGTTACGCCTTTATGTTGAAGCGGCATCCCTCTCTGCTAAAATATTAACGGAGGTTAAGGAGCTCACGCACCTGCTTTGCATTAGCGCTGTCAACAAGAGCTGTGTGGTCAAGATTTCTCTTGCGCTTTTTGCTCTTCTTCGTCAGGATGTGACTGTGATAAGCGTGTTTTCTCTTAATCTTCCCTGTGCCGGTGAGCGCGAAACGCTTCTTAGACGCGGCATTGGTTTTTACCTTTGGCATCTTTTAAAAATTTAGTTGTTTGAAAATTCACCTCGGCACAAAGTGCCTACGGTCTCTGTCAATTTTTATTTTTAAGCTTCCGGAGAGTCTTCTCCTTCAGCCGGAGTTTGCTTATTGTCGTCGGCAGGTGCAGTCTGAGGCTTTTCCGGTCTCTTATCGCGCGGATCTTTCTCTTTCTTGGGAGCCTGTTTTATGGGAGAAATCATAATGATCATGCGTTTTCCCTCAAGCACGGGCATCATTTCCACCTTGCCATATTCTTCAAGGTCATTGGCAAAACGAAGGAGGAGCACCTCACCTTGTTCTTTAAAAAGAATCGAGCGACCACGGAAAAAAACATAAGCTTTAACTTTAGATCCTTCCTTAAGGAAGCCGATTGCATGCTTCAGCTTGAAGTTGTAGTCATGGTCGTCAGTCTGCGGACCGAAACGAATCTCCTTCACGACTACCTTTGCAGCTTTCTGTTTTTGCTCCTTCTGGCGTTTTTTCTGCTGATAGAGGAATTTCTGGTAGTCCAGAATTCGGCATACAGGCGGCTCTGCATTCGGCGAAATCTCAATAAGGTCAAGTTCCATTTTCTCCGCAAGACGCAGAGCTTTTTCAAGAGGATAGATTCCCTGCTCGACATTATCGCCCACCAGACGCACTTCACGTGCCCGGATGTGTTCGTTGATTACATACGGATCCTTGCTGTTGCGGTCGGTGCCACGACCACGTCGCTGAGGTCCCGCTGCGGCTGGAGCCGCCGGACGCGGAGGACGCGGAGCCGATGCGGGCTTGCGAGGACCTGAAAATTGTGGTTTTTTCTCCATTCAGTTGTTATTTCTCCTTAGAGCAAATTGGTTTTTTATAGGGTTACTTTATCATTGAATCCACTTCGGCATTCAATTCGGCTGCAAAGTTAACAATTTTCATCGTACCTTTATCACCTTCGCCCTGTTTTCTTACAGAAACTTCATCATTTTGTGCTTCTTTTTCGCCAACAATGAGCAAATACGGGATTTTTTTCAATTCATTGTCACGAATTTTCTTCCCGATCTTCTCATTTCTGTCATCAACGATTGCTCTCACGTCATGCTCCTCAAGCTCTTTCTTAACTCGGTAAGCATAGTCATTAAACTTCTCGCTGATGGGAAGGATCACACACTGCTCAGGGATCAGCCACAACGGAAGTTTGCCAGCAGTATGTTCGAGAAGGACTGCCACAAATCTCTCCATTGAGCCAAAAGGAGCGCGATGGATCATTACCGGACGGTGTTTCTGATTATCGCTGCCGGTGTATTCAAGGCCGAAACGCTCAGGAAGGTTATAGTCAACCTGAATCGTGCCGAGCTGCCAACGGCGTCCGATGGCATCCTTTACCATGAAGTCAAGCTTCGGGCCATAGAAAGCAGCCTCGCCTTCAACCTTAGTTGCCTTCAGTCCTTTTTCCTCACAAGCTTCAATGATGGCTTTCTCTGCATTATACCAGTTCTCATCAGAACCGATATACTTCTCCTTATTATTAGGATCGCGCAAAGAAATCTGCACCTCATAATTGTCAAAATTAAGAGTCTTGAAAATATAAAGGATAATATCCATCACTTTCAGGAACTCGTCCTTTATCTGCTCGGGGGCACAGAAAAGATGGGCATCATCTTGCGTGAAGCCACGCACTCTGGTCAATCCATGAAGCTCGCCACTCTGCTCGTAACGGTAAACGGTGCCAAACTCTGCGAAACGCAAAGGAAGATCACGATAGCTGCGGGGCATTGCCTTGAAAATCTCACAGTGGTGAGGACAGTTCATGGGTTTCAGGAGATATTCTTCACCTTCCTGTGGAGTCTGAATAGGCTTGAAAGAATCTTTGCCATATTTAGCCCAGTGTCCGGAAGTAACATAAAGAGCCTTATTGCCTATATGGGGAGTGATCACCTGAAGATAGCCATATTGTTTCTGTATCTTACGCAGGAACTGCTCGAGGCGGTCACGAAGAGCAGCGCCTTTCGGGAGCCACAGGGGAAGACCTTGTCCTACAGTAGAGGAGAATGTAAAAAGCTCCATTTCCTTGCCAAGCTTGCGGTGGTCTCGCTTCTTGGCCTCTTCAAGCAGCACAAGATATTCGTCAAGCATCTTTTTCTTGGGGAAAGTGATGCCATATACACGCACAAGCTGATTGCGTTTCTCATCACCGCGCCAGTAAGCACCCGCAAGAGACAGGATCTTCGCAGCCTTGATCGGGGCTGTGGTCGGGAGGTGTGGGCCACGACAAAGATCGGTAAACGCACCCTGCGTATAAGTGGTGATAGTGCCGTCTGCAAGTTCGCTGATAAGCTCACATTTATATGTCTCTCCCCTATCGCCAAACATCTTGAGGGCATCCGCCTTGGAAATGTCGGAGCGCACGATGTCTTCTTTCTTAGCCACCAGCTCCATCATCTTCTTCTCGATTTTCGGGAAGTCTTCCGAAGTGATCTTATGCTCACCCGGATCTATATCATAATAAAAACCATTTTCAATAGCCGGACCTATACCGAATTTCACCCCGGGATAAAGCTCCTGGAGAGCCTCGGCGAGAAGGTGGGCTGAAGAATGCCAGAAAGCATGCTTGCCTTCAGGATCATCCCATTTGAAAAGCTCTATTGTGGCATCTTCCACGACCGGACGGGAGATGTCCCATTCCTGGCCGTTGACTTTGGCGGCAAGCACATCCGAAGCAAAACGAGGGCTTATGCTCTCCGCCACCTGATATGGCGTAACACCTGATTCATACTCTCTGACACTGCCGTCAGGAAAGGTAATCTTTATCATATATTGTGTAAATTGTTGTCAAATTAGCTAACTCTGCTTAAGTCCGCAGAGTTTATTCATGCAAAGTTACAAAAAAAATTCCATTTTACCACTAAAAACTTCCAACATTTTTTGCTAATTTTGCAGAATCATGACAATAAATGTTTTTC
This sequence comes from uncultured Sangeribacter sp., assembly GCA_964595885.1. GTDB lineage: Bacteria > Bacteroidota > Bacteroidia > Bacteroidales > Muribaculaceae > Lepagella. The sequence goes on from CAZQSD010000009.1 coordinate 36,008, forward strand.
TTACATACTCACGCCGATTTCTGCAAGGCATTATAGCTGCCGCCGGCATGTCTTTCCTCCCTGCCCATGTCTCAGCTCAGATCAACGCTGAGCAAGTGCTGACAATAGGCAGGAATGTCCTCTCTATGGAAGACTACATGCTGGCAATCCAATATTTCAACCAGGCTATAAAGGCCAAGCCTTATCTTGCCGACCCTTATTTTTTCCGCGCCCTCGCCAAACTGAATCTTGACGACTACAAAGGAGCGGAAACCGACTGCACCCTTGCGCTCGAACGCAACAAGTTCAAGTCAGAAGCTTATAAGCTGCGTGGATTTGCACGTCAACAGATGGGGCTTGATTCGCTTGCTATAACCGACTACGACATCGGGCTGCAGCATGATCCCACTGATAAATATTTCCTTTTCTACAAGGCGGTGGCACAGACTTCACTTGAAAAATATGATGATGCAGAAACCACATTCTCATTTCTCTTGCGACAATATCCCCGCTTTGAAGAGGGCTTTACCGCACGCGGGCGCCTTAATATCCAAAAAGGCGACACAGTGGCGGCCCTCAATGACCTCGACAAAGCCTTATCTTTGTCGAAATCATTGATCAATCCTTATCTGATGCGGGCCGAGATAGAATGGGCAAGGAAAGAATGGGACAAAGCCGGGGAGGATCTGGATGCGGCAATCAGATTGCGCCCGGAGATTCCTGACCTCTATGTGAACCGCGCCTTCATACGCTATAACTCCGATGATTTCTTCGGAGCGATGAGTGACTATAACTATACGCTCGAACTCGATCCTAAAAACACTTCCGCCCTCTTCAACCGCGCGCTCCTGAGATATGAAGTGAAGGATCTTGAACGTGCGGAAGCTGACCTTTCCACCGTGCTCTCTCTGAGTCCTTATAATTTTCATGCCCTCTATAACCGGGGACTCATACGCCTTGAGTTAAATAAAAACAAAGAGGCATTGTCTGATTTCAACGCGATCGCCACTAAATATCCACGCTTTTATCCGGTATATTATGCAATGGCTGAGTGTAAAAGAAACATGGGCGACATGCGCTCGGCCATGCAACTCGTCTACCATGCAGATGACCTGGTAAAGAAATATGTGGTCAACCCGGAAAAAAATCCTCTCGACCGTCCTGCAATCGCGGCTGCTGAGACAACTGATGCAAAATATTCAGGCGATGCCGACACGGAAGAGGCAGAAATCGAGGTTATGGAAAAATTCAACCGTCTTGTAACTGTCTCAGAAGCCGTCAATACCGAAATGTCGTATAACGAGAAAATAAAGGGACGTGTGCAAGACCGCGACGTACAGGTAGAGATCGAGCCCCTGTATTCTCTTTCATTTTACGCTGCCCCCACCTCACTCAAATCAGTGTCCAACTATTTCCGTGAGCTTGACGACCTTAACCAGCAGCGCCTGATCTCCCGTCAGCTTTATCTGACTCCCGGTCTGCAGGCAGCGTCTGACGATAAGATGTCGCAGGAACTTTTCGTGCTGACGGATGACCTCCGCAATCTTATAGCCGACGGAAAAGCACGGCCAGTCGACCGGCTCGCTCTTGGAGTGGCTCTGACCATGCTTAAAAATTTCCCCGAAGCCATTGAGGTATTGAATGCGGTCATCGATACCGACCCTCGTTTCACCACAGCCTATATGGCACGCGGATTTGCAAAATATGCACAGGCTCTTTCCGAACCTCATATCAATAATGACATCGCTCCCTCATCATCCGACCATATGCTTGACATGAGGGTCCAGGCAGCCGCACTTCAGGAAGCGATAAATGACTATGACAAAGCCCTGCAATTAAATCCCCGTCTGGTGTATGCATGGTTTAACAAGGGAAATATATTTTATGGTGTAGGCGACTTCACGTCGGCCATGCAGTGTTATTCAGAAGCTTTGAAAATAGATCCTGAGTTTGGAGAGGCTTATTTTAACCGGGGCCTCTCTTATCTGCGGGGCGGCAATCGCAACCAAGCCTTCACGGATCTTTCAAAGGCCGGAGAACTTGGAGTGCTGCCCAGCTACAACATACTCAAACGCATGCATTGATTCACATTCTTTCAGGTAATCAATAAAATATCAGCCGGATTCCTTCACTTGAGGAATCCGGCTGATATTTTATTGATTACGGAATATGTATGTAGATTACTCAGCTTTAGCAGCAGCACCACGAGCGGCACGAGTGAGCTGAACAGCGCAGACAACAGCGTTCTTGGCATTCATAAGCTCAAGACCTTCATAGTGAAGATCACCGACTGCAAGGCTCTTTCCAAGACCAAGTGAGTCAACATTTACCACCAGACGATCCGGAATCTGATCGTAGAGAGCTTTCACTTTCAATTTACGTAGAGAAAGAGTGAGCTTACCACCAGCCTTAACACCGGCGGCATGACCTTCAATCTGAACAGGAACTTCCATGATAATTGGCTTCTCAGGACCAACCTCAAGGAAATCCATATGAAGAAGTGTATCTTTAACGGGCTGGAACTGAAGTTCTTTCATTACAGCTTTACGCATATCGCCATTGATATCAAGATCAATCTCAAAGATGTCAGGAGTATAGACAAGCTTGCGCACATCCTCACTCTTAACAACGATATCAGTAGTGATCAAACCGCGCTTGCCATCAATGTCAACCACTTTCTCACCCGGTTTGAGCGGACCCTCGTATGGAAGGTCAACAATTTTGCCACCATTGAGGACTGCGGGGATCTTACCCTCTGCACGCAAAGCCTTTACAGACTTCTTGCCAAGCTCTGTTCTCGGCTCAGCCTTAAGTTCAAATTTTTTCATTTTTGTTGTTTGTGTTACTCAAAATAAGTGTTACAGATTTCCCATCACACGATTTTGCTTAAAAAGCGGTGCAAAGTTACAAAAAATTATTGTTCCTCACAATATGCTATGGCTTTTATAGGTAAAATAACGATAAAAAGTCACTCCCGCGACATGCTGACTGCTTATAAACAAGTCTTAAATCTATTTTTTATGATAATTTTGATTGCATCATGAATTGGATTTTGTAATTTTGCAACATGATTCAATCGGTAAACTCATCCTTGCTTGAAAATGCAGTTTCAGAGTTGTCAAAACTTCCGGGCATAGGGAGAAAGACAGCACTGCGTTTGGCCCTTCATCTTCTTCGGCGTGAAGAAAACGAGGCGGTGGCTCTTGGTGAAGCCATAATAGCAATGCGCAAAAACATATGTTACTGCCGCCGTTGCCACAATATCAGTGAACAGGAGTTGTGTCCGATATGCAGTGATACACGCCGTGACGAAAAGACCGTGTGTGTGGTGGAGAATGTAAAAGATGTAATCACGATCGAGTCAACCAGACAGCATCATGGCCTATACCATGTGTTGGGCGGTGTGATCTCCCCTCTTGACGGCATCAGCCCGGCCGATCTTGAGATAGAAAGTCTTGTGAAAAGAGTAGGCGAGGAAAATGTCGAGGAGGTAATATTGGCCTTAAGCCCAACAATAGAAGGTGACACCACCAATTTCTATATCTATCGCAAGCTTTCGGAACTTCCGGTGAGAGTGACTATGCTGGCCCGGGGGCTAAGCATAGGCAACGAACTTGAATATACTGATGAGCTGACCCTTGGAAAATCAATACAAAACAGAGTGCTCTTCTCCGACACATGCCACAAATAAACATTCCACCAAGACAGCGGTAATCATAATAAATTTACACATGAATTTTTAAACCACCATAATATGTCAGATACAACAAAACTAAAACTCCGGGCAGTAGAGCCAAGTGACGCAGACTTCATGTATGAGGTAGAAAACGATGCTGCCGCATGGCGCTACAGCGATACCATAGCTCCCCTTTCACGTCGCATTCTCAGGGAATATGCCCTCAATTATGATGCCGATCCATTCTCGGCGGCCCAGATTCGATTGATCATCACAGACGCCGTCAACAACACCCCGGTCGGAATCATAGATCTTTATGATATTTCACAACGTCACCTGCGGGCATTCGTAGGTATTTACATCTGCAAAGACTTCAGAGGCAAAGGCTACGCACAGGAAGCCCTACGACAGATAGGGTATTATGCCAAGACCACTCTTCACCTCCGCAACTTAGGAGCAAAAATCGAAGACGGCCACAAACATGCCATTGAGCTATTCGAAGGAGCGGGCTTTACAAAATGCGGATGTTTTCCATCATGGCTCAACGCCCCCGATGGCAAATATTCAGATATGCTCCTATATGTGAAGCCGCTGACAGTGGAAGGGAAATAAGCCCTTTAATTGTATGACGGATCGGGCGGAAACATAAGCCAGCTTCTGTAAGCCGGTCCCAATTGCTCCACGGCCTTACGCCAATAATCTGTGCCTGCTCCCGAAAGGAGACCGATGCCATCAGGCAAAGGGTCGACTATCCAGGAACGTCGCTCAATCTCACAATTCAACTGACCGGGTGCCCAGCCGCTATAGCCTAAGAACAGGCGCATCTTCCCTTCTATCTCTCCGCCGGAGTCAATATAATTGATTATATCATCTACATTAGCTCCGACAAATATTCCGGGACTGATCTCCTGCGACCCAGGGAAAATCTCTCCGAGGGAATGAAGCATGAACAGACGCTCCAGATCAACCGGGCCTCCGGAAAATATAGGCACACTTCTGCCGTTGTCCCAGTCAGGCATCATGACAAGGTCACTTAATGTGAGATTAGTAGGTTTATTGAGCACCAGACCGAGCTCTCCTCCGCTCGCAGGCACATCAAGAATCATGATGACGGAGCGTGAGAAATGTTGCTCTCGCATCATGGGATTGGCTATTAACAGGCTTCCTTGACCGGGTTTTGCCCCGGAGAGAGGAGGAGTGAGCATATCTTCTAAATTCATACGGTCAACTTGAGTTGGTTGCTATATTGATACAACAACCTCCCTAAGGGTTTTATTATTAAGTAAACGTTAAAAATTTAATACACTCTCTCCTTTTTATAATTAATGAAAGTATTGAAATTCGGTGGCACCTCCGTAGGCAGTGTGGAAAGCCTCCTCAACGTTAAAGATATAGTAGAGAGCATCAATGAACCGGCTGTGGTTGTGGTGTCAGCCCTTGGCGGCCTGACTGACAAACTGATAGCCACAGCCCGTATGGCAGCCTCCGGCAACATGTCTTATCGTGAAGAGATGGAGGCCATCTCACTGCGCCATTTCAATATAATCTCCAATACTGTTGAGGAATCAAAACGACCTGACACCATAAGCAAAGTGAGCCAGTTGCTTGGAGACCTGAAGAAAATTTTTGACGGTCTGTCTCTTATCAGAGATCTCTCGGAACGCACTCTATGCGTAGTGGTGAGCTATGGTGAAAGAATGTCGTCACATATCGTAGCGGCAATGATAGAAGGAGCCAGCCGTCATAATTCCATGAATTTTGTCAAGACAGAGAAATGGTTTGGAAAGAATATTGCTGACCAAAAGCTCACCTCCTCTCTTATTGTAGAAGAGTTTTCCAAACCTTTCTATAAGGCCATCGTCCCCGGCTTCATATCTACTGACCGCGATACGGGTGAAATCACCAATCTCGGTCGTGGAGGCAGTGATTTCACGGCTGCCCTGATTGCGGCGGCGCTGGATGGTGAGATTTTAGAGATATGGACTGATGTTGACGGCTTTATGACTGCTGATCCACGCATAATAAAAGAAGCGGAGGTGGTGCCATATATGACCTTCATCGAGAGTATGGAACTTTGCACATTCGGAGCAAAAGTGATCTATCCCCCCACGATCTATCCCGTCTTTCACAAAAATATCCCTATAAAAATCCTCAATACGTTCAATCCGGAAGCGCCGGGGACACTTGTCACTGACGGACAGATTGACACCAGATTTCCTATAAAGGGTGTGTCAACGCTACGCAACACCACCTTATTTACACTCACCGGCATTGACAATGAGAAAACAGGGGAAGTGGCAACCCGCACTCTTAATGCGCTCGCTCGACATGGCATAAAAATATTCCTTCTCAACCATGGGGAGTCGCGCAAGGAATACACTTTTGGCGTGGCAGGTGCTGATGCCGATGAAACTGGGCGCCAGATTCTTTCAGAATTCGCACCCGAGTTGTCAACAGCCAAACTAAATGCCCCCATCCGCAAAGACTCTCTTTCGACAATAGCAGTGGTAGGAGAAGACATGAAGTCAAGAGGCAGGCTGGCAGGAAGAATATGGCATACCCTTCATCGCGACGGGATAACAGTGGAAGCCTATTCGGCCGGCAATTCTGACACAACGATTACATATGTGGTTGACTCCGATAAGGCTGATCGTGCCCTGCAACTGATTCATGGACTGGTATTCCGGGGGTAAATCAATAAAAATTATGAACAATCAGGCTTTTTATTTCCTTTATATTTAAAATATATATTAAAAAATATTAACTTTGCGAATATGGAAATTAAAAACGCCAAATATGAGATAAGTAATGCCGAGGTATCGAAATGCCCCGCAACCGATGTTCCCGAATATGCCTTCATAGGTCGTTCTAACGTTGGTAAATCCTCTCTTATCAATATGCTGACTCGCAGGAAGGGGCTTGCCAAGACTTCACAAAAGCCTGGCAAAACCCTTCTTATCAATCATTTCAGCATTAATGACGGTAAGTTTTATATCGTCGATCTGCCGGGGTATGGATATGCCGCAAGAGGAAAAGAGCAGAGAAACGAGTTTAAACGTATAATCACAGAGTATGTGCTTAACAGACAACAGATGACTCTTCTCTTCGTGCTTATCGACATCCGCCACGAGCCTCAGAAAATTGACCTCGAATTTATCAACTGGCTCGGAGAGAACGGGGTGCCATTTGCACTCGTATTCACGAAGGCCGACAAACTCGGTCCGAACGCAGCTAAAGCAAAAGTGGAGGCTTATGAAAAAACCTTGCTTGCAAATTGGGAAGAACTTCCCCCGGTGTTTATCACATCCTCTGAAAAAGGGACAGGAAGGGATGAGATTCTCGATTTTATCGAAAAAATAAACCATGAAGTCAGCCAATCCAAAGAAAAAGAAGAGGCTGACCACATAACCCAAAATAATGAACCTCAAGAAGATAATAAATAGTGATAGCCGATTTGCCGAAATTGTGCGTTTCGGAATTGTGGGTGGGATAGCCACCATCCTGCAATTTGGCATTTATGTCATATTTGTAGAGGTGATCCATGTCAAAGCCGTCCCGTCTACTATAATAAGCTACGCTTTGAGTTTCATCGTCAATTTCTTCCTTTCAAGTTATTTTACATTCCACACTCGTCCCAACGCCAAGAAAGGCCTCGGATTCACTCTAAGCCATCTCGTCAACATGGGATTGCAAACAGGATTCGTGGCAATATTCCAGCAGGTTGTAGGCAAGACTCTTGCCCTACTCCCTGCGCTCGCCATCTGTATCCCGGTAAATTATCTGCTTGTGAGGTTTGCCTTTACCAGCAAGATTTTTTCAGGTAAAAAGAGCTCAGATCAAGAAAACACCGATGGCTCCACTCTGTTGCAAGACGAAGAAACTCTCCTTGAAAATGATGAAATACTAAAAGAAAATTAACCTTATATATCTGATATTATGGCAAAGATTGCTATGGCAGCCGACCATGCCGGCTACCCACTAAAAGAAGTTATCAAACCTTACCTGATTGAAAAGGGATATGAAGTAGAAGATTTCGGCACCTGCTCAGCAGACTCCTGCGATTATGCCGATTTTGCCCATCCGGCCGCAGTGGCTGTTGAGAATGGGGACTGTGATTTCGGAATTGCAATGTGCGGCTCCGGCAACGGCATACAGATGACCCTCAATAAGCATCAGAAAATACGCGCCGCCCTTTGCTGGCTTCCGGAACTGGCTGCCCTTGCACGCCAGCATAACGATGCTAACTTCCTGGTGCTTCCCGGCAGGTTCATCACAGAGGAGGTGGCAAAGAAAATTGTCGATGCCTATCTTGGTGCTGAATTTGAAGGAGGACGCCATCAACGTCGCATCGACAAGATTGCCCTTGCCTCTCAAGTTGACCACATACCTGTGGAAGGTGAAGTGTTATGAGCCTGTCTCACCCATCAGAATTTGAAATAACCCTTGCCGACCTTAAGTTTCATGCGTTTCATGGGGTGATGCCGCAGGAAACTAAGGTTGGCAATGAGTTTTCCGTTTCGGTTTCCGTGCGTATCCCCTATTCTCCGGATATACTCACTGACGATCTCAATGCCACAATCTCTTATGCCGACATATACGAGATCGTTGAAAAGGAGATGAAATCATCAAAGAAACTTTTGGAAACAGTCGCAGCCAGTATTCAGCAGAAAATTATTTCTCGTTGGGACAATATCCTCGGAGGGGAAATAAACATCTGCAAATCAACGCCTCCAATCAACGGCATCACAGGATACGCAAAAGTTAGGTTATTTTTTTGAAAAATTATCACAAAATATTTTGTCAGTTCAGAAAAAAGTCGTAACTTTGCACTCGCAATTCGGAAGCGAATTAGCTGCGAAATGGAATGGTTCGTTAGCTCAACTGAATAGAGCATCTGACTACGGATCAGAAGGTTGC
>CAZQSD010000010.1:0-44164 GCA_964595885.1 uncultured Sangeribacter sp.
CACACCGGATTCTGGTTCCGTTTGTGAGAGTTCGAGTCTTTCCAAGGCAACAAAAGCAGCGAAAGTCATTAATGACTTTCGCTGCTTTTGATAATATTATATGTATTTTTACGTTTTATATTGTGCCACTCGCGTCATCATTGGCTTGAATTGTAATCATAGAATCCATTTTTTTGACGTCTATGTGGTAAGTGATATTATTATTTAAAATGGACGAAAAATTCATAGAAGTAAAGGGAGCAAGGGTCAATAATCTTAAAAATATAGACATTGCACTCCCCTTAAATAAATTTATTGTAGTGACCGGCGTTAGTGGTTCGGGTAAATCCTCATTAGCCTTTGACACTTTATATGCCGAAGGACAGAGAAGATATGTGGAAAGCTTATCAGCATATGCCAGACAATTTCTCGGTCGCATGGCAAAACCCGAGTGTGATTATATCAAAGCTCTTCCTCCAGCTATTGCAATTGAACAGAAAGTAAACACCAGAAATCCACGAAGCACCGTCGGCACGTCTACTGAAGTATATGATTATCTTAGAATGCTCTTTGCGAGAATTGGCCATACTTACTCTCCCATTTCAGGCAGGGAGGTGCAACAGCATAACATAGAAGATATTATTTCCAACATCACAAGTTATCCTGAAGGCACAAGAATTGCAATTCTTGTTGATATTACTCTCCCGGAGGAACGTAGCTTTGAAGAACAATTAAGTATATATCTGAAGGAAGGTTATTCAAGAGTAGAAAAAAATGGAGAATTTATAAATATTGAGGACCTTTTAAACACTAAAGCCCCAATATCACCTGAATATTACCGCCTACTTATTGATCGACTTACTGTATCTTCCGATAAGGATGAGATTTCTCGACTTACAGATTCAATAGAAACTGCATATTATGAAGGCCACGATGAATGTGTAGTCAAAATATGGACTGATGAGGGTACGCATGAGCTAAATTTCTCAAAAAAATTTGTGGCTGACGGGATGGAATTTCGAAAGCCCAATGATCTAATGTTTAACTTCAATAATCCATATGGTGCTTGTCCGGAATGTGAGGGATTTGGCAAAGTAATGGGAGTAAGTGAAGACCTTGTGGTCCCTGATAAATCTCTATCTGTTTATCAGGACGCAGTCCAATGTTGGAAAGGAGAGAAAATGAGCGAATGGAAAAAATATTTTATCCGATTAGCTCCAAAGTTTGATTTCCCAATACATACCCCCTACTCTGAACTCACACAAGAACAACGTGATCTCTTATGGCACGGCAACGCTTCTTGGGAGGGCATAGATGGCTTTTTCAAGTGGATTGATGAGAATCTATACAAGATTCAATATCGTGTCATGAAAGCACGCTACAGGGGTAAGACAACGTGTCCTGTGTGTCATGGTTCACGACTGCATAAAGACGTAGATTATGTCAAAATCGATGGTCATACCATCACGGACCTTGTAAAAATGCCGGTCAATAAACTGCGTCCTCTGTTTAAGAATCTTAATCTTTCTTCTACTGACAAAGAAATTGCTAAAAGATTGCTCACTGAAATCAACAGCCGACTTGAATTTTTGGATGAAGTAGGCTTGGGATATCTTACCCTTGATCGCCTTTCGTCCACTCTGTCGGGAGGAGAAAGTCAACGCATAAACCTTGCCACTTCGCTTGGCTCATCACTTGTTGGCTCACTTTATATTCTTGATGAACCCAGCATCGGTCTCCACTCACGCGATACTCAAAGGCTTATCTCAGTGCTTCGTAGGCTACAGCAAATTGGAAATACAGTCCTTGTTGTGGAACACGATGAAGAAATAATGCTTGCAGCTGACCATATTGTAGACATAGGGAAGGATGCAGGAAGATTAGGTGGGAATCTAATATATCAAGGTAACCTTAAGGACACTCTTGCCTCCGACGAACCTACTGATTCTTATACCGTAGACTACCTTAGAGGGGTCAGACAGATTGAATATTCTCCAGTTCGCCGACCATGGAAAAAATATATTGAGATAAAAGGTGCGGAAGAGAATAACCTGAAAAAAATAGATGTCAAATTCCCTTTAGGGGTCATGACTGTAGTGTCAGGTGTAAGTGGATCCGGAAAATCCACATTAGTAAGAGAAATCTTATATAAAGCCATGTGCCGCTATCTTGGTGAGGCATCTGATGCCCCAGGTCTGCACAGATCGTTAGGTGGCAACTATAAGGAAATTAAGGCAGTTGAATTTGTAGACCAAAATCCTATAGGCACTTCATCAAGGTCTAATCCAGCCACTTACCTTAAAGCTTTTGATGAGATTCGCAAGCTTTTCGCCGAACAACAACTATCGAAACAGATGGGATTTACTCCCGGCTATTTCTCATTCAACTCTGAGGGTGGCAGGTGTGAGGAATGCAAGGGAGAGGGCACAATAACCATTCCCATGCAGTTTATGGCTGATATTAAGATTGAATGTGAAGTATGTCACGGCAAACGTTTCAAACAAGAGGTTCTCGATGTAGAATACAGGGGTAAAAATATTCATGATTTTCTTGAAATGACCATTGATCAGGCTATTGAGTTTCTCCAAGAATCTTTAGGGACTGCTGAAAAAAGGATTATCAAACGTCTTCAACCTCTTAAAGAGGTAGGTCTTGGATATATAAAGCTCGGCCAAAGTTCTTCCACTCTATCCGGTGGAGAAAATCAGAGAGTAAAACTTGCATATTTTATTGCCCAGGAGAATTTTGACCACACCTTGTTCATATTTGACGAACCCACTACAGGCCTTCATTTTCATGATATACGCACTCTTTTAACCTCACTCAATGCCCTTATTGCAAAAGGACATACCGTAATTATAATTGAGCACAACATGGATGTAATTAAATCTGCTGATTGGGTTATAGACATTGGGCCGGAAGGAGGAGAGGCTGGTGGACATATCGTGGCTGAGGGCACCCCTGAACAAGTGGCGCAGTGTAAGGAATCCTACACTGCTGAATATCTGCGTCCGAAACTTACATTTTTTAAATCATAAAAACCGTCCCGAATGAAATATATCCCCTTTTTTGTTATTACAACCGGAGTGATCTTATCTGGAAGCTCTTGCCGTCGTAATACAGCTAATGAACATCCTGATATAGCAAGACAACTGTTTATGAAGAGCATGTATCTCACTGAACAATATATTGACAGTATGGAGAACGCTTCCGACTCCACTTCTCTATTAAATATTGTTGAGAATTTTAATGCAAAGATCACCAAACTCAATTATCAGTTTCCTCCCGACACAGACTACAATCTCTCAGAAGAGGAAAATGATTCGTTGATACGCATGTTTAAACATCTGGAGGCTATAATTGATGAAAAATTGAAAAGATTCGGTGGCATTATGCCCATCGATTCATTAGAGATGATTGGAGACTCGCTCGTTAGTTCATCTTCAACTTCTGTCACATATTACGGTTCCGACGATTCACAGACTTCTTCTGGGAAGACAACAGTACCTCCATCTCACATTGAGCACAATTAAATTTCAGATGGAAGTCAGGTAAGCCGGCTCCGGATAATTTCAATGGTTCTTCAAAATTAAATCTTTTTTCTTTCTTACATAGCCCCAGTTCTCGCAATACACAATGTCTTGTAGTCATAACGACAGTTCCTGCCTCAGGTGCTGTCGTTTTTGCTTCAAGAGCTTTCTCGATAATCATAACCCCATGCCTACGATAAAAATCTTCTGCAACCCTGTTTGCGACATTATCTCTGAAATCAAGCTTACGATAGGGATAAACTGTGCCAGGAAGCTCGCACCTTCGAAGTTCAAAAGGATAAGTGGTCAGATTTGCTTGATCAAGACATTTTATAAGCTGATGTCTTATTTTATTTATCTCCGAACGTGGGATAAACATATCTACATCGTGGAGCGCTGTATAGGAATTAAGCTTGTAGCACGTATTACCCAGCTTTGAAAACTCATTCCTATAGTCCATATCATTTTTTGCTTTTTCCTTGATTACATCAAGTCTGAGGCGTATTTTAACCCCTCTCTCGTCTTCTGCTGTGACTCCGTTATTATCAAGAATGATATTTAGGGCAATCTTTCTATCGGCTGTAGGTCGAGCCAGTTTTTTTTGCCACTCTACATTATAAGTGCGATGCAGTTCTATTCCGGAAGGGATCTGGGTATTCCTACCTGTTATGATCCTGTCATCCTCTATCCTATTGATATTGGCTCCCTGATAGATCCCGGATCTATCAAAAAAACTGATTCCGTCTCCATTTCTAAGCATTTTTAGGTCAGTCACCACTTCCCCCATTGATTTAGGAGTAAATATGGAGGCTAAATTTGCAGGGTAACGAGTGGATAAAAAATAATCAGTGAAGCCCCGATTAAAACTTTTATTTAGATCAGGAATAAAGGATATAGAAGATATGCCATAGGAACTCCTCTCGTATCTTTCAGGATGCTTCGCTATAATATCATCAAGTCTCTGACGATAATATGCCACTACATTCTTTACATAGTCCAAATCTTTCAACCTCCCTTCAATTTTAAACGAAGAAACCCCTGCATCAATCAGATCTTCTATCCTTGCAGAAGCATTCAGATCGTGTAAAGATAAAAGATATTTATCTTCGGCAATCACCTTTCCTCTTGCATCAGTGAGAGTATAAGGCAGCCGGCAAATCTGAGCGCATTCTCCCCTATTTGCACTTCTTCCCATAGTGGCGCAACTGGCATGACAACGTCCAGAATAGCTTACACACAAAGCTCCATGAATAAAACATTCCACCGGCACTGTCACTACATCAGTAATTGCCCTTATTTCCTTAATTGTCAATTCACGCGCTAAGACAAGCTGTGAGAAGCCCACATTCTGGAGGAAAAGTGCTTTTTGCGGGCTACGAATATCACATTGGGTACTTGCGTGCAAGGGGATAGGAGGAAGATCCATATCCAAAAGAGCCATATCTTGCACTATAAGGGCATCAACCCCAATATGGTATAACTCATTACACAGAGCTTTCACCTGCCCTAATTCATTATCATAGACAATCGTGTTGACCGTAACATAAACCTTAGCTCTAAATTGATGAGCAAAATTTACCACCTTGGCTATATCTTCAATTGAGTTTGAAGCACTTTTCCGTGCTCCATGGCTGGAGGCACCTATATAGACTGCATCCGCACCATGAAGGATTGCCTGAATGGCAATATCAGCATTTGCTGCCGGAGCAAGCAGTTCAAGTTTTTGTTTGCCCATCGTTTTTGAATATAATTATTTTTTAAACATTCTGTCCATGTTCCTACGGTCTTCCCTTTCTTTTATTGTCTGGCGTTTATCGTACTGCTTTTTACCTTTACCAACCCCGATTACAATTTTTGCCAATCCTCGGTCATTAATAAATATTCTCAGAGGTACTATAGTAAAACCAGGATCATTACTGTCTTTTGATAACTTTGCAATCTCTTTTCTATTCAAAAGAAGTTTTCTATCGCGTCTTGCCACATGATTATTATATGACCCATAGAAATATTCTGCAATATACATCCCCTTAATCCATATTTCTCCCCTATCAACCACACAATAACTATCGGCAAGGCTTGCCTTTCCCTCCCTTATGGATTTGATTTCGGTGCCTGTTAGCACCATGCCTGCCGTGTAGGTATCTCCTATCTCATAATTAAAATGAGCCTTACGGTTCTTTATATTTACTTGACTTGCTTTCATATTTTAATCTGGAAGTATTTCACCTAATCCCCATTCAAGCAAAATGGGCATACCGATGATAATTAAATTTATAAGCGCAGTAATGATCAACTGTCGATCCTGAGGAAGTTTTAAAAATCTTGTCGCTCTGCAAATCATATACACTGTCCACAGAGGAAGAAATATCAGAACAGCCCAAAGCATAGGCAAAACCTCTGTGAAAATAAAGAACAGGCATAGAGATGAAAGGCTTAAGATCACAAGATTCTTACCAAAATCAGTATTAAACACCTGTGCCACTCCATTAGGCATTATATGTCTTAACATGATTATTATACAAAAATAACCGAAGAAGAACGACACAAACGAAGTCACTGCATCAACCACCACTTCGGAAAGATCAGCTCTCGCAGAATACGCGAGGATAGCGAATTTACTGATTGCATAGATAGCCAAAAGAGGATAGAAACATTCTTTCTGTGCCATCTCCGGCGTAAGTTTGCTCCTCCTGACAGCTTTCCATCCTTCTACGGGGTTAAACATTGTCTTTAGTAACAAACCAAATACAGATATGCCGTTTTTGACTGACACAGGCTCATTGTCAAGATACGTTGCATCCCCCCCATCTTGTGCAGGTTCTTCCTGAAGATGCTGGGCATAATTAGGTCCCGATTGATCAAGTAAGGATTCAGTATTATTATCTTCTTCAGTATAAATGTAGATGTTATCATCATCTCTGGTTTCCTCTTCCATAACTGAATACAAATTTAACTATTTCCAATTAATTAGACAAGAGAATTTAGGCTACAATTCAGGAAGAGTGAAAATATTCCCCCATGGGGAGTCAGTCAACTCTCCATAGGGGAACGTTTTACTGTCGTAAATACCTGAATTTATTATATTATTCAGCTGCACGATCTTCATTGAGAAGACGGATCATCTCGATCGCACTCTTAGGAATACGTGTGCCTGGGCCAAATATGGCAGCCACACCTGCCTTATAAAGGAAGTCATAATCCTGAGCTGGGATCACACCGCCGGCAGTTACAAGTATATCAGGACGACCAAGTTTCTCAAGCTCTGCAATCACTTGTGGAATCAAAGTCTTATGACCAGCGGCCAAAGATGACACACCCAGAATGTGAACATCATTCTCAACAGCCTGACGAGCAGCCTCTGCGGGAGTCTGGAACAAAGGACCCATATCCACGTCAAAACCACAGTCAGCATAACCGGTGGCAACTACTTTTGCACCACGATCGTGTCCGTCCTGACCCATCTTCGCAATCATGATACGAGGTTGACGACCTTCACGTTTCGCAAAATCAGCAACCGCCTTGCGAGCTTCCTCAAATTCAGGATCACCCTTTTCTTCACTGCTATACACGCCAGAAATTGTTTTAATTACAGCCTTATAACGACCCACTACTTCTTCGCAGGCATCTGAGATTTCACCCAAAGTAGCTCTCACACCGGCAGCCTTGACTGCCAAATCAAGAAGGTTGCCCTTGGAGGGATCCTTTACACACTCTGTGATAGCTTCAAGAGCTTTCTTAACAGCTTCTTCATCACGATGTGCCTTCAGATCATCAAGACGGGCAATCTGCTCTTTGCGTACTTCTGTGTTATCAACCTCAAGGATATCAATTGGATCCTCATGATCAAGACGATAGCGGTTAATACCAACAATTGTCTGTTTGCCGGAGTCAATGCGTGCCTGCGTACGTGCAGCTGCTTCCTCGATCTTAAGTTTAGGAAGACCAGTCTCAATGGCTTTTGCCATACCGCCAAGCTTCTCAATCTCCTGTATGTGTTCCCAAGCCTTATGAGCAATCTCATTAGTAAGAGCTTCCACGTAGTATGAACCACCCCATGGATCGACCTGCTTAGTCACATAAGTCTCCTCCTGAATATAAATCTGGGTGTTACGCGCGATACGTGCCGAGAAGTCTGTAGGCAATGCAATAGCCTCGTCAAGCGCATTTGTATGGAGTGACTGAGTATGGCCAAGCACTGCTCCCATAGCCTCTACACATGTGCGACCAACATTGTTGAACGGATCTTGCTCTGTGAGGCTCCAACCTGAAGTCTGACAGTGTGTGCGCAATGCAAGTGATTTCGGATTCTTCGGGTTAAACTGCTTTACAATCCTTGCCCAAAGCATACGAGCTGCCCTCATCTTGGCAATTTCCATGAAATAATTCATTGAGATGCCCCAGAAGAATGAAAGACGTGGTGCAAAGGTGTCGATATCCATACCAGCATTTACACCTGCACGAAGATATTCCAGACCATCAGCAAGTGTATATGCCAACTCAATGTCAGCAGTGGCACCTGCCTCCTGCATATGATAGCCGGAGATAGAGATGGAATTAAACTTCGGCATATTCTTTGAAGTGTATTCAAAGATATCAGCGATGATCTTCATGGAGAATGCTGGCGGATAGATGTAGGTATTACGCACCATGAACTCTTTCAGAATGTCGTTCTGAATCGTGCCAGCCATCTCATCAAGTTTAACACCTTGCTCAAGGCCTGCATTGATATAGAAAGCCAAAACAGGCAGCACAGCACCGTTCATTGTCATTGACACAGACATCTTGCCTAATGGAATACCATCGAAAAGGACTTTCATGTCTTCCAATGAACAAATGGATACACCAGCCTTACCCACGTCGCCAACCACACGCTCATGGTTCGCATCATAGCCACGATGGGTCGGGAGGTCAAATGCTACCGAAAGACCCTTCTGACCAGAAGCAAGATTACGACGATAGAAAGCATTTGACTCAGCTGCTGTAGAGAATCCGGCATATTGGCGGATAGTCCAGGGACGCAATGGGTACATTGCGCTATAGGGGCCTCTTAAGAAAGGAGGAATACCTGATACGAAGTCAAGGTGCTCCATTCCCTCAAGATCCTCCTCTGTATATACAGGCTTAACCGGAATAAGCTCTGCTGTAATCCAGTCGGCCTCATTCTTGACCGACGCAGGGGCAGCATGAGGTTCAGTGATTGCTGCCTGAATATCTATTTCTTTGAAATTTGGTCTCATGTCAGTTAAGAAGTTTGGCGTTAAATTTTACAAGTGTATCAAGCACATTCACTCTTACGTGAATAAAGTCTTCGATGCCCTGAGCCTTAAGCTCATCCATGCAAGCAGGCGCACCGGCTACTACAAACATTGCACGTCCGTCAAGCTCTTTAAATGCTTCTGGAGCATACTGTGCATATTCATCATCACTTGAGCAAAGCACCACTACATCGGCTCCTTTCTCCATTGCTGCATCAACGCCCTCTTTTACACTCTGGAAACCGATATTATCAATAATCTCATATCCGGCACAGCCGAAGAAGTTGCTTGAGAACTGTGCACGTGCCAAACGCATTGCAAGATTTCCAATAGTCAGCATAAACACTTTCGGACGCTTGCCGCTACGCTCTGTGTCAAGGCGAAGCTGCTCGAACTGACTTGCAGCACGGTCAAAGTTAAGAGCTTCCACAGCACCATCAACAACCTCCTCATTTCCACAGCCACATCCGCAGCCACATGATGTAGTCTCAATCTTGCCGAGAGCTGTTTCATTAAAGTTAGGATATTGATTTGTACCGAGAAGTATCTCCTTGCGACGTGCTACATCAGAATGACGCTTAATGCCTGAATCATTGACTTTCTTCTGAATTTCACCACTCTTAAGGAGAGCATAGAAACCGCCTTTCTCCTCAACTTCTGTAAAGAGAGCCCAAGCAACTTTTGCAATAGAGGCAGTAAGGGTTTCAATATAATATGAGCCACCAGCAGGGTCAATCACTTTGTTTAAGTGGCTTTCCTCACGTAAAAGCAATTGCTGATTACGTGCGATACGTTCGCTGAACTCATCCGGCTTCTTATACTGAAGATCAAATGGAAGAGTCTCGATTGAATCTACTCCTGCCAGAGCAGCACTCATAGTTTCTGTCATTGAGCGGAGCAGATTGACATGAGCATCATAGATTGTCTGGTTATATTGGCTTGTGACAGCATGCACCATCATCTTGCAGCATTCATCCTCTGCGCCATAAGCCTTGACTATTTCCGCCCAAAGCATACGAGCTGCCCGGAACTTTGCAAGTTCCATGAAATAATTAGATGAGATGCCCATATTGAATTTAATTCTCTTGGCAACCTCACATGGAGTCAGACCCGCATCAGTAAGGATATCCATCCATTCTGCGCCCCATGCGAGTGCATAGCCAAGTTCCTGGGTAATATAAGCACCGGCGTTGTTGAGCAACACGCTGTCGACAGCAAAACAGCGGAAGTTCTCCACTTCTTTGACAGCCTCATACATTGCCATTGCTTCAGTCTTTATGTCACGTGGGAACTCAAGTCCATGACGGAGAAGACGCTTGAAAGGATCGAAATCAATTGAACCTCTAAAATCCTTTTCAAGACCGTTGGCCTTCAGGTAGTCAACCACCATCTTTGCCACCTCTACAGCCTTACCATTGCAGCAGGAGATGTTTAATTCAACCTTCTTCAAATCGATTCCCTTAAGAATCACGGCCAAATCCTCAGCCTTGACATCACGGCCAAGTTTAATTCCAATAGAATCTGCACCGCGATCAATGGCATGTACTGCCTCATCGTTTATTTCTTCAGGTGTGGTGCCCGGTATTTGCTGGCGGATGAGCCAGTCATTGTTGTCACGTGTGCCTCTTACGTAAGGGAACTGACCTGGAAGTGTACCCATATGCGGCACATTCTTAAGGTCTTCACGGCGATAGAAAGGCTGAACATTAAAGCCCTCATTAGTGCGCCATACAAGTTTCTTATCGAAATCCGCACCCTTGAGGTCGACAGTTATCTTTGCCACCCAATCTTCTGTTGTGGTGGGAGAAAACATGTCAAATAGTTTCTCGTTGTTTGCCATAAGATTATAGCTCGTTTATGATATAGATGTTATGTGTTTTATTTTACTTTGTTCTTAAAGTCACTCCGTTGCAAACCTCGTCTCTCAGTAATTGAGCAACGCTTTAAAGCTGCTGCAATAAATTTAAGAAGCATGTCAGAATGTCACGGCATGTTTAAGGTTTCAGTGGTCGTAAAAATGAGTTGCAAATGTCATGGCTCAATTCTTACGATGCAAATTTAGACATTAACTTTCAATTAAAGAAATTTTTCAGTTATTTCTTTCAAAATTTTATTATTTTTTACTCTACTATGAGCCTTTTTCCCTCGCAACGCATCACTTTTCCTGGGAAATCATCCACTAACTGAAGATTATGTGTGGCCATCAAAATGCTGTGGCCACTCCGGGTTAGATTATGCAACAGGGTAACGATTTGATAACCTGTCTGGGGATCAAGATTCCCTGTCGGCTCATCAGCAATTATCAATTCCGGCTTGTTAAGAAGCGCACGTGCTATAACAATTCGCTGTTGTTCTCCCCCACTCAATTCATGAGGCATCTTATAGCTTTTGTTTGCCATTCCCACGAGTGCGAGCACTTCCTCTATCCTGTCTTCCATCTCCTGACGTGAACGCCATCCGGTCGCTTTTAAAACAAACCTTAAATTCTCATTGACACTTCTATCCTGAAGAAGCTGGAAATCCTGAAAAACGATGCCTATCTTACGTCTAAGATAAGGAACCTTACTTTTCTTTATCTGCAGCAAGTTATAATCAAGCACCCGTGCTTCCTCGCCTTTATAAATTGGCACATCTGCATACATAGTCTTCATAAGACTGCTTTTGCCGCTACCCACTCTCCCGACAAGATAATGAAACTCACCTTGACCGAGGCTAAAAGTGACGCCCTGAAGAACACTTTTTGCCGCTCTCTCAATTTCTACATTCTTATATTCTACAATGACTCCCATCGTCGTTATTGTTTTTCAACTGAAGCACCATGATTGGCACTGATATTCGGAGAGGGCTACCTGAAGATTTAACTCCTCCTGATCATGTTGACCAAACTGTTGTGCATAGTCTTTTGTGCGTAAAATTAACAATAACTTGCTAATTTACCAACAAAATTTTAGTTTATTTATTTTTTCATCTATTTATTCAAAAAAATTTGTAAATTTGTAGCCGGTCTAAAAGGATCAATATCCCATTTTCAGGATCAAAAAGAATTCATAATATGATAGATAAAATTTTAAAATATTTTCCCCAGCTCTCTGATATCCAGAAATCTCAATTCTCTCAGTTGATGGCACTATATCCTGAATGGAATGAGAAAATCAATCTTATCTCCAGAAAAGACATAGATAATATTGAGATAAACCATATCCTTCATTCTTTGGCCATAGCAAAGTTTATAATTTTCAAACCGGGAAGTGAAGTTCTTGACTTTGGGTCTGGGGGGGGATTGCCGGGTATACCACTTGCCATTATGTTTCCTGATGTAAAATTTCACCTTATTGACCGTATCGGTAAAAAAATAATGGTCGCACATGAAATAGCGGATGCAATAGGGCTGACAAATGTCACCTTCCAGCATGGCGATTCCGGAGAATGCCATAAAAAATTCGATTTCGTTATCAGTCGAGCCGTTATGCCCCAACCTGATTTAGTAAAATTGGCAAAGAAAAATGTTTCTGCCATGCAGAGAAATGCCATCCCCAATGGAGTGATCGCCTTAAAAGGAGGTGATCTGGAGTCGGAAGTTGCGCCATTAAAATCAAAAACTGAAATTACCGATATTAATAATTATTTCGATGAAGATTACTTTAAGAGTAAAAAAATTGTTTACACTATAGTGTGAGAGTCTATTGTGCCTCTCTAAGTTTTAAATTTCAATAACTGTTAAATACAAAACAATGAAAGTAGCAATTTTTCAATTCAGCCTATTTGGCATCAACACATATCTGGTCTATGATCCGGAAACCCTTTGCTGCGCTGTGATCGATCCCGGAATGATTAATGAAGCAGAGGAAAAAGCCATGTCTGACTTTATTTCCAAACACCAATTAAAACTAACGAACATTATCAATACTCATCTACATATTGATCATGTTGCAGGTAATCATTTCCTACGATTGAAATATGATGTTCCTGTAAAGGCTCATTTACTTGACGAGCCCTTAGGCCACCGCATAAGTCAACAGGCAGCTATGTTTGGAATGCATGAGAATATCCCCAACGTAGAAATCACTGAGTATCTCAAAGCCGGAGACGAAATAAAGATTGGGAATGGGACTTTAAAAGTGATTCCTGTCCCAGGCCATTCGCAAGGGAGCATAGCTCTATATGATGAAAAAGATAAGTTTGTAATCGTTGGAGATGCCCTCTTTCAGGGCAGCATAGGGCGTACTGACCTGCCGGGAGGGAATTACAAACAACTTTTGGAAAGCATACGTACAAATCTGTTTACCCTCCCAGACGAAACCACTGTTTTCCCAGGTCATGGTCCTTCTACAACCATAGGCGAGGAAAAACGTTCGAACCCCTTCCTTAAATAAAGGTAGACCTTATTTATATTGGTGCTCCTCCCTTCAGTCTATGTAATAACACTTAACCTGACCAAGAGGCAAGCTCCCAACGACTAACAAAGGAATATGAGCGAAGTCAATTGAAATCCATGCATCGATGTCTTCGCTCGATTTCTTTTTACCCTCTTGTGTAAATTTAAATTTTATATGATAAGCTTCCTTTGTGGTTTTATTCCTCAGTTTGACCACTTCTTTCCCAACACATTTTACAGTAAGCAATTCTGCCTTGGTTCCGGAAAACACGGTAGATTTAATTTCTTCATTTTTGAGTAGCTTTGAATAATCAATTGTCCGTAGGTAATAGAACACACTGAGCATATCAAATACCTCTCCTGTCGCTTGAAGCTGTTTCGTCTTTACTCGCATAGAGCCGTCCTTATCTTGACGATAACATTTTGATGTGCCATTTACAGAGGAACCGTGATAAGAATATGATATCTCATCACGACTATATTTACCCTTTTCATGAGCAATCTTTGTGTAGGAAAGTGGCTTGAAGTCTTTTTTAGTTACGGTCCCTAACAGAGTATCACGGACTTGATAGAATTTATCTGCCCAAGGTTTAGTCTTTCCCGTAAGTATCAATTCATATTTATCACCCTTATTAATAAGTTTGAGAGTTGCATCACCTGAATCTTTATGAATCAATCCCCATTTGTATGTTATAACATAATGAAGCGTCTCATCAGTAAATCCGATAGCTTGAGCCATGTTGCCGTACAGAAGGAATATTAGTGGCAAAAGAAATTTTTTGTATGCTTTCATAAATTATAATCTTTTATTGTATAGACTTTTTTATAAGCGAATCGTTTAATCTTGCTGCCACTAATATAAATTATAGATCAGCTTTCCGAACTATTGTGCCCGAAAGCTGATCTATAATTTATATTACAGCATTAATGCTAAAACAATCTGTTATCGTCAACTAAACTGATTAATCAATTGTTCAAGTTTATCAAGAGGTTGCATACCGGCTTCTCTCCATTCCATATTCCCATTTTTAAAAATCATGAATGTCGGCACAGACCGGACATTAAACGAGGCTGCCAATTGCTCATTTTTATCAATATCTATCTTGATGATACGAGCCTTGTCACCAATTTTTGCATGTAGCTCCTCCAAAACCGGATGCATCATCTTACATGGGCCACACCAAGTGGCAAAGAAATCAACCAATACTGGCTTCTCCGAATTTATGACATCTTGAAATTTTTCCATATTGCAATTTTTTTGTAGTTTTTTATTAATTATCTCACCAGTCTCACAACCATGAGATATATCTTATTTTTAAAATAAAACGTTTTGAATCAAATATAGTTCATCTATCAATTAAGACAAATTATGAAATTTGTGTTTTTCGCCATTTTTTTCTATTAAAATTTGGTTTGAATTATAAAAACTATTACTTTTGTCACAAAATTAGTGGGTCAACCATATTTACCTCACTAGTTTTATAGCATTTTTCTCAAAAAGATGCATCTCAATTGAAAAACCTTATTTAATACCTGACAGAAATGGATCTAAATCTAAGTCTGAACCCCAACAAAGTTGTGGAGTTTCTTCAGAAGTCTCCATCTGAGATTAGGAAATCTGACCTTATTCGTTTTGTAAAAGAGAACGGAATCAAGATGGTCAAATTTATGTATCCTGCTGACGATAACCGTCTGAAAACTCTCAACTTCGTAGTTAATTCTGAGAGCTATCTTGATTCTATACTTACTTTTGGAGAAAGAGTTGACGGTTCAAGTCTCTTCCCTTTCATTGAGGCAGGCAACAGCGACCTTTACGTGATTCCTCGTTTCTCCACTGCATTCCTTGATCCGTTTGCGGAGATCCCTACTCTAACCATGCTTGCTACTTTCTTTGATAAAGAAGGTAAGCCACTTCAGTCGTCTCCGGAATATACTTTGAGAAAAGCATGCGAGGAGTTTACTAAGACAACCGGCATGGAATTTTATGCAATGGGTGAGTTGGAGTATTATGTAATCTCTGAAGACACCGGTTTCTTCCATGCTTCCGACCAAAAAGGTTATCATGAGTCTGCACCCTTTGCCAAATTTAACGATTTCCGTGTGGAGTGTATGAGTCTTATAGCTCAGACAGGCGGTCAAATTAAATATGGCCACAATGAGGTTGGCAACTTTACTCTTGACGGTAAAATTTATGAGCAGAATGAAGTGGAATTCCTCCCCATTCCTGCTGTGCAGGCTGCCGACAATCTGATGTTAGCAAAATGGGTGATTCGCACTCTTGCTGCCAAGAAGGGTTACGATGTAACTTTCGCTCCTAAGATCACAGCCGGCAAAGCTGGTAGCGGTCTTCACATTCACTTCAAGGTGATGAAGGGCGACCAGAATATGATGACAGAGAATGGTAAGCTTAGCGACGTTGCAAAGAAAGCAATTGTTGGTATACTCGAACATGCAGATGCTATCACTGCCATGGGTAATAAAGTGCCCACAAGCTATTTCCGTCTTGTTCCCCATCAGGAAGCACCCACGTCTGTTTGCTGGGGCGACCGTAACCGCTCCGTTCTCGTCCGCGTTCCATTGGGCTGGACCGGCGAAAATGATATGTGTTCTCAGGCAAACCCACTTGAGGTTGACGCTGTTGTAGCTCCTCCTCAGAAGCAGACTGTAGAGCTTAGAAGTGCCGACTGTTCTGCCGATATCTATCAACTCATTGCAGCTATGGTTGTCGCTGCCCGCACAGGGTTTGAGATGGAGAATGCTCTCCAGAGAGCTGAGGATATGTATGTCAACGTTAATATCCATAATGACGAGAATAAGGACAAGCTCGCGCAGCTCAAATCTCTCCCCGACTCTTGCGTGGCTTCTGCCAAGGCTCTCAAAGAGCAGCGTGAGATATTCGAGGCTAAGGATGTGTTCTCACCACGCCTGATTGATGGTATCATAAATAAACTGACAGCGTTTGACGACGCTGAACTTCGTCAGAAGACCTCAAACGATCATAAGGAAATGATGAAAGTAGTGCGCAAATACTGGCACTGCGGATAAATTTGAAGACATAGTTTGCACACCTCTAAATAAAGGGAGCTTCCATTCTGAAGCTCCCTTTATTTAGAGGTGTGCATTATTCAGAAATGATTGTTATAAACTTGACGCTACTAAGCTTAAATCATTAACTTAGCTTATTATCTGTAAAGGAGAACCAATTTACTTCTCTCACCCGACTGGCTCAATCTTGCAAAGCGGATCCGCGCAAATTTTAAATATTTATTGTGAATTTTATTTGGTGATTTCAGATATTTTTTATTACTTTGCGCCCAAAGTTGCTTTTCGCGACGCAAGAGAGCGTCAGTTGCAACTTTGATATTTTTTAACAACGGGTGTTGTTGATTAATTCTTCCTATCAAACTTGGCCGTTTGAAACTACGAGAATAATCAATATAGCGCTCGCATCGTGATTGCTTTATCTATTTCTGTCTTGGCGACAGAGAAAGCAATAGCGGTGTGGCTGTCTATTGACTTTTCGTAGTGAGGTAAGGCCAAGACCTGATAGGAGAGAGTCGATGGGTTTCCACACCTTTTTTATGTTCATTTTCTATCAGGGAGCCGTAGAAAAACCTAACCATCTCACACCATGAGAAAAACATTTTTTGCGGGAGCAATAATGCTGTTAAGCAGCCTCGCAGCGATGGCGACAACGCCAGCAGGACACGGTGGCGGTCACATGTCCGAATTCAACCTTCAAAAGAGAGTTTCACAGACCGACGTGAGCCGCTTAAATCTAACCCACTTTCAAGATCTTACATCAGACACAGAGAAAGAGCGTCTCGCCAGTAAAGGAATTACAGTGAATCACTTAATTGATGCACCACAGACACCTGATGGACGAATTCTCCCAGCGAATTCTCCAGTGCGTGAAGGGGAAGAGACCTACACACTTACCGTCAAT
The DNA here is from genome assembly GCA_964595885.1 of uncultured Sangeribacter sp. GTDB lineage: Bacteria > Bacteroidota > Bacteroidia > Bacteroidales > Muribaculaceae > Lepagella. Next base: position 17,086 of record CAZQSD010000010.1, read on the forward strand.
CTGAAATACGACAAGGAGGAAGTATGGAAGCTCGATGGAACAGCTTATCCTAATTATGCACGTGGCTTCTGGTTTTTCAATGAATACACTGAGGCACAGCAGCCTGACAAGATAGAATTCATAGTCCCAAGCGGAAGTTATGATATTGAAGTAGTCATGAGTACTATGAACTTTGACTTTATCCTCTTGACGACAAATGAAGTTGAGGTTAGCAGCGATTGCGAGATTTCATTGGATGCCGCAGATGCTTCAGTAGAGATTATTTGGGATGGCCTTATGCCTGATGGTACTTTGCCGTGTATTGACATACCGGTTTATAATCCGGAGACCTTCGAAGTGGTTGAAGAAATACCTGGAAATGTTATAACTGTTTATAACAATCTTTTCATGTTTAATAAAAAACATTATATAGGAGGCTTCCAATCGTTAATTCCGTCTGTCTTTTTTGTAGGTGATGAAAAATTTGTTATTGGGCAAGCCAATATAAAGACAAATCCAAATAACAATTACAAGTTTTTCTTTGAAAAGGAAGCCATCGGTGTGGATGGAGGATATGTGATACCTTTGATGGCAGATGCATTGGCATCACAAGTTGTCACTAATAATGTAAATGACTATATTACATTAAAACCGGAATTTGCTTATACACCTCATACTCCTGCCCCACGAATTTATGATGATGGAGAAGTGCGGATTGAATATGAATTTAATAGAGAAAGGGCATTCTATCTGAATTATGCATCCGTGATAGATGGTAAAATGAATGGCGTAGGTGGAATGACTTTCTCAGGAGGAGAGGATGATATAAAGAAATACCTACATGTATGTCAAGATATTAAAATAAAAGATGAGTATTATGTAATGCCAATTCCAACATTGATAGAGGATTGGGATGACAATTATTCTATGATTGGATTACCGGTGAGCATAAATTCTGGTCTGCAAACTGTTTGTTCCATAAACAACACCAATACTTTTAGCGATTATCTTAACATTCCTGACGATAGGAATATATACATGTCAGAGGTTATTAATCCGTGGCTCTCTTTTGATGAAACCAAAACACATGTATGGAACTATGGGTGTCCGGCATTGGTCTTTTCCACGTATGCCTCTATTTGGGCAAACACATTCGACTTCACTTATATAGGGCGGCTTGGTGAAAGACGTGAAGTAGATCTTCTTACTGCTGAGGCGAGGGTATCGGTAAATGATGCGTCACCATCGGAAGAGATACTTGAGGGTCTACAATGGGGAGAACTTCCGTCAGAAGGAAAATTTGATTTTGAGTTTGTTGATACTAACGTTGCGGTAGACGATATTCCGGGAAAGAACGTAACCCGAGTTGGATTTGACATGGCTCGTGCGGACTGGCAGCCACCTACATTGCAGTTAGTTCGTTTTGTAGACACTGAGGATAATTTTACTGATCGTTATGCTAAAGGTGATGATGGCGTTATTGAGTTTTATGGAGGAGACTTTATATTTAACCAAAACCCTGAGACTTATATAGGTTGGTTTACAGAAGAACCCGCAACGGAAGTCAAGGTTGAATATGCTCCATACGGCACAGGCTCCTTCCTTCCTTTAGAAGTTGAGAACATAGCAGAGCGCGATTTCATGCCGGGCTTTGGATCCTACTATCGTGGATCTCTTGCCTCAGTTGACCGCAAATCAGAAAATGGTTGGTTTGATGTGCGCATCACGCTTACTGATGCAGCCGGTAACTTCCAGGAGCAGACCTTGTCTCCCGCTTTCAAGATTGAGGAGAGTGTTGGCGTAGAAATAGTTTCTTCTCAAAATATTACAGTTACAGTGGAAGATAAGATTATAAAGATCGGTGGGTGTAATAATCCGGTTGTGGATATGTATTCTCCTGATGGATTGTTAATAAAAAATGTGAATTCTGATTATGTGGATGTATCAGATTTGACTCATGGAATTTACATTGTAAACATAACAGATGGGTCAAGTCATGTAGTTCGCAAAATCCGTATTTAATTTTGTGATATTTTTATCACAACTTATTCTTTAATAAAGAGGGTGTAGAATAATATGTTCAATCAATTATTCTATCCCCTCTTTTGTGATTTTTAAAATTCAATCTTTTGGAACGTATTGGTAAGTAAATCAAAGGTTAGAAGACAATTCTCAAGCGTCGTACCTGCTCCGGTGAGATATTTGATAGCCTCAGATGCTTGAATCGAGGCACATAATGCGGCGGCAGCGCCTACTACTCCACCAATGGAACATGGCATGAAGTTCATGTCTTCGACAGGGCTGAAAACTTCTCTAAATTTGACTCCACCGGGATTAATGGTCATCACCTGACCATGAAACCCTGACACACCGGCTATGCAGCATGTCTTTCCCATTTCATTACAGATCTCCTCAATCATGACTTTTGAAACCGGGTTATCGGTGGCATCAACTATGAAATCACACTCAGCAAAGAGTTCTTTGGCAAGAGACCTATCAATTAGTTTTTTAACTATCTCAACCTGACATTGCGGATTTATCCCTACCATTCTCTTTGAAAGAACTGTTGCTTTCATCTCTCCGGCTTCTTCTGTGGTGAAGAAAAACTGGCGCTGAAGGTTTGAGATGTCAATCGTGTCAAAATCAGCTATAAGAATCTTTCCAACTCCGGCGGCCGCTAATTGCATCGCTACCATTGAACCTAATGCACCACAACCTATCACAGCCACCTTAGAAGAAAGGAGTCGGTCTTGACCCGCCTCCCCTATCTCTTCCACGCTTATCTGGCGTGAATATCTTAATTTCTCTTCTGGTGTCATTTCATCTAATGTTTTCCGGCACATCGGTTATATGAATATCCATTTGTGGGAACGGGAAGGAGAAGCCCCTTTCCGGAAGCTCCTTATAAAATCTTTGATTCATTTCAAAGAACAGCCCCCAGTAATTTGAAGAATGTGTCCACGCTCTAACTACAATGTTTATACTACTCTCCGCCAATTCACTCAAGCCAACAAAAGGTGTGCAATCTTTCTTAACAGGCAATCCCTCGTTAATTTGCACCTGTGCACGAAGTTTCTCTTGAAGAGCATACTGCTGTTTCTTGCGCTTGTTTTTGAAACGTTTCCACCAGCCTACATTCTCTGTCGATTCATCTTTAAAGATCTCCGGGTGAAGAATGTGCTCTTCCGCATTTTTTTTCTCCTGCTGCTCGGCACGGAATTTAATATCATCCTCAATAAATTGCTTGACAACACGCTGATCAGAATTTATCATTTCCAAAATGGTAGCTTTTGCCGCCTCATAATCAGTGCCATATGACAATCCGATTGTCCAATCCACGCGTCGATAATCCTCACGGGAATAGTTATTGATCGATCCAGTTGATAATCCACCATTTGGAATAATAATTGTCTTATTATCATTAGTGTTTATAAGGGTATGGAAAATCTGGATTTCTTTGACTGTACCGGTAAAACCCTGCGCTTCAATATAGTCACCTACCTTATAAGGCTTAAGCAACAGAATAAGCACTCCGCCCGCAAAGTTCTGGAGTGTGCCGCTCAATGCCATACCGATAGCAACGCCGGCAGATGCAAACAAAGCAAGGAATGAACTGGTCTCAATTCCAAGAATGCCGATTACGGTGATTATTAGAATAAAGTATAACACCATTCTCACCAATGACAAAACAAATGTGGTGAGGGATGCCTCTAATTTATTTCTAAGCATTACACCAAGAACAAAATTATAAAGTTTCTTGATGATAAACTTACCAATGTAGAACACTAATATCGCAATAAGCAGCTTGAATGAAAACTGCACAATGCCGTTAGCTATAGTGGAAATAGCGTCATCGAAGCCGAGTCCCTTCAAAGCCTCAAACATGCTCTTTCCACTCTGTGCCTCGTCAGGGAGAGGCACAACAGGAAGCATCTCTGTCTGAATCATAAAGTCAAAGTATTTGTTTAATATTGAAATTTATGGTTAATAATTATTCGTATACACGCTTATACCAATCCAATGTCTTATAAAATTTCGATTTTTTAGAGTCATCGTCAACAAAGAGATGACATGATATACCCGAAAAATTGTCTATGTCTATCGGCCGATAATTGAAATCCAGCTCAGTGGCTGCAGAGTAAAGAATAAACTTACTTAGAGAGCCTTCAAATTTTTCTATTGCCGGGCAATCAGGATTATTATAAGCCATAAGACGGGTATATTGAACGAAATCATAAAACGGACCAATCGAACCGCGTGTATATTTCAACAGTCCGGAGGCGGACGGTGCACTATTACCAGAATAAGCCATTTTACAATAATCAGCCACTCCCTCCAATTCATCCATGTCAACCACACAGACTGTGGCTACCTGCATATCTTGTCGGGGATACTCTGCATAAAAATTGAAAAAAGTCTCCGCTCCTCCAATTAAATTGGGTGTCTCCGCAAGAATATATGGCAACGTAAGATGATATGGCATTCCCGGTGTAAAGACTTCTGTGGGATAGCCAACAAAGTAGCGGCATTTGTTCCTAAGTTCATATATAGTTTCTATCCCACTCATATAGCAAGCATCAAACCATATATAATTGAAAAGATTATTGGGTATAGCGTCAGCTAACTCGTCAATATTAATCTGGTCTGAATAAGATGCGTCTTTGTCAGGATCTTTATCAGATCCAAAAGAATGCATCATAGGGTGACTGCCATCTTCTGATGAGCGTGTAGAAACAAATGGGTCTAAACCAGTGCCATGTGACCACAATACTAATCCATATAGATCTGAATCATAATTTGATTTCACATAATCTATCACTTCTGAAATCCTTCTTGGGTCTGTGGAGTAAAATTCTCTGTCATATTCTCTAATAACCTCATATCCACATGAATCTGGTTTGAATCTCTTCACTTCTAATAATGAAGGAGAGCCATTGGGAGTGACTTGATAAACCAACATCTTTAGCTCGTCAAGATTAATTTTCCGGGCAGCCTGAAGAATCTCATTTTTATCTTCAATCAGATTACCATAAAGATTATTTGAAGCCACGGCATAAAGTAATACTGTAGTTTTGATGTTAGCTTTTTCTTTTATAACAGGGGAATCTTTCTCGCAGGAAGAGAAGGTCACACCAAGCATGATTGCTATTGCACCAGCAATGGTAAATCTATTCATAAGTTAAGATTTTCAATTTTACAATTTTGTATGAAGGCATTGTTACCTTCTCCTTATTTTTATTCCAGTCTGGGAACATCCATAAAGTTATATATGTAACGATATTATAGCATTTTATTATATTTGAAGGGAGGTAAAATTACATATAAAGTTATTATATTTCAAAAAATTATGTTAAATTTGCATCATATTGTTAAAACAGCTTTGTCAACGCATTTATAAAAAGGCTAACGACCTGTGGGACAAAAGTCTGATTTTAAGTTCTGTGAGACTGTTAAACCAACTACGTTTAAATTTGTTAATTCTATATAAGAATTATTCACACTGGCGATTTTTCGTCTAATTATGTGATAACTATGAAAAAATCATTAATCTGGCTCCTTACTGTAGTGATGTCAATCACCTTTGGTGCGCTTCTATATTTTCAGATAATGTATCTTGAGAATATTGTTAAGATGAGGGAGGCGCAATTCTCCGAATCTGTGATGAGGTCTTTGTCTGCCACATCTGCTTTTATGGAGAAAAAGGAAACTCTACATTTCTTGCAGGAGGACATAAACATAATAGAATCGAATCTTTACGATGAGACCTCCTTCTCGATTGAGGGTGAAAATCTAAAGTATTCTGTCGAAAGCCCTGATGGCACTGTGACCAACTACACCCTTGCTGCCGAGGTAGATCGCTCCAGACAGGATCCCTCTAAATTAGGGTTTCCTTCTCCCACCGGCAACGTGTCAAGTCATTACCGCAACATGCAGGAAGTCATCAGGAGTCAATATCTTTACCAAAAGGGTCTGCTTAATGAAGTTATTCTCTCCATTTTGCGTGATTCCGGACGCCGTTCAGTATTTGAAAGAGCTGATTCCACTACAATCAGAAATTTTCTTACTTCTGAGCTGGCAGGTAACGGTCTCTCTGTGCCGTTCGTATTTGCCATTACAAATAGTAAGGATGCAATTCTGTATGCTTCCAATGGTTATGACGAAAATGCTGATAAGGGGAAGTATTCACAGATCCTTTTCCCTAACACCGACAATCAACTGCGACTCAACGTCGAGTTTCCGACAAAACATAATTATATTTTCTCATCCGTAAGATTCATTATTCCCACACTGGCATTTACTTTCATTTTATTAGTCATTTTCCTGTTTACAATCATTCTTGCATTCCGCCAGAAAAGGCTCTCCGAAATGAAGACTGATTTCATCAATAATATGACTCATGAGCTTAAGACCCCTATCTCCACAATATCTTTGGCGGCTCAGATGCTCAATGACGACTCAGTCAAGAAATCTCCCGCTTCCCTGACTCATCTTTCACAAGTGATCATGGATGAAAGCAAACGTCTTAGATTTCAGGTTGAAAAAGTACTTCAGATGTCTGTATTTGATAAGTCATCCAGTTCTCTCAAATTCTCAGATGTCAACGCAAACAAGATTATCAATAACGTTATTCATACTTTCAAGATTAAAGTTGAAAAATATGGAGGAGAAATCACATATCGTCTTGAGGCACATAACTCCATCATTAAGGTTGACGAGATGCATTTCACCAACATTATATATAACCTTCTTGATAATGCAGTAAAATATATGAGAGAAGATGTGGAACCACATCTTGATATCACAACCAAGGATCTTGATAACCATCGGCTTGAAATTAGAATCAGCGATAATGGCATAGGCATCAAGAAGGAAGACCTGAAAAAGATATTCGAAAAATTCTATCGTGTGTCAACAGGTAATCGACACGATGTGAAGGGATTTGGCCTCGGGCTTGCTTATGTCAAAAAGATGGTGACAATTTTTGGCGGTTCAATAAGCGTTGAGAGTGAATTAGGCAAAGGATCATCTTTCATAATAATTCTACCTCTCGCCTCTGAGGAAAGCAACCCAGACAACCTACAATCCTAATCTCTCTCCAATCAAAACCAATAAAGCATAAATTGAATATTAACACTAAATATACTACTATGGACGACAAATTAAAAATATTACTTTGTGAGGATGATGAGAATCTGGGCATGTTGCTCAGAGAATTTCTTCAGGCAAAAGGTTTCAACGCTGATCTCTTCCCAGACGGAGACAAGGGTTATAAGGCTTTTCTTAAAGGTAAATATGACCTGTGTGTGTTTGATGTAATGATGCCAAAAAAAGATGGATTTACTCTAGCACAGGAAATCAGGAATGTCAATAGTGAGGTGCCTATCATTTTCCTTACAGCCAAGGCCCTCAAAGAGGATGTGCTTGAGGGTTTCAAGATCGGAGCAGATGACTATATCACCAAACCTTTCTCAATGGAAGAGCTGGTTTTCCGTATCGGTGCAATTCTTCGTCGTGTGAAAGGAAAGAAGGATAAGGAAATCACTCTCTATAAACTGGGGAAATATACTTTCGACACACAAAAGCAAGTGCTTATCTCTGACGATAAAACGCAGAAGCTTACTACAAAAGAATCTGAACTACTTGCATTGCTCTGCTCGCATGTGAATGAGATCCTTGAAAGGAACTTCGCTTTGAAGTCAATCTGGATTGACGACAATTATTTCAACGCAAGAAGCATGGATGTCTACATCACCAAGCTTCGCAAGCTCCTCCGTGACGACAAAAATATCGAGATTATCAATATACATGGAAAGGGTTACAAGTTAATAGCCCCTGATGGCACAGTTCCAAAGGAATCATAATCTAAGGAAAGGCAATAAAACAAGTTAAGACAAATTGTATTTTATTTATGCAATAGGTCTTAACTTGTTTTAAGTTAATCCGAGTTTTCGTCTTATTAATAAACTTGAAATTATAATCTCCTTATCTGGTATAAGTTAACATTTAACATGAAATATCTATTCCTTTTCTACCAATGGGCCATTGCAGCCCCCATATTTATTGTGGTGACTTTTATAACCGCTATTGTAACGAGCATTGGATCCTTGCTGTCAGGCACACACTTTTGGGGATACTATCCGGCTCACTTGTGGTCGCGTTTCTGCTGTCGCCTGATGTTTGTAAAGGTAATTGTAAAAGGACGTGAAAATATTGACTCCAAAACTTCTTATATATTTGTTGCCAATCATCAAGGAGCCTTTGATATCTGGTCAATTTATGGATATCTAAACCATAATTTCAAATGGCTTATGAAAAAGGAACTTGAGAAGATATTTATGGTTGGCCCGGCTTGTCGCCGGGCAGGACACGTGTTTGTTGATGATTCTAATATAGCATCAATTAAGCAAACCATTTCAGAAGCTGAAGATACTTTGAAAGATGGCATGTCATTAGTAATTTTTCCTGAAGGCAGCCGAAGTTGGGATGGCAAGATGATCCCTTTCAAGCGCGGAGCATTTCTTCTTGCGTCTGAATTTAACCTTCCGGTTGTGCCGATCACAATTGATGGAAGCTACAGGAGAATGCCCCGCTTCACATATAATATCACACCTGGTAGAATAATTCTTACCATACATAAACCCATATATCCTGGAGAACGCGGTTTCAACACCAAGAAGCTGCTTAAACAATGCTATGATGAGATAGAAATGTCGCTTCCGGATATTGATAAAGGGGAAAGCATAGGTCGCCGTCCGGATAATCAATAAAAATAGTTTTTTCTTTCAAAAAAACTTGTGTGTGAAAAGATTTTGAATTAACTTTGCCAACGAAGCAGGGGTGCTCCTAAAAAGGGCTGAGATCATACCCTGTGAACCTGATGCGGATAATGCCGATGAAGGGAGCTTCCTCAATTAAGAATCCTTTAGAAAGCTTTCGGTTCGCATTTATGGCGGATCGTTTTTTTATTTTTATGCACAGACAACTCATTTCTATTTTAACAATAGCAGGCTCCGACTGTTCAGGAGGAGCCGGTATTCAGGCTGATCTTCGAGCAGCTTCCACACGCAGTGTGTATGCTTCTACAGCGATAACCTCTGTTACAGTTCAGAACTCACGGGGAGTAACTGAAACATTCGTCATGAGTCCTGATATGGTTGAGAAACAAATGATGAGCGTATTTGAGGATACTAATCCCAATGCCATAAAAATTGGCATGCTCGGATCTTTAGAGAATGGGAAGACTGTGGTTGAATTTATAAAAAAATATGGTGCGGGAATACCGGTTGTCATAGACCCCGTCATGAAAGCTACCTCCGGAGGAGATTTGGTGGAATACAACTCTGCAATGAAAACCTTCTACATGTCGGAGCTTTTCCCATTGGCCACTGTTGTTACACCAAATTTAGAGGAAATACGTTTTTTTGTACCAGAAGATGATATTACCTACAAAGAAATTGCAGCATCGTTTCTGAATAACTGCAGCTGTCATGCTGTCATCTTGAAAGGCGGCCACTCTGAAGAAGACTTAATAACCGATCTCTTAGCATTTACAGATTATTCCGGGCATATTTCATTCAGGGAAGTAACCACTTCAAGGATGAAATGCAATAATCTTCATGGCACAGGTTGTGTTTACTCTTCAATTATCGCTTCTGAGATAGCTAAAGGGAAACCCCTAACTGAGGCCTTTCAGATCACATCATTTCTCATGAAAAGTTTTATAGCCGAAAGTTCTGGTTACAGATTAGGAAAATCAGAATATGGTCCATTAAACCTCTTCAACTATCAAACGTTATAACTATCAAAGAAGGGAATTTCCCCTCTCTTTGATAGCATATATTTTAGATAAAAACCATTTAAATATCTTTTCATATGAATATTATTCTTAATAGCATCCCTACACCCCTTCCTAAAGATTATATGACTCTTGAGGATTTGGTAAACTGGAAAGAGATTAATCCAAATGGCACCGCAATAGCCCTTAATGATAAAATTATACGAAAAGAAAATTGGAAAATCACAAGGTTGGCTGACTTAGACCGTGTGACCATCATCTCTGCTGCTTTCGGTGGCTAATTATTCTACCGAATGGACAGACATTTTCTCATAATCGCTATAACTGCCCCTTGGTCTGTTAAAAATGAGGTCGCCAAAATATGCAATATTTTATACAATAATGAGGCTGACTTAGTGCATGTGCGCAAACCAGACTGGGATATCCGGCAGACGGCAGCATTACTGAGTAAAATTCCTTCTGAACTCTATCCTCGACTCAAACTTCATGATCATTTCTCTCTTCTGACAAAGTTTCAGCTTGGAGGTGTTCACCTTAATTCTCGTAGTGGAGAGGCTCCTGCAAATACTGCTTCAGTAAGCCGTTCATTCCATAGCGTTGACCAGCTTTCTCAGGCAATGCAGTATGATTATGTGACTCTATCCCCTATTTTTGACTCTATCTCCAAAACAGCTTACAGAAGTGCTTTTTCTCTCCACGAGCTCAAACCTCTGATCTTCGGGAGAAATATTGTTGCCTTAGGCGGAGTTACTCCCGATAAATTTCCAATACTAAAAGAGACTGGCTTTATTGGAGCTGCAATGTTGGGATATTTCTGGAAATGATAAATAGCAATATATAAAAATAAATAATTATGTTACAGTATATAACAAATACTGATTGCCAAGTGCCGGTTGATCAACAGGTACTTGCAGTAATCGAAGGCGGTTGCAAATGGGTACAGATACGCATGAAAGATGCATCTGACGATGAAATACGTAAAGTTGTAGAGACAGTCATGCCCACATGTATCGAAAAAGAAATCTTTCTTCTTCTAAACGATCGTGTAGAACTGGCAAAGGAACTTAATGTTGGGGGTGTGCATCTTGGTAAAGATGATATGCCATGCAGTAAAGCAAGGATGATTCTCGGTCCGGCGGCTGTAATTGGAGTCACTGCAAATACATTTGCTGATGTTATAGCTGTCAGCAATCTTGATATTGACTATTATGGTATAGGACCTTTTGCTGCAACCTCCACCAAAAAGAATCTTGCCCCTGTGCTTGGACTGGAGGGCGTTCGTAAGATCTGTTTTGAAATGGCAGAGAAAGAGATCAATATCCCTCACGTTGCCGTAGGAGGAATAAAGTATGATGATATTTTACCTCTATTGGAAGCCGGTGTTAATGGTGTGGCCGTTAGTGGGGCAATTGCTTTTGCAAAAGATATTGTAAAAGAGACTGAAAAATTTGTAGCTGCTTTTCCTAAAACGGAAGGATAAGCCCATCTATCTTTTATTTAATCACACCAACGTCAAATATAATGTGATAATCTTCCATTAATACTTTTACCTTATGGACGAAATATTAAAAATCGGAGAACGTGAATTTACCTCTCGCCTCTTTGTGGGCACAGGTAAATTTCCATCTCCGGAAATAATGCTTGAAGCAATCAAAGCCTCCGGTTCTCAGATGATAACGGTTGCGATGAAAAGAGTCAACATGATGAATGAGGCAACTGACGAGATGCTCACTCATATTAATCGTGACAAAGTACAGCTTCTCCCAAATACATCAGGAGTTAGAAACGCAAAAGAAGCTGTTCTTGCTGCCCAGATGAGCCGTGAGATTTTCGCTACCAATTTTATAAAATTAGAAATTCATCCGGATCCTAAATACCTTATGCCGGATCCTATTGAGACTCTTAAAGCAACTGAAATACTCGCTGGCGATGGCTTCACGGTTCTTCCCTACATCCAGGCTGATCCTGTGCTTTGTAAATTGCTCGAAGAAGCAGGGGCAGCCGCAGTTATGCCGTTAGGTGCACCAATAGGCACAAACAAAGGTCTCATAACCCGTGATCTCCTTGAAATAATAATCGAACAATCAAACGTACCGGTAATCGTAGATGCCGGCTTAGGCGCCCCGTCTCATGCAGCAGAGGCTATGGAAATGGGAGCAGATGCCGTGCTCGTCAATACCGCCATAGCTGTGGCCGGCAACCCTGTGCTTATGGCTGACGCTTTCAGATTGGCAGTCATTGCCGGTCGCCAAGCCCACAACGCAGGCCTCGGTGTAGTCAACTCTAAGGCCGTGGCCACTTCTCCCCTAACATCTTTTCTTGACTAATTCTAAATGTTTACCCCATATTATGGAAATAGAAAATATAAATGTCTCTTCCTACCCCAATTCCTCCAAAATATACGTAAAAGGGAAGTTATTCCCAATCAAAGTGGCAATGAGGGAGATTCATCAATACCCTACTGTCACTATAGAAGATGGCAAAAGAGTTGAACGCCCAAATGACCCGGTGACAGTTTATGACACAAGTGGACCTTATACAGACCCTGATATAAAAATAGACATCAATAAAGGTTTGCCACGTGACCGTGAGGCATGGATTATTGATCGAGATGATACTTTCGTACAAGATGATATTTCAAGCAGATATGGGAAAGCTCGTCGTGATGATCCTAGTCTTGATGCCATAAGATTCCCTGTTTTCCATAAACCAAGAAAAGCCAAGGAAGGAAAACGAGTGACTCAACTTCACTATGCCAGAAAAGGCATCATAACTCCTGAAATGGAATATGTGGCAATTCGGGAGAATCTTGATAATGAAAAAAGAGGCATTAAAAGTTACATAACCCCTGAGTTTGTCAGAGATGAAGTAGCAGCCGGAAGAGCAATTATTGCTGCCAATATTAACCATCCGGAAGCGGAACCAATGATTATTGGGAAAGCCTTTGCAGTTAAATTGAACACAAATATCGGCAATTCTGCCCTTTCATCTGGAATTGAAGAAGAAGTGGCAAAAGCTGTGTGGAGTTGCTATTGGGGTGGTGATACACTAATGGATCTTTCAACAGGCAACAATATTCATGAGACACGCGAATGGATTATCCGTAATTGTCCTGTGCCGGTAGGGACTGTGCCAATCTATCAAGCTCTTGAGAAAGTAGACGGACGTGTAAAAGATCTTACTTGGGAAATCTATAAAGATACTCTTATAGAACAGTGTGAGCAAGGAGTGGACTATTTCACAATTCATGCCGGAGTGCTTCGTGAGCATGCCTCACTTGTAAAAGAACGTCTTACAGGATGTGTGTCACGCGGTGGCTCAATAATGACTCAATGGTGTGTGGAGCATGATCAAGAAAGCTTTCTTTATACTCATTTTGATGAGATTTGTGAGATACTGAATAAATATGATGTGGCTGTCTCTCTTGGTGATGGTATGCGTCCCGGATCAACTCATGATGCCAATGACCGCGCTCAATTCCTGGAATTGGAAGTACTCGGAGAGCTGACCAAAAAAGCCTGGCAACATGATGTGCAGGTTATTGTAGAAGGACCGGGACATGTGCCGATGCAGAAGATTAAAGCAAACATGGAAAAGCAAGTTGAAGCATGTGACTATGCTCCTTTCTACACTCTCGGACCTCTCACAACTGATATAGCCCCGGCCTATGATCATATTACATCAGCAATTGGAGCAGCAATCATATCAAGTCTCGGCACAGCAATGATCTGTTATGTCACTCCAAAAGAACATCTCTCCCTTCCAAATCTCAACGATGTAAGGGAAGGCGTCATAACTTATAAGATAGCGGCCCATGCGGCTGACTTATGTAAAGGCTTTCCTGGAGCAAATGTACGTGATGATGCTCTAAGCAAAGCTCGGTATGAATTCAGATGGAAAGACCAGTTCAATCTCTCACTTGATCCTGAGAAAGCAAAAAGATACTATCTGGAATCACGTAGAAACGCTCCGGACGCCGACGATAGATTTTGCACTATGTGTGGACCGAATTTCTGTGCCATGAGAATCTCACAAGATATTGCCGAATCATGTGCAGAATGAAATCTGATCCGACTCCGGATGCTATTTTCGGCCATGGATTTGCTGATATAATAAGTCAGTATGACTGGGACAAAACAATTGCAATGGTCGACAGTGCAACCATTGCTGATGTTGAGCGTGTGCTTGCTAAAGCAGCAGCTAATAAAAAGGCTTTGACCCCCGATGAGTTTGCAATCCTTATTTCTCCTGCAGCTTCTGAGAAGATAGAAATTATGGCCCGGATGAGCCAACTTTTCACACGTGAACGCTTTGGCAAGACTATTTCTCTTTATATTCCTATGTATGTTGGGAACGCTTGCACCAACAAATGCATATATTGTGGGTTTAACCATGATAATCCATTTAAGCGTACCATTCTTACAATGAATCAGATTGAAGAGGAATGTAAGGCAATACGCCGTCTCGGCCCTTTTGAGAATCTTCTAATTGTCGCTGGCGAATACCCGTCGCTCTGTGGCGTAGACTACTTAGAAAATGTGCTTCAGGTATGTCGTCCCTATTTCCATAATCTCACAATAGAAGTGCAGCCGATGAGAGCGGTTGACTATGAACGACTGACTCATTCAGGTCTTAATGGTGTGGTTTGTTTTCAGGAAACTTACCATAGGGAAGCCTATAAGAAGTACCACCCTAAAGGGATGAAAAGCCATTTTGAATGGCGGCTTAACGGTTATGATCGCATGGGTGAGGCAGGAGTACACAAAATTGGGCTCGGAGCCTTGTTAGGTCTTGAAGACTGGAGAGGCGATGTAGTAATGTTGGCACGTCATCTACGTTATTTGCAAAAAAAATATTGGCGAAGCAGATATTCGGTTAATTTTCCTCGAATGTGTCCGTCAGAAAGTGGATTTCAGCCTGTCAGTATCATTAATGATAAAGAATTAGCGCAGTTAACGTTTGCATTCCGGTTATTCGACCATGATGTTGACATTTCCTATTCCACCCGCGAGACGCCTAAATTCCGTGACAATATGATGACACTTGGAGTGACCTCAATGAGTGCGGGAAGTAAGACCGATCCCGGAGGTTATACATCTGTTCCTGATTCGCTTGAACAATTTGAGGTTACGGATGAGCGAAGTCCGAGAGAAGTGGAAGAAGCAATTCATAAAAATGGATATGATCCGGTTTGGAAAGACTGGGATGCTATCTTTGACTGATAACCAATACATTATCTTATGGGGAATCCAAGTTGTTAACAAGGTTTCCCCATATTAACTTTTTATTAATAAACCTATTTTATTAAGAACTAAACATTTGCCATCTCTATTTGTTATAACGATAAAATACTAAATTTAATTTTATTATGAGATTCACACAACCGAAATTACCCTACCCTCAGGATGCATTGGCGCCTATAATCTCTCCAACTACCATAGAATATCATTATGGAAAACATGAAAGAGCTTATATTGATACGCTTAATAAGCTCATTGAAGGCACAGATTACGAAAATATGGCTCTTGAAGACATTATAGTGAAAAGCGATGGGAAACTGTTTAATAACGCTGCCCAAGCATGGAATCATATTTTCTATTTCTTTCAATTTAACCCGGATGGCATGAAAGAACCATCAGGCAAGTTGCGTGCTAAGATAGAGGAACAGTTTGGTTCTTTTGATGAATTCAAGAAGAAATTTGAGGAGGCTGGTGCAACCTTGTTTGGCTCAGGATGGGTATGGCTTTCCTCTAATGCTGAGGGAAAGCTTTTCATTACTCAGGCTCCTAATGCAGCCAACCCGTTGACTCAGAATCTGCGTCCCCTACTTACTTTTGATGTGTGGGAACATGCATATTATCTCGATTATCAAAACCTGCGCGCAGAATATCTTCACAACCTGTGGGATATCATCGATTGGGATATTATTGAAATGCGATATGCTGATTAAATATCCCTAAGCTTTTATAATAACTTGCACTAATCTAAAAAGAAAATGGGATATTTCCAAAATGAAATATCCCATTTTCTTTTTAATATTAAGGTATTATCTCTTAGTTATCGGCAAGCTTGGTCTTCTCAAAATGAGCTTTATCAAGCTTGTCGGCCACATATCTGGCATCAACAGTAAAAGTTTTTACAGGTTCTGATGGCACTTCAAACATTGCGTCAACCATTATTGTCTCCACAATAGAACGCAATCCTCTGGCCCCAAGCTTATATTCCACAGCTTTATCAACAATAAGGTCAAGTGCATCCTCTGTAAACTCTAAATCAACTCCGTCAAGCAAGAACAGTTTCTTATACTGACGTACAATTGCATTTTTCGGCTCAACAAGAATCTTACGTAAGGCGGATTTGTCAAGAGGCTCAAGGCTTGTCAAAATCGGCAGACGCCCAATAATTTCAGGAATGAGACCGAATGATTTGAGATCTTGAGGCATAACATAACGCATAAGGTTTTCACGTTGACGCTTACGGCCTTCCTCATCGTGCCCATAACCCACGACATGCGTATTTAGCCTTGAGGCTATCTTCCGTTCGATTCCATCAAACGCACCGCCACATATAAAGAGAATATTCTTAGTGTCAACTGCTATCATTTTTTGTTCAGGATGCTTTCTCCCTCCATTGGGTGGGACAAGCACTGTTGAGCCTTCAAGAAGCTTTAATAATCCTTGCTGCACACCTTCTCCACTGACGTCACGTGTAATTGAAGGATTATCACTTTTCCTAGCTATCTTATCGATCTCATCAATAAATACAATGCCCTTCTCCGCTTTCTGGACATCATAATCACACGCTTGCAACAACCGCACTAAAAGAGATTCTATATCCTCGCCAACATAACCCGCTTCTGTAAGAACTGTAGCATCTACAATCGCAAACGGCACATCAAGCAAACGCGCGATAGTCTTGGCAAGAAGTGTCTTGCCTGTACCGGTTGGTCCAACAAGTATAATATTTGATTTTTCAATGTCTACATCATCCTTGTCTTGATTTTGCGAAATACGTTTATAGTGGTTATATACCGCCACCGAAAGATATTTCTTTGCCTCGTCTTGTCCGATAATATATTGGTCAAGGAAATCTTTTATCTCCTTTGGCTTTGGAATACTGCCAGAAGTGATTTCACTTGATGAAGAATTCTTATCAGAAGTTTTAATTTGGCTGTCTCTTGCCTCTTCAATAAAAGAAATGCAATCAGTACACAGGTTCAGGCCGTCAAAGACCTTGACAACAGGATTGGCAGCACTGTCCTGAACGCCACACATCGAACAAACAAGTCCGTTTTTCTTTGTAGCCATTACAACAGCTTTTTAGTTATCCTTTTTAGGATTGACAAGCACTTTATCAATCATACCATATTCCTTTGCCTCAGCTGCAATCATCCAATAATCTCGATCAGAATCTGCCTCAACCTTTGAAATGGGTTGTCCTGAGTGATCGGAAATAATCCGGTAAAGCTCATCTTTAAGCTTGAGAATCTCACGTGCGGTAATCTCAATATCTGAAGCCTGACCCTGAATGCCACCCATAGGTTGATGAATCATAACACGAGAGTGAGGAAGAGCATAACGCTTTCCCTTTTCACCTGCAACAAGCAAAACAGCGGCCATTGAAGCTGCCATACCAGTGCATATGGTTGAAACATCGCTATGAATATATTGCATTGTGTCATATATGCCAAGACCAGCATATACCGAGCCACCAGGAGAATTGATATAAATGGAAATATCTTTCTCCGGATCAATAGAATCAAGATACAAAAGCTGAGCTTGTATAATATTAGCCGAGGTGTCTGTAACTTGAGTGCCAAGAAAAATTATTCGATCCATCATAAGACGTGAAAAAACATCCATCTGAGTTACATTCAGCTGACGTTCCTCAAGAATATAGGGATTCATGTAATCTGCACTTGGCTGAGTCAATGATACTCCGGCACTATTTTTATTGATATAACGTGTGTATCCGTCAAGAGTGTTCGAGTTCACTCCAAGGTGATTGACGGCAAAATTTCTAAATTCGTTTTGCATTTTTTTCATCATTTACTATTCTAATAGCAAATACCGTGCCAAAAACCAAACCCGGCGATTGCACTTTGACAGCACAGCCACCGGGATAAGCTATTTCATTTCCACTTAATATCAGAACATAATAGCTCCAATATCAAATATATGAGTCACTTAAGCTTCAACAGCATTTGCTTCTGTATTGAAAAGCGCACGGAAGTCATCAACCGATACCTCCTTCTCATCCAGTGTCACGTTTTCTTTAATAACGTCAAACACTTTTCTTGTCAAGGCATTCTGAGTTAGCATCTCGCGATTTTTCTCATCCTTGAGCACCTCATTAGCATATCTGTCTACGATCTGGTCAGTAAGAGCATTTGGCCCATATTGCATGAGTTGGCGAATCACCACTCCTCGAGCCTCATTAAGAAGATCTTCCTGGGTAAGCTTTACATCAAACTTAACTGCGATATTGTCACGGATAAGATCCCATGTAAGCTGACCACGCATCTTGTCAAACTCTTCATTAATATTCTCATTATTCAGACCTTCATTCTGACGGATAAGGAAATCTTTCAGAATAGCCTCAGGAAGTTCAAGAGTGCCTACTGCATTCTCAACAGCCTTCTTTGCATCAATTGAGAAACGGTAGTTAGAATCATTGGCCAAATTCATGGCAAGCAATTCTTTTATTGCAGCACGCAACTCATCTTCATTATGTGCTTTGTCCTTACCAACAGCATTGTCAAAGAACTCTTGATCCATTTCTGCAGGTTTAAGAACGATAATCTCCTTGATTTCAAAATTGAAATCCCCCTTGTGATCATCAATCTTATCCTTGTCAATGTTAAGCATAGATGACATCTCTGCAGGATTTGCATCACAAGTTGCAGCGGGATTAAATACCACTATATCACCGGGATGCTTGCCTTCAAAGAGTTTCTTCTGATCATCATTCACAAAGTAAGCAGGTGAGATAATACCATTTTCAACCACAATGCCATCTTCCTTAACCGAACCATCAGGGTTAAGTTCCGTTATGACACCCTTGATAACAGCATTAGGCTCCGTCTCCTCTCCAGGCACCTGATGTCCGAAACGCTTACGCAGATTCTCAATCTGCTCATTGACCATTTCATCAGTTATCTGAATATTATAATAAGGTATATGGAGTTCTTTATTGACATGGTTGTCAATCTCAGGAGCAAGACCTACCTTAAATTTGAAAGTAAAATCTTTATTTTCAATCTTAAATTCATTGTCACTCTCAGGAATGGGCTGGCCAAGAACCTGAAGCTTATTTTCTTTTATATAGTTGAAGACCGCATCAGCTGTCTCCTTGTTGACTACGTCATATTTTACAGCTGTGCCGTATTTCTTAGCAATGAGACCTGCAGGAACATGACCCGGACGGAAACCCGGCT
Source organism: uncultured Sangeribacter sp. (assembly GCA_964595885.1). GTDB lineage: Bacteria > Bacteroidota > Bacteroidia > Bacteroidales > Muribaculaceae > Lepagella. The sequence continues at coordinate 36,297 of CAZQSD010000010.1, forward strand.
CTGCATGGGTCTTACCTATTTCTTTGAGCTTTTTGCTCACTTTATCTGAATAATCTTTCTCTTCGAGTGTCACGGTAATCACACCATTGACGTTGTCGAGTTTCTCGTAATTTACGTTCATCTTGACTTTTATCTTATTTTTATTTTTTCTCTCTTTTTGATAGCCAAAGCAGATGCTGACCATCAGTTTTCAAGGATAGCACAAGCAAAAAACATGCCTGCACATATTTCCGACTGCAAAGATATTAAAATTTATCCGCGTCAGCAAAATTTTAGCATTATAAATGATAAAATTCCGAGAAAACACGAACAATCATTATATGGTCAGCAACTCCGGCAGTTTCTCTTGCAGAATGCATACCCCATATTGGCGCACCCATATCCACACCGGCAATATCCATCTTAGAGGTCAAGATATTGCCGAGAGTTGAGCCTCCTGCCACTTCCGAATGATTGACAAATGTCTGACACGATACTCCAGCCAATTTACAAAGATTACGAAATACGGCAGCTCCATTTGCATCAGTCATGTATTTGCAATTAGCATTTATTTTTATTGCAGGTCCACCTCCTATAACCGGATGATTGGTCGGATCATACTTACTATTGTAATTCGGATGCCATGCATGCGCATCATCTGCAGAGATCATAAACGAATTTGCAATGCTCCTATATAAATCATCTTTATTTGCACTATAGGAATTTACAATGCGCTCCATCATATCACGAAGCACCGGAGAGGCCGCCCCCTGTTTTGTGCCTGATCCGGTTTCCTCATTGTCAAACACTGCCAAGATTCTCGTTGCTGACGATGCCTTGGAAGATGTGTCCAGAAGGGCCTCCAAGCCTGCAAATGCCATAGAAAGATCATCAATCCTACCTGACTGGAAATATTCATTTCTTACACCACATGTCTGAGCCTTCTCAAACGGATAAAGACAAATCTCATAGTCAATGATTTCCTCAGGAGCAATGGAAAGATGATCAGCAACCATCACTTTTACAAATCCACCTCGTTCCTTTGCAGACAGAATTTCCTCATAAGTGAAGTATCCGATCACCGGCTTCATGTCTCTTTGCACTGAAAGAGGATTACCTTCATTGACCCCACGATTAAAATGTATGGCGAGATGAGGGATAGTGGCTACAGGACGTTTTAAGTCAAATACAATACTTTTGGGATGAAGAGGATTTCCGGAATCAACCATTACTCTTCCGGACATTGACAATGGACGGTCAAACCATGTGTATAAAATGCCTCCACCGTATTTTTCCACATTAAGGCTTACTACTCCCCCGTCGCCATAAATCTCCGCATTAGGTTTGATCTTAAAACAAGGACTATCAGAATGCGCTGAAATTATATGAAATCCATGAGTGGCTGGGGTGTCCATACCCATGATAAATGCAAACACTGCACTATCATTTTTCAGCATATAATATTTCTCCCCAGGTTTAAGAACCCATGCTTCGCCTTGATTCAGCTCCTTAAAGCCTGCTGCATCAAGTTCTTTTTTTATAGTCTTTATGGCGACGAAATTACATGTTGACTCGGTTAGCCAATGCAATAGCTTATCTATCTTATGATTGTTTTCCATTTTTATAGTGTATTTAATAGTATGGTCTTATGATTATAAGAACCCTTATTCCAAGACATCAGAGATTATTTGTTATATTTGATATGGTTAAGGGCTCTGAGAACATTACAAAGAGTCTGGCTCCAATAATACTCAAATTCCTCGTGACAGTGCATGTAGGCTTCCACAAGTTTCTCTCCTTCCGTATCTTTAACAATAGAAATAAAGTTAAAAAGAGGCTGGAAAAGGTCAGCAAGTGACTCTGAGATTGAAGCGGCAATAGGACTGTCACTGTATTTCATATCCTCCTCGAACGTCTCTAGAAACACATCCTCCGGCCCAAAAAGCATCTCAATATTCCTGCGTATGCTCTCATAATAATCTTCATCAACATATGAAGAAAAATAGTCAAACTCATCAAGAGTTACCATTTCGTCAGTGCTGAGATCAAAGAATTCCCAATAAATCCTCGGAAGGGTATCAAGCATACGGTCAATAAACTCGTCTCTTTCCATTTCTCGGGCATTCTCACAGGCGTTGCAATAGTCTGCTGCCAGAGATGTGATTCCAATAAGTCGGTGTTTTATTATATCTTCTTCCATTTTATGAATAAAGATTGTGTTCTTTAATATAATTTGCTACAGGAATAGGTACGAAGAAATTAATATTACCATTCTTGGCAAGCAATGAACGTATGAATGATGACGACACGTGGGCTGTGGGACCAAAAGTAAGGACTTCAACACCTTTGGGAGGCACCTCCGGTAAAGGATATCCGGGACGTGGATAAATTATAAGCCCAAACTCTTTAATTATTTTATCTGCATCTCGCCATCTCCCAAGATGTTGCCAATTATCTCCTCCAACTATAAGTTTAAATCTATGCTCCGGATATTTTTCTCGTAGTTTGCAGAGCGTAACATAAGTATATGAAGGCGCAGGCAACGACAGCTCAAAGTCAGAGGCTTTCACATTAAGACAATTCTCTGCTACCAGCCCCACCATATCAAGCCGATGATGATCATCTTCGGGGGTGAGCGAAACTTTTAATGGATTTCTCCTACTTACCATAAGCCACACCTCATCTACAATACCAGTCTGACCGACATAGTTCGCCACCATCGCGTGCCCAGTGTGTATCGGATCAAAACTTCCGCTATATATCCCTATAGTCATTTGTCAAGATGTTAAAATTTCACAAACTGAACTATCTTACCTCTCACCTCTTCCACTGCCTCTGGTAAAGAATCATTAACCACAACAGTATCAAATTCTTTTGAGAAGCTCATTTCATATCTGGCTTTTGCAAGACGTCTGCTAATAGTCTCCTCAGAATCTGTGCCACGATTTCTTAATCTCTGTTCAAGAATTGTTATGTCGGGAGGCATCACAAAAATTGACAAGGCATCTGAGCCAAATCTCCTTTTTATATTTAAAGCTCCCTTTACATCAACGTCCATGATAAGATTATTACCTGACTCGGTGACTCTTCTGACCTCACTTTCAAGCGTTCCATAACGGGTACCTGCGTATACTTCTTCCCATTCAACAAACTCACCATTTTCTACCTTATGCTGAAAATCCTGTTCAGTAAGGAAAAAATAGTCTTTACCGTCCACCTCTTGACCTCGTGGTTGCCGACTGGTTGCTGAAATAGAAAAACCAAGATGCAACTCAGGTTTTTTCATTAATTCTCCAATAATAGTCGACTTTCCTGTGCCAGATGGAGCTGACAATATAATGATTTTACCCTTCATGATGTCTAACTAAAAATCTATTGTTACAAGACATTAAGCACCTGTTCTTTTATCTGCTCAAGCTCATCTTTCATCATGACAACTAATTTCTGCATTTCTGCATTATTGGCTTTTGACCCCAAAGTATTGATTTCGCGTCCCATCTCCTGCGCTATGAAACCTAATTTTTTCCCTTGCCCCTGAGCCGGATAAAATGATTCATCGCCAAGCGTTTCCATGAAATAATTAAGGTGGGTCGCAAGGCGCACTTTTTCCTCAGTTACGTCAAGTTTCTCAATATAAAAAATTAATTCCTGTTCAAGCCTGCCTTTATCATATTCTATGGAAGACAGGCGTGACAATTGTTCCTCAAGACGTTCACGTATTTTTGGTACTCTTTCTTCTTCTAAAGGAGCTATTTCCTCTAAAAGGGCCTTAATGCGCTCGATCTTTGATTCAAAAAAATAATATAATTTCCGACCTTCACGATGCCTGAATTCCACAAGCGAATCAAGTGCTTCATCACACGCTTTCATAAAGGCCTCGACATCCTCTTCCATTAAAATTCCAGTATCGTTAGTTTTCATTGCCTCAGGAAGCCGCAATAATACTGAATACCAATCAGTAGGTTCCGGAAGATTAAGCCTTCGGGCGGTTTCTTCAAGTTGCCCTTTATAAGCGGCAAGCACTTCAACATTTACAGTAGTGGCCGCCTCTGTCACGAGATTCTCAATCGTGGCAGTCATTTCTACTTTACCACGTTCAAGTTTTGACGCAATTGGAGCACGCATAGTCACTTCAAGCTCTCGGAAATTAGAAGGCACGCGAAGTGAAAGATCAAGCTGTTTACTGTTTAATGACTTAACCTCCACTTTTATTCTTTTTGTAAGTGTCCGGGCATTTCCGCGCCCGAAGCCTGTCATAGATGAAATCATATATTTCTATATTTGGAATTGCAAAGATAATAATTTTTTATTTAAGTATTCAAAACTTTTTCTTTTTTGGTAAAAATATACATTATGCTTTGCAGCCAACAGAATATAAGTGTGAAAGTCGGATCCTTCTATAAGTGATTTTACCATCAAAACCATTATTTTTTTGAAAGAAACACTTTTTTTCTTTATTTCACTTGAATTTGAAAGCTTTTTTTATTAGTTTTGCGTTAAAATATTAGAATAACCCAAATTCCAATATCAAATGAACAACGACGAATTATTAAAAACGGTAAAGGCAAAAGCCCAACAATGGCTCGGTCCTCAGTATGATGAGGAAACACGTAAGGCTGTTCAAGCTATGCTTGACGATCAGGATCAGACTCAGTTAATCGACGCATTCTATAAGGATCTTGAATTTGGCACAGGAGGTTTGCGTGGCATTATGGGTGCCGGCTCAAACAGAATGAACATCTATACAGTGGGTGCGGCTACACAAGGTCTTGCTAACTATCTAAAGGATTGTTTTAAGGATCTGCCTCAAATTTCTGTGGTAGTCGGTCATGATGTACGCAACAACTCCCGTACTTTTGCAGAATTGGCAGCCGACATTTTCTCTGCAAATGGCATCAAGGTCTATCTGTTTGAATCTTGCCGTCCAGTGCCTGAAGTATCATACACTATACGCAAGCTCGGTTGTCAGAGCGGTGTGATGGTAACTGCCAGCCACAACCCCAAAGAATATAATGGTTATAAGGCTTATTGGAGTGATGGCGCGCAGATGATTGCGCCACACGATGTTGAAACTATCGCTTATGTCAACGCCATAAAGTCACTTGATCAGATAAAGTTCACTCCTAATAAAGATCTTATCCAGATCATTGGTAAGGATGTTGACGAAATGTTCCTTGACGACATCAAAACTCTTTCCCTCTCTCCGGAAGTTGACAAAAAGCATGCCGACATGAAAATCGTCTACACTCCTATTCATGGCACTGGCAAAATGCTGGTTTTCGATTCTTTGAAGAAATGGGGTTTTGAGAATGTTATCCATGTTCCAGAACAGGATGTGCTCAGTGGAGACTTCCCAACAGTTGTCTCTCCCAATCCGGAGAATCCTGAGGCTATGGCTATGGCAATTGCAAAGGCTAAAGAAGTTGGGGCAAGTATAGTGGTTGCTTCTGACCCTGACGCTGACCGTATCGGACTTGTGGTGCGTGATAGCAAAGGTGAATACCAATTGCTTAACGGTAATCAGATTGTAATGATTTTCCTTTACTATCTCATCACTCGTAACCGCGAACTCAATAAACTTACGGGCAGTGAATACTGTGTCAAGACAATCGTCACTACTGAAACAATCAAACGGATTGCTGAAGCTAATAATGTGAAATGTTATGATTGCTTCACAGGCTTCAAATGGATCGCCGACGTCATGCGTAATCTTGAAGGTAAGGAACGCTATCTCGGAGGTGGAGAAGAGAGCTACGGATTCCTTCCTGAGACTTTTGTTCGAGATAAGGACGCAGTTTCATCAATCACCCTTATGTGTGAAATAGCTGCTTGGGCGGCTGAGAAAGGCCTAACCCTTTATGAGATGCTTATTGATATATATAAGGAATATGGATTCTCCCGTGAACGTGGTGTGAGTGTTGTTCGTCCAGGAAAGACTGGTGCCGACGAGATCGTTGCTATGATGAAGGAATTCCGTGCTAATCCTCCAAAAGAACTTGCAGGTTCTCCGGTGGTAATTGTTAAGGATTATGCTGATCTTAACTGTCGTAACCTAAAGACAGGTGAGACAGAGAAGATGAATTTCCCTACCACTTCTAATGTCCTTCAGTTCTTTACTGAAGCTGGTGACAAAGTGTCTGTTCGTCCATCCGGCACCGAACCAAAAATCAAATTCTACGTAGAAGTGCGCGAAGACCTTCCATCTGCAGATAAATATGAAGAATCAGTCAAAAAAGCGGAAGATAAAATCAACCGTGTGCTCACTGACCTTGGCGTAAAGTAATGCATAGAAAGCTTTAAGATAAAGGAACAGGGATGGCATTTAAATGCCATCCCTGTTCCTTTATCTTAAAGCTTTAGAAACTAAACATAGCCATTGCAGTTACACGGTTGGCATTACCATGCGTACCATTGAAATTCATTCGTTTGCCTGCAAGATATTCCATTCCTACTTCAAAACGGGGTGTTATATCCCAATACAAGTTGATTGCACCATAAAGACCATATTTATACTGTGAGTCATTGGGATTTTCACGGGGATAATAACGCTGTTCGGAAAGAGCAAGATTGGCAAACAGACTTGGCAAGAAATAATATCTTGCGCCGAATACATATCCCACAGCAGTTGGAGCATAGAGTTTGCCCTTGGCGCCAGGATCTTCCACTAAATCAAAATTTCCTATTCCGAGGTCAGTAGTATAGGAGGCATGTCCCTGGCCGACTGAAGCTATACCATACAGATCAAACTGGGGGAGAACCTTAATAGCAGCAGATAACTGCACACCCCAGCCTATGATATTATGATTTTTAGCCATTACAAGATCTCTATATGACAATACCCTTGCAAGGCCGGAAAGTCTCACATGGCTTTCTCCATCGGCCCACTGATATTGAGCGAAAGCAGCGACATCAGGGACATAGTCGCTACATGCCTTTGTATACTCTCCGTCGGCACTTATTGAGGAAGAAGGGATTTCCAATGATCCAGCCACCCCCCAATGATTCCCCTTAAATGTATGCGCATATCGCACCAGCACATTAGTCCTTGAATTAACTCCATTAGGACCTGCTGCGTCAATAGTAGCAGGCTCAGCCTTTGTATCCTCAAAGGTTGTGGTAGCATAACCCACTGTCCAATCTCTAAATTGCACATAAGCTTTCTTAAGCTTAAAACCTCTGTTGTTATATCCTGAGAAATCTGCTTGAAAGAAACCAAGAAAGTTACCTAAAAGAGCATTCTTGCCTAAGAGCGTAAAGAATAGTCCCGTACCAGCCGGAGTGGCAGCCAAACATCTGAGCTGAGTCGGATCTTTTGGAATTGTAATCATATAAGGAGAAAATCCACTGATCGGGATTGAACCATTCCAATCAAAATAGCCCCTCATTCTTATAAGGCCACCAACGCCCATAGCTAAGTTTCCGCTTTTACTCAGAAACATAAAATAAGGGGCTCTCGGATCCTGAAAATGTCTGAACTGATCAACATAAAACCGATTCAAAAGACGCTCAATAGAATCTTTTCTCACAAGTTGCCCATTGACTGAAATGACATCGGTTGATTCAATCATGGCCTGCACCCGTTGTTGTGAGGGAGTCAAATGATTTACCATTGTGTCCGTCTTACTCTCAGCATCTTGTGCAAATGCACAAATGCCAAAACAAATTATTCCTGCAGCGGTCATCAAGAACCTTGACAAAAATCTTGATCTATTGATACGAGATTGTCCGATATTCATAGTCGAATAAGTTTTTAGAATTAGTATTATTTTTATTAATATAACATTAATTAACCCGATCATGTTCAACTATCCTTGCAGATTAAATGTTATATTTGTTTATCAATAGTCCGTTAAAAATAACAATATAGGCTAAGCGGCATGCGCCACGAG
>CAZQSD010000011.1:0-8033 GCA_964595885.1 uncultured Sangeribacter sp.
TAAAATTCTGATGCGAAGTGAAAGCGGACGCGTGGATGGTCATTACGTGCCATCTGGAGCACGTAATTGGAATCAGCGAGAAAGACGTCGCGGCCTTCCTTGTCGGTGGCCATGAACTGGTGTTTGCGCTTTTTGAAAGCAGCTAATGCCTCCTCGTCGTCACTTTCAATCCAACAAGCCTTGTAAAGACTGATGGGTTCCCAGCGGCATTGCGCGCCATATTCATGCAGCAGACGATATTGGATGACTTCAAACTGGAGCTGACCCACTGTCCCGATAATTTTTCTGCCATTGAAGCTGTTGGTGAACATCTGGGCAACCCCCTCGTCCATCAATTGCCTGATGCCCTTGTCAAGCTGTTTCGCTTTCATCGGATCAGCATTCTCAATATACTTGAACATCTCCGGAGAGAAAGAGGGTAGACCCTTGAAATGCAACAGTTCACCGGAAGTCAGCGTATCGCCGATCTTGAAGTTTCCGGTGTCGGGAATGCCGACGATGTCGCCCGGATAGGCCTCGTCAACGATATTTTTCTTTTGGGCCATGAATGCAGTCGGGGCAGCAAACTTCATCATCTTGTCTGAGCGGACATGTCGGTAATTAACATTGCGCTCAAACTTTCCGGAGCAGATTTTTACGAATGCGATGCAGGAGCGATGGTTAGGATCCATGTTTGCATGAATCTTGAATACGAAGCCTGTGAAGCCTTCCTCTTGAGGCCGCACAACGCGTTCCACAGCCTCAATAGGCTTAGGAGCGGGTGCAATCTTCACAAAGCAGTCAAGAAGTTCCTTTACACCGAAAGTATTGAGTGCGGATCCGAAGAATACGGGTGCCACTTTGCCGGCAAGATAATCTTCTACATTAAATTCAGGATATACACCTTCTATCAGTTCAAGATCCTCGCGCAGTTTTTCTGCGTCTGTCTCACCCACCAATTCATCAACCAATGGAGAGTTGACATCCTCAATTTCCACCCGTTCGCTGATTGTCTGCTTTGATGGTGTGAAAAGATCAAGTCCCTGTTCGTAAATGTTGTAGACTCCCTTGAATTTGGCACCTATGTTTATAGGCCAGGAGAGTGGGCGCACTTTTATCTGAAGTTCCTGTTCGAGTTCGTCAAGAATATCAAAAGGATCGCGACCTTCGCGGTCGAGTTTGTTGACAAAGATGATCACCGGAGTGTTACGCATGCGGCACACTTCCATAAGTCTTCTTGTCTGGGTCTCCACACCCTTGGCCACGTCAACAACTATAATCACAGAGTCAACCGCAGTGAGTGTCCTAAAAGTGTCTTCGGCAAAATCCTGATGGCCCGGAGTGTCAAGTATATTTATCTTGTAGTCGCCATAATTAAATCCCATCACGGAAGTGGCCACAGATATTCCGCGCTGTTTTTCAATTTCCATCCAGTCAGATGTGGCGGACTTCTTTATTTTGTTGCTTTTCACTGCCCCTGCCACGTGGATAGCACCGCCGAAAAGCAACAGCTTCTCGGTGAGAGTGGTCTTACCCGCGTCAGGGTGTGATATGATAGCAAAGGTTCTTCTTTTTTCAATCTCTTTATTAATTTCGTCGCTCATGATCTGTTTTTTCAGATTATTTAGTCTTTGAAAAGCTCATTATTATAATCCTGTTTGTAATAATGAGACAATAGGGCAAGGAATTTGGAAATCTGCGATGCAGCCTGCATTGTCTCTTCCGAAATCTCTTTTCCCTGAAGGCGCAATAGCAAAATGCCATACAACGCATTAAAGCATGTCTCTATCTCCCCGGCTTTATTGTCGCCCGCTTTTGCCCTTAATTCAACTATTAAGGGGAGAGTGTGGTAGAATTGGGCTGAATACGCTGCGAATTTGGGGTCAGCCAATAACTTGCGGTGGAGATCATCAAGAGCTATGATCACATTTTTATTAAGCTGTAGATGGCCTGATTTGACTACGTCTTCGCGCCGCATCATGTCGATAAGAGACTCATACCATTCCCTCATCTCTTTCTTTTTTTCTTCCGGTAGATCTTTATATTGGTCAATGATGGAAGTCTGGATCTTGTCAATGTCAAGATTATTGGCACGTATAAGATCTTCAATCTGCCACATATATAGCAGATATTCCGCGATGTTCTCTCTTTTCTTTGCTGAAGCTGTGATCATATTGTTTAAGGGTATTTTTCGGACTGCAAATTTAATGATTATTGGTCACTCATCAAAATTCAATTAAAAATAAGCTGAATCTGAACTATGGGATATTCAACCTCCAATATTATCTTCTCGGTATGTGATGAGCAGGCGCAGGCTCTGAATGGTCGGTTGTTCTGTTGAGCGAGTCAGCTTTAGTCTCCTTTGTGAGGGAATCTATCGGCTCGATGATTTTTGGAGGCTCTATTGTCAATTCGGTAGGTGTGACGGGATCGCTCACCGGAGTCTTGATCACATGATTGAACGATAACTGGAAGAATATCAGGATGGCGGCTCCCAATAATAACTGGGCAATAAGTCCCCAGCTGAATTTATAGCAATGCTGCTTAAACCCATGCACAAGGCGGATAATGGATATGACCAGAATCAGGAAGAATAATAACCATGACAGCCAGAAAGAAAACAAATTACATCCTGTGCAGATATTGATGAGCAATGGAATGGTTAGAATCCATGAGATTGTAAATACTGTATTACAGTGATTGAATACGGGTTTTTTCATCTTGATTAGGGTTTATGGTTTACAGTTTAGTGAGATTGAGGGAAGAGGTTTATATTAAAACGCTTGAAATAATGAAGCGGTTGAGCGTTATATATAAAAATAAAAGATGTAAAAATCTGATTAAATAGTGAATTATGATTAAATTGCAGTATATATGGCATGATTGTTTCTTGTTTGAAAGTGAGAGACTGGCTATAGTTTTCGATTTTTGGAAAGACCCATTGTTTAGTTCCGACGACATTCCGATGTTTCTCAAGGGAGTTGATAAGGAAAAGCCTGTTTATGTTATGGTGAGTCATCATCACAAGGACCATTATGTAAAGCAAATATTTGAATGGGGGAGATATTTTCCCAATATAAAGTATATCTTGAGTAAAGACACAGCTAAATTCTGTCGGCATATCATTACTCCCGCCTCATTATACTCAGGGGTGAGACCTGCTGTTGATTCTGTGGTTGTCCTTGGGCCAGGAGAATCCTATGAAGATGAGCGGATTAAGATAGATGCTTTTGATTCAACTGATATTGGCAATTCATATGGTGTTGCAGCAGATGGAATTACTCTCTTCCATGCCGGCGATTTAAATGCATGGATATGGAAAGATGAGTCAACTGAGAAAGAGGTTGCGACGGAATTGAAACGCTTTGCAGACGTGCTGGAGGTAATTGCCGGGAAATATCCGGAAATAGATCTTGCAATGTTTCCGGTTGACTCAAGAATAGGAACCGAATATTTCACAGGCGCAAGGCTGTTTGTAAGGAGAATAGACGTAGGCCATTTCTTTCCAATGCATTTTGGTCTTGGCAATCCGGAGGAACAACTACGACATCAGCTTGCGGCAGCCGCCGTAGAAGACTATGCAAATCCTGAGAGAGGGGAATACATCTGTCTGCAGGCCCCCTACAGCTGCTTTGTAATGTAAATGCTTAAGATTTTGAGGCACAGTGGCTACATTTTCCCGTAATCACATAATTAAGACCTTCCATTACAAATCCGTCCGGAAGGTCTATTAATGGTACGGGGGTGGATAGACAGAAAGTTTTATCGCATACCGTGCAGTGGAAATGGACATGCAGGTCTGCAATAGAATGGTGATGGGAGGAACGGCATAATTCATATTTAATCGAACCGGATCCGTCATCAATCGCATGAATGAGATCATGCTTGAGAAAGGTTGCAAGAGTGCGTGAGATAGTTGATCGTTCAACTGTCTCAAGTTCTGTCTCCATATCAAGCGATGAAATAGGGTGGGTAGATTTACTGAGCATGCGGTAGATGAGAAGGCGCATTGCTGTAGGACGCACTCCCGCATGCTCAAGTCTCTTTTCTTCTGACAGTCTGTCTGGCTGTGGTTCGCAGTGATCTTGCATAACGACAATTGTGGATTAGCGTGTCTGCCGCAGCAGACGTGCAAAGAATAGGGGAGTGTGATCCTCATTATTGCTCAATTGAAAAGAGGAAAGCAGTGTGTCGGGCTCATCAGAGCGCAAAAGAGAAGTCACCATCCCATACTTGGCTTCATGAAGAAATGATAGTTCCAGACGTTTCACGAAGGTTGCGTCATGTTCTTCAAGGGTGAATCGGTTCAGCAGTAGCACCACATATCTCACTGTGTTGACATGGCGGTAGGAATCAAGGTCACAATATTTGAATTTATAAATGAACGGAGGTTCAGTAGCTGTCAATCCACCTTTTGGTTTATCCTCATCCGAGCTGTCTTCCATGATAGGCACATGACGCTGCTGCCTGGATATTGGAGGTTGGGTCCCGTCAATCATATCTTCTGACAGGGAGAGGTGGGAGAGACCCACATTGGTGTGGGCTATAGTGTCCATTACCATCCAGATTGACCTTGCATATCCGAACACCTTCCCGTCAGGCGATTCAATCTTAAAGGCACGCTCAGAGAAGTGACGGTTGAAACTCTCGACCCAAGTGGAGATTTTATATGTGTCGTTTACTTTGGGATAAGCAAGCATCTCAACAGTGAGACGCGACAACACCCATCCGGCGTTCATGTGGGCCATTGACGGATTGCCTATGTCGAGACTGTTGGCGTGGGCGGTGGCTATGTCTATAAGTTTGGTGACAAGGAGAGGGAGTGACATTTCCTGCTCAGCATTAGTCTCTCCGGCGGAAAGAAAATATGTTTCGGAATATATTGGTTGCATATGAGAATTATATAACAGTAATCGTAGAGATGCAAAATTAGTAAAAAAGTATTAACTTTGCATCTGAAATCAGTATATATTGCGGAAAAACAGTAAAAATTAATTTGCGACTGCGACTAAAAAAAATATTACAACTGCATTGCGTGATGTCACCGCTCCTGTTGCTGTGGGGTTGTGCCAGCAGCCGCCATGTGCCTGAAGGAAGCTATTTGCTTGATAACGTGCATATCGAGATAAATGATTCCACACATACATTTGATACGCAGGAAATGTCGGCTTATCTGAGGCAGTTGCCTAACCATAAGATGCTTTGGAGCATAAAGTTTCGGCTGGGCGTTTACAACATGAGCGGAAATGACACCACGAAATGGTATAACCGTTGGGTCAGAAAGCTTGGCGAGCCGCCGGTGATATATGATTCCACCCTGACTGCTATGGGCAGGGAGCAGCTCACGAAAGCGATGGTCAACAAAGGATTCCTTGAGGCTGTAGTAGAATCGGACACAATCCTTGACGAGAAGAAGCGGAAGGTGAAGGTCAGATATAAGCTTAATCCCGGCACACCACATGTGATCAACAGCATAAGTTATAATTTCCCTGATACGGTTTTCCGCAATATCGTAATGCAGGACACAGGACGTTTTGTTGTGAAACCCGGCAACATGCTCGACCGCACATTGCTAGAAACCCAAAGGGAAATCATCACCGAGAATCTTAAGAACCGAGGTTATTATGGATTTACGAAAGAATTCATAACCTTTAATGCCGACACCACCGAAGGAAGTAATCTCGTTGATTTGACCATGACCCTTAATCCTCCTTATGAGAATGCTGCCGGCAGACTTATGAGCCATGAAAAATATCTGGTAAGGAACGTCTATTTCTATACAGATTATAATTCAGGCAAAGATGAGTCGCTGAAGGATCTGCCTGCTACCGACACGCTCTCCTACAAGGGGATAACCATATTATATGGCGATAGGCATTATTTGCGTCCTGAGGCGCTTTATGAGAGTTGCTTCATTACTCCCGGACGGCCTTACCGACAGAATGAGGTAGACCGTACTTATCAGGCGCTTGCGCGATATGGGATATTAAAATTTATCAATATCCGTTTTTTGCCGGTAGGGGAAATTGGTGATGAAGGATTGCTGGATGCCTACATTTTGCTCACACCGGGCAAAAGCCAGACCATTTCAGTTGAGCTGGAGGGCACTAATTCCGAAGGCGATTTGGGTGTGGCAGCTTCCATGACATATGCTCATCGCAACATCGGAAAGGGCTCTGAGACGCTGACGGCAAAAATACGTGGTGCATATGAATCATTGAGTGGTAACCTGGAAGGGTTGATTCATGACAGATATATGGAATATTCCCTTGATATGGGCTTGAATTTTCCAAAATTCAAGGCGCCTTTTCTAAGCGAGCGGTTCAAGCGCAGAATCAATGCCACAACTGAGCTGAATGCCTCAATGTCATATCAGGAACGCCCGGAATACACGCGTATTATCTCTACTGCGGGATGGTCATACAAATGGACTCATAACCGGAATCATAACCGTTACGTCCTGACCCCGATTGACATAAATTATGTATATCTTCCGGAAAGCACTATTGATTTCATAGATCAGATAGCTCCTGATAACCCGCTATTGCGCTATAGTTATGAGGATCATTTCATAATGCGCCTCGGATTTAGTTTTTACCATTCCAATAAGAAAAGTGATGCCCCCTGGCGCACAGCCATGCAAAGAAATATCTATACGATCAGGGCCAATGCGGAATTCGCGGGAAATCTGCTTTATCTGTTGAGTAATATATTTGCCCATAGGGATAATGTCAGGCAAGATCCCTATAAGATTTTTGGCATCCACTATTCGCAATATTTTAAAATCAATAGTGATTTTTCATTTCTACATGCCTTTGACGACAGAAATAAGATGGCTTTTCATGTGGGGCTTGGGGTAGGCTATCCGTATGGCAACTCCACCATATTGCCTTTTGAGAAGCGGTTTTATGGAGGTGGAGCAAATGGAGTGAGAGGTTGGGATGTAAGAACTCTTGGCCCAGGCCGCTATCCGGGTACGAACTCTGTCAGCGATTTTATAAACCAGTGTGGCGACATAAGGTTTGATCTCAGCATGGAATATCGTGCAAAACTATTCTGGATACTTGAACTGGCTGCCTTTATTGATGCCGGTAATATCTGGACAATTCATAATTATCCCACACAGCCGGAGGGAATGTTTCACTTTAATAAGTTTTATAAGGAATTGGCGGCCGCATATGGGCTGGGATTGCGTTTTGATTTCAACTACTTCCTGTTGCGTTTCGACTTGGGAATGAAAGCACATAATCCGGCCATTAATCAGCAGCCTTGGCCACTCATTCATCCACGTTGGCATAGGGATTCGTCGTTCCATTTCTCAATCGGTTATCCATTCTGAGTTGTTATTAATGTATAATTCGAAAAAATGAAATAAAATGAAAAAGTTAGTGATATTTGACCTTGATGGTACATTGCTCAACACCATATATGATTTAGGTGAGGCCTGCAACTACGCTCTTCGGAAAATGGGATTTGCACAGCACCCTATTCCGGCATATAATTATATGGTTGGTAACGGTGTGAAAAAACTCATCCAAAGGGCACAGCCGGACGCCGATGAAGCCACAATCATGAAATTGCTCGAGAATTTCCGTGAATATTACGATGTGCATTGCACTGATGCCACAAAACCCTATAATGGTATTCCAGAATTGCTTGAAGAACTCACAGCGAGAGGAGTGGCATTGGCGATTGCTTCTAACAAATATCAAGTGGCTACCAGCAAGATAGTGGAATATTTCTTCCCTTCCATACCATTTGTCGCTGTGCAGGGGCAACGCCCTAACCGTCCTGTGAAGCCGGATCCTTCGATTGTGTTTGATATACTCAGCCAGCATCCTACTCCTAAGGCGGAGGTGATGTATGTGGGTGACTCAGCAGTTGATATAGAGACAGCCAAAAGGGCGTGTGTCATGTCTGTTGGCGTCACCTGGGGATTCCGACCGGCGGCTGAGCTTCGTGAGGCCCATGCTGATCAGATTGTAAGTGCTCCCGCCGACATTCTGAAATATTTGAATGAGCCGTTTTAGGATTTGGTTCATTTTAATGGATGC